>NZ_PYWK01000002.1 GCF_003049645.1 Metasolibacillus fluoroglycofenilyticus
AACATGTGTCTCAAAGTATCATTCGGTATTAGCCCCGGTTTCCCGGAGTTATCCCCATCTACAGGGCAGGTTGCCCACGTGTTACTCACCCGTCCGCCGCTAGCGTTACTTCGGTGCAAGCACCAAAGTAACACTCGCTCGACTTGCATGTATTAGGCACGCCGCCAGCGTTCGTCCTGAGCCAGGATCAAACTCTCCATAAAAAGAATTTGAGTAAGCTCAAATTTGTATCTGTCGCTTCGCTTTCGATACATTAAAACATTTGCTGGCATCTTCATTCGATGTCCAAAATTGTGTTTCATCTATTCAATGAAACTTTATTCATTCACGTCTTGCTTGTTCAGTTTTCAAGGTTCATGTTACTATCATCGCATCGCTTTTTGGTAGCGACTTTTATACTATAACTCATCCTTAACTGGCTGTCAACAAAAACTTTATTGTGTTGTTTTCATTTCATTCTGTCGTTAAGGACAAGTAATAATATATACTATACAAAATTATAAATCAATAGTTTTTCTAAAAAAACTTTTAATTTTTTTAAAATCCATTACAAACAGCAGTATTCCTAATAGGACAACAATGCCACCAATAATTTGAGTCGCAATTAAATATTCTTTAAAAATATAATACGCCAATATAGCCGCACCGATTGGCTCAAATAAAATAGCAATCGATAATACATTTGTGCTGACAAACTTTAATGACCAATTAAATAAGGTATGTCCAAGTAAATTAGGAATAATGGCTAGCAATAAAAACCACATCCACTCCATTCCCGGATACGGACCGAACGATTCTCCCTTAAATAGGACATAAAAGAACAGACAGACTGTGCTACTCATATAAACAACCATTGTATATGTAACAAGTGAAATTCTTTTTCGAACATCTTGGCCAAATAATAAGTAGCCAGTTACTAGCGCACAAGCAATTAATGCCAAGACATCTCCATACAAGGCTGTACCGCTAATTTGAAAGTCACCCCAACTAATTAAAATGCTACCCGTAATAGCGATTGCTGCAGCAACAATCGTTTTCAATGAGATTTTTTCTCCAAAGAAAAAATACGTCCCTACAAAAGCAAATAAAGGTTGCATTGTCACAAGAACTGTTGAGCTTGCTACAGATGTGTAATTTAATGATTCAAACCATAAAATAAAATGAAACGCTAAAAAAATACCTGCGATGCAAGAAAATAGCCAATCCTTTTTCGTTAATAATTTTATTTCAGCTGTATACTTCCATAAAAAGATTGGGAGCATAAGTATAACTGAAAACAACATACGATAAAAGGCTATGACGCCTGCATCCGCGCTCGCTAATTTTACTAGAATCGCTGATAATGATACCGATATAACGCCAATAACAATTGGAATATAAGGATTAATAATTGGTTTATTCATAGATGGTAATCCTCGCTAAAATTTTTCTTGTACATCCATCCATTTTACAGTAATATAACGCATTATCAATAGATGATTTTGTTTAGAAGGAGGACAACGATTGTTATCCATTCTCACCGAAGCCTTTTCAATGGAAACTCTAATTAAACTAGCTATTGCTGCTGGATTAAGTTTAATTATAGGGATTGAAAGGGAACTAAAAAAGAAACCGGTTGGATTAAAAACAAGTTTAGTTATTGCGACATTTAGCTGTTTGTTAACGATTATTTCTATTGAAACTGCTTATACGACACCTGCTCGTGACGATATTAATATTACGATGGATCCGCTACGGCTAGCGGCGCAGGTTGTTAGTGGAATTGGTTTTTTAGGAGCCGGAGTCATTTTACGAAAAGGGAATGATAGCATTACAGGGCTAACAACTGCCGCTATGATTTGGGGAGCAGCGGGAATTGGGATTGCTGTCGGGGCAGGTTTTTATGCCGAAGCCTTTATGACAGTGCTAATAGTTGTTCTCGGCATTGAGCTACTCGCACCATTTTTAACTAAGATCGGACCTAAACGTTTACGGGCGCATGAATTTTCATTGAAAGTACAATTGAAAAACTACGATGATATTTCGATGCTCCTCACCTATATGCAACAACATGAAATGTATATTGAAAATGTTCGTATAAGTGACAAGTTAGTAGCAAATGATACAACTGAACATGAGGTTGCCATACGCTTTACTACAGTCCAGCAAAATACAATAACGCTCTACAAAGATTTGCATACGCAACATTATATAGAAAAAATCGAAATTGAGTTACTATCTTAAATAATTAAAAGGAGACGCTTATGCGAGAAATTTTCACACTACTTAAAAGTGGTAATAAACCTTCCTTGCTAGCTGCAATTGTCAATGCATTTTTAGGCATTATTAAAGGAATTGCTTTTTTCTTTACAGGAAATGTTGCAATGTTTGCTGAAATGATGCATTCCTTAGGTGATGCGGCAAATCAATTTTTCGTTTTCATTGGATCTGCTCTAGCGAAAAAATCACCTACAGCACAATTTCCTAATGGGTTTGGTCGTCTTATTAATTTAGTTTGTCTAGGAGCGGTCTTAATCGTTGGTATTTTATCTTACGAAACAGTAAAAGAAGGCTGGCATCACTTTTTATCTCCAGCCACAGAATCAAATGGCATGTTCATTGCACTTGGCGTATTAGCAATAGGTGGTGTAATGGAGCTGATAGTATTGCATAAAGCAGCGAAGGAAGTGCTGCATGAAGTCGGTGCCGAAGATGGTGGATTTGCCTCAATTCCAAAATCAGTAAAATATTTAAAGCGTGCCAAACCTGCTACAAAGCTTGTGTGGATGGAGGATTTAGTAGCTACTAGCGGGAATGTTCTTGCATTTAGCGCTATTTTAATTGCTTACTTTACAGGTTTTTATCGACTTGAGGGACTTGTTTCGATGATAATAGGCTTTATGATGTTCTACGTAGTTGGTCGTGTTTTTTTAGACAATGCGAGAGGTGTGATTGGAGAAACAGACCAAGAAATGCTTAATCATATCGCTCATTTAGTAATGGCAGAGCCAAATGTAAAAGACATTGTTCGTTTAGAAGTTATTAAGGAAGGAGAGTTTTTACATGTAGAGCTTGAAGCAGAGGCAGACCCGAAACTCTCCCTTGCTTATTTAGATGACGTCCGAGATTATTTAACACATCTTATTTTAAGTCAAAAAGGTGTTACGGAAGTCGTCATTTTATTTGACGAGGATGACGGGCAAGTTAGCTGGCAGCACATCGATGAAAAGCCTACTTCCTAATAGATGTTAAAAACAGACTAGCAAGCACTGTACTTGCTAGTCTGTTTTTTATAATGCATTTTCTAAAATTATACGCACATCTTGCGCTTCAAGCTTTTTAAAGTTGCCAAATGGACCATTAAACATTGTGTGCTCAATTATTTTATCAAAATGAGTGCTATCAATATTGTAGTCTGCTAATTTATTTGGTGCTCCTATAGAAGTCCAAAAAGCAGCTAAGCGATTGATTCCTTCGTGGGCAATCTCCTCAGTTGATTTTCCATTTGCCTCAACATCAAAGACCCGAACTGCTAGCCTTGCAAAGCGCTCCGGATTTTCCGTCACTGCATGGCGCATCCAGTGCGGTTGAAGAATAGCGAGCCCACCTGCGTGCGGTATATCGTACACCGCTGATACGGCATGCTCGATATTATGTGTAGCCCAATCTCCGCGTGAACCCATTGATAAGAAATTGTTTAAGCCGATTGTTCCAGCTAATAAAATCGTTTCGCGTAGTGCAATATTATCCAAATCCTCCACTAATTTTGG
Source organism: Metasolibacillus fluoroglycofenilyticus (assembly GCF_003049645.1). Classification (GTDB taxonomy): domain Bacteria; phylum Bacillota; class Bacilli; order Bacillales_A; family Planococcaceae; genus Metasolibacillus; species Metasolibacillus fluoroglycofenilyticus. The sequence continues at coordinate 3,750 of NZ_PYWK01000002.1, forward strand.
CGCTGCCTCCATAATGGCACGCAATACCCCTTCACACATGCCATCCGTTACAGGTGTGTTTGTAGCATTGTGGAAATATTGCTCGAATATATGCGACATCATATCAACAATTCCGTATATTGTATGGTTTTTTGGCACAGTTACAGTATACTTAGGATTTAAAATTGAAAATTTCGGGAATACTGTTGGACTGCCCCAGCCGAATTTCTCTTCTGTTTCAATATTCGTAATAACAGAGCCCGAATTCATTTCAGAGCCTGTCGCAGCTAAAGTTAGCACAACACCTAATGGCAATGCTTGCTCCGCAACCGCCTTTTTGATAACCAAATCCCATGCATCGCCATCGTATTTCGCAGCCGCAACGATTAATTTCGAACAATCAATAACCGAGCCACCTCCTACTGCTAATACGAGGTCAATACCTTCTGTTTTACAAATTTCTGCACCGCGGCGCGCTGTTTCAACGCGTGGATTTGGCTCCACACCTGCTAATTCAAATACTTCCTTATTAGCTTGCTTCAATATTGTTAGCACATCATCGTAAACACCGTTGCTCTTAATGCTACCACCACCGTAGACAACGAGAACCTTGTCACCATGTTTCGCTAGCTCCTGTGGCAATTTTTCCATTGCATCGTTTCCAAAATGAAGCGTTACAGGGTTATAAAATGTAAATGGATTCATTGTTTTCTCTCCTTTCAAAGCTCTTTATATTGTCTCATGTTTTATCAAAAGAGCAAAGAAAGAAACCTTTATCCGTAGTATTTAGCGAATGCCTTGTTAGCAATGATTCAAGATGGAAAATCAAGATAAAATTTGACTTGTTATGCTAAAAGTAATCGTTATATCTTCATCTAACACTGCCTTTAAACCGTTAGAACGATAATTTATTTTAGAAAACTTTAATGTCACAATGCGATTAGCTAGCGCATATTCTTGTCTATTTGTTAAAGGCAAGCCGTTAATATGACAGCCTAAAATGAACTTGCCATCAATAGAATGGCCGATAACATTTGGATGCATTGATTCATAGTGAACTTCTTCAATTAAACTGCCTTCATTTATTTTTCCTTCGGTAATTAAGTAATTTGCTAGCGCCCCCTTCAAATCAACCGCAACTGCTGTTTCACCTAATATAGTCCTAAAAAAGACAGGTACAACTTGTTTATTTTTTAGATAAGGTGTAATTTCCGTTATTATAGTTCCCGTGTTTTGCACAGTAAGCTTTATTAACGCTTTCTTATCACCCTCTGCCAATTTAATTGTTGTTGTTCCGGGACATACAGCTTTCAAATAAATTTTTTTATCTACGATATAACCTACAACGACGTCCCTATCTAACACAGTTAATGAAGTTGCTTGAATACCGAATACATCTTGATTATTAACAAGCTCCTTTACATTGTTTTGAAAATGAGCAACCCTTTCCTGCAATAAGCTTTTCAACATTTTTCATTCCTCCAGCCTTTTTCTCTCAGTATAAAAAGTCCAACTAGACAAATACTGAACAAAATTCAACAAATTCCGCTTTTTTTCGTCAAAGAGAAACTGTCCAAAAAGCCGTGCATAGCCGGCATTTTGGACAGTGGCGATGATATTTGACAAAAGTGAACTCACCTAAATGGAGAAGACATCTTTTAAAAATGGGATGAACATTGGCTTTAGCAGTATTCTCTTTCAATAAAAGTGGAGCAATCAAAATCTTTATTTCAATGCGGTGTCAAACTTTTCGGATATCCTACTACCGCACGTATTTATGGCTATTTTATATGTGCTTTTCTATAAAGCTCAAAGCTGCTGTTTTTTCATATAGTCTTCATATAATTTTTCAATTTCTTTTGGTACAGAAACCTTCAAATCCACTTCTAGTTTCGCTTTTATTTCATGATAAAATTTCATGCATTCCATTTTCCGATTGTTCTGCACTAAAAATTGTAAAATTTTAAACATAAATCGTTCATTATACTCATCTAAAAGCAACATTTTTTGTAGGCAGCTTAGCTTTAACAATGTGTTTTCTGAAACCATATTCTCCACATAACGCTCTAGGACATGTAAAACCTGCTGCTTCATATCATTTTTAATCTTTATTGCCCAATCATAATCTTCATTTTCTAAAAAATCACTTTGATAAATATTTAATATTCGCTGTATCTCTAGTTCATTATGATTCTCTTTATTTAATATACTTTGTAAATTCTCATAATCACTCTTTACTTGAAGATTTAATTGATAATGATTGTTGACAAGCTCTATTGGGTTTTCAACTCCCTTGTCTTTAAATAGTTTTCGCAGTTGGTAGACTGTCGTATATAAATTGGCGGAGCCTTTGTCATATTCGCTATTAGGCCATAAAATTTCGATAATCAAGACATTTAAGTTAGGCTTTTGCTGATTCAACCATAAATAGATAAACAATTCCTTTACTTTTTTCGTACGCCATTTTATCATCTGGTTGTTTTGGTCTAATAATTGAAAACTATCGAAGGTTTGTACATAAAATACAGGCTGCTCATCTATAACTTTTACCTTTTGCTGTAATTCTCTTTTCTCCTTTGCTTTCGTTAAAGCTTTGAGCAATCTTTTTTCATGTACAGGCTTTAATAAATAATCGGTTGCCTCTATTTCAAAGGCATCTACAGCAAATTGCATATGTGCCGTCACAAAAATAATTGAAATTGACGGCTGCTTTGCAAGTAGCTGTTTTGCTACTTGCAAACCATGCATATCAACCATCTCCATATCAAGTAAAACAACATCTATTGGCTCCCGTTCGAATAGTTTGATAGCATCGCTAACATTTGTAAAGGCACCTTTTATTGAAAGTGGGAGTGAATGAATATTTTTCAGCATAATTTGCAATACATCAATCGCCATCTGCTCATCGTCGATTATAGCAATATTCATAGCCCTTCCTCCTTCGGTAATAAAATAATAATCGTTGTTCCATGCCCTTCCTTACTGTGCAAATTTAAACTTACGTTTTTTAGTAAATCGAATTTTTTCCATGGGTTTGTAAAACCAATACGCGAGCCTTTCCCACTTAATAATTGCTGAAGCTTTTTCTCCGACATTCCCGCTCCATTATCCGATACTTTAATGCGGACAAATTGACCCTCACGCTTTACACTCAGCTCAATAATACCGCCTTCTTTTTTCTTTGAAATACCGTGGACAACTGCATTTTCTATTAAAGGCTGAAGCGATAGAGCAGGAATCATTAAATGAATCGATTCATCAATATCATAATGTACAGTAAGCCGCTCGCCAAAGCGCATTTTTTCAATATATAAATAAGCTTTTACTAGCTCAATTTCCTCTTCTAATGGCACTTTGCTATTGCGATAGTGGACATTTAATTTTGCGCGGAAGTAGGTCGCTAAGCAGTAGAGCGCTTCTCTCGTATTCTCTATATTTGTATAGCTTAAACCGATAATCGTATTCAGTGTATTGTAAACAAAATGCGGTGTTACTTGTGCATATAAATAATTCATTTCCGTTTCTATTGCATCAATAGAAGATTGGCGTATTGCCAATAGTGACTCGATGCGAACAAATAATTCATCCATTACGATTGGCTTTTGTAAATAATCGTTTGCGCCAACTTGCAATGTCATTAACAAGTCGGTTTGCTTCATAATTGCCGTTAGTACGATAATCGGCAATTCTAGCATATCGTATCGCTTGCGTACTTGCTTGCAAAGTTCATAGCCGGACATATCCTTCATTAATAAATCTGTCAGCACGCACCCTACTTTGTTTTTCTCAATATAGTGCAATGCATCAAAGCCGTTATCTACTGCAATAGCAGAATAACCTTTTGCTACACATGCATCAAACAGTACTTTAATATTTGTGTGGTCATCATCAACAATCAGAATCGTTTTATCGTTCCCTTTATGGATTAGTGGTAATTGTAATTGTGGTAAAGCTGCATGTCTTGTTGTTAATGCTGTTGTAACCATTAAAGAATGCTGCTGCTCCTCTTTTGCAAAAGGCATTGTAAAAGTAAATGTGGTTCCTTGCCCTACCTTGCTTTCCACATAAATTTCACCATTTAATTTCTCCACAATATTTTTCGCAATACTTAAGCCTAAGCCTAATCCCTCTGCCTTTGATTCATTTGGCGCTTGATAAAACGCATTAAATATATGCTCAATATTTTGTTCTGCAATCCCCGCACCTGTATCACTCACTCGAATAGCTAGTTGCTGCCCCTGAAGAAAGGCAGTAACTGCAATTTCTCCTTCTTTTGTATGCTGGATAGCATTGTGTAGTAAATTATATAATACTTGCTTAAAGCGTAGCTCATCTGTCCACATAGAGGGTAGTGTCGCATCAATTGCCGCTAGCATTTGCACATGTGAATTGTTTGGCATGACACTTTTGATTTCTTCTACCACCTCATTTATTACTTTGACAGACACTACGGTCGGTGTAATTTTTATTTCCCCTGTCATATGATGTGATGAGAACAATAAATCATCTACTAGATGCCCTAAACGATTCGTCACATTATGAATTAAAATCGCTTGCTCCTGTTGCTCCCGCTTTAATGGACCCTCCAAGCCCTCCATTAAAGACTTTGATAAGTTCAATATGCCATTTAACGGCGTCCGTAACTCATGGGACGTTTTTAGTAAAAATTCATCCTTCATTTGATTATGTAAAACGAGCTCCTTCGTTAAATTTTCAACTTTTATTAATGCGGCATTTGCTCGATAATTTAACAATAAAGAAAAACTAATTAGCACTACAATGAATAGCACAAATTCACTATAATCAAACGGAAAATCCGTGATAAAATTAAGAGCCAATAAAAAACTGTAACACCCTACAGCCATCACAACAATTAATACATATTTAGCCTCCTCTAATCGATGGATAAGTACACGTATTAAAATAATAGCATTGTATATAAAGGTAGGAGCTAAAAGAGCAATGTATTGAAGCTTTCTATAATTCAACTCCGCCCCTGTCGTAGCTCTCCCTTTGTAAAACGGATCATAAATACCGTATTTTACAAGAGCAATGCACAGCAAAAGAAGCAATAAATAAAGGATTGGCTTTTTCGTCATTTGTGGGTACATATTATGAATAAATAATGTCAAGCATATAAGGGCTAACGGGATAATTCCTAGCTGTAATTTCATTTCAAGAGCTAAAGAATCAATGGATGTAAGTAAGAAAAATATTTTGTCATTAATAAAGGACATATATATTCCACATAAAATCGCAAATAGACCGAAAAACAGCTCCTCTTTCCGTCTGCGATGTAGTAAATAGGCAATGCTATAAATTATTCCTAGCACAATATAGCCTAAACTAACAAATGCGCTTAATATTAATTTTTTCCAATAAAATGTTTGCACCTTGTCAGCAGTGCCAAATTCCACTGGATATAATATACCGGCTTGTGGGTAGTTATAAACGCTAACCTGTATTAAAATATGTAACTCTTTTTTCTCACTCTGTGCAAAAACAATGTATTTATCTCCACTTTCAGCTTTATATTCTTGTAAATTACGTGTAGGCCACCCTTTGCCGCCTACATCCACACCATTAATAAATATACGATTAGCTTGACGAATCGTATTAATATATAAGCCATACTGACCATCAGCCGGTACTTCTACTTTTACATAGTACGTCCCAACAGCTAATCCCTCTTTATTCGGCTCCATATAACTACTTAAATCGCTTGGTACCCTAACAGTTATGCGGTTATTTGCATAGTTTTCTAGCGATTCATTCGGTGCAATCAGTTCATTCGGATAAAAAGACCATTCCCCCTCAAGCTTTGTCGTCCTTTTTAATTGCTCAGTCGTTATTGAAGCAGCACCGTTTTCTACAGTTATTTTTTTGTCATCCCAAAAATATTGTTGATTGCCAATAAAAAAGACAAGCACAAATAGCATGATAATACTTACCGCAATTAAAATATATTTTTTCATCATCATGCCTTCCTTCTCCGTATATTTACTCCCTTTCAGTATAGCGGTTGTTTCCTATAAAGCAGTATCTTTCTTTGGATTTTCAGATGATGTTTTGGGCGGATTGGATTTTAATAAAATATCCAGACGCTGTATCATCACCTTCTTCTTTTCACGTCGTAATGCTTTTTGCTTCTGCTTGTATATTAGCCAGCTCAAGACTGCGCAACCTATGCATAACGTAATTATTATCATCATAAACAAACCCTTTTATTATGTATACTACACATATTTTCTTGACAAAAACTAGACAAGTTAATTAGTTAACAATATAAGTAGCTACCAAGAAGGGGCTGTCCGAAAAGATATTCCTTTTCAGACAGCCCTAACTTTTATAACCAACTATGCCTCGTCTAACTCTTGTCGGGATTTATATTATTTAACAAATAGCTCATGCTTATTTTCATCTACAATATAAGAATGCTTACGTGCTGCTTCCTCAATATCCATAAATGCACGATGTGTTTCTGGTACATCAGAGAAACTTGCATTTTGTACACCGTATAACGGTCCTCGCTCTAACATGCGATTCATCATACGCACTGCTTGTACACGTGTAATGGCTTCATTTGGTGCAAAGCGTCCATCTGGATAACCGCTAATAATACCCGCATCGCGATTTGCCTCAATAATCCACTGTGCCCAATGATTTTTTGTATCGCTAAATGTTAATGGGATGTTCTCTTCTACATGTAGCTTTTTGAAGTTTGCCACGACTTTCGCCATTTGTGCACGTGTAATATTGTTCGATGCATTAAAGTTCCCTTTTTCATCACCATCCATAATTCCTGCTGCTTTAACAAAGGCAATTTCACTTGCCGCAAAATGCGTGCTTGGGATGTCTTTGAATGGTGCTACATTTATCACTGTATCTTCTTCATAGCCTAAAATACGAGCAATCATACGCGCCACTTGTGCACGTGTAATATTTTCCTCTGGGCGGAATGTACCGTCCTCAAAGCCACGAATATAGGCAGTATGCGTTCCTTCTTCACTTTCTTGAATAATTGTAAATGTACTGAATTTCTCTACTGTAAAGCGTAATCCAATGTTGCCGTCATGCATCGTCACGACTTCTGGCTGAACTACTTTCTTTTCGCCATCCGTATGTTCGATAAATACAGCTAAGCTATTTAGATACGCCTGGCGCTCTGCATCTGCTGCTGGTAATGTGATACCACGTAACGGCAATGTTACAATCACTGGGCGGGAAGGTAGATTTGTTTCAATCGTCATCGGACGAGCAACTACATGTACGTTGTTGCTTTGTAAAGCTTCACGTACAACACGCTCCGCACGAGCACGGGCTTCAATTGCCTGACGCTCATCTTCCTTTTTCACAGGCACTAAACGGAAGTAGAAGTTGTCCTCTACCCCTTCCATAGAGCTGTTTGGTATTGCAATATGTGCATTATCTGTAGAAATTTCTAGGTCTAAGCCATTGTCACGTAAAATACGCAATGCATCTTTTGGTACTTCAACTGTCGTTTGGGCAACTACATCCTGTACATCCGGAATTACGATACGTGCAATTGTATTGCCAATTTGCTTCGCTTTCTCTACCGCTTCTAAAGCTTGTTCTGGCGTTAAATTCACAAAATCTGTAATACGTCCATCTGGATGTGTCGTGCGCTCAATTTCCACTGTTGTTTTTTCCAGTGGATTTTCACCATCCACTTCTAAATCAACATGAATAATTGTTTTTGTTTCTGCTGGTGCTTCTAGGCTTGGTGTTGGTGTTGGCGTTGATGTACCTCCCCCACCCGTATAAGCAGCACGATATACAATGATTGTATAGCGCTTCACGAAGCCATTGGCATCGGTCACTGTAATAACAATTGTATTCGCCCCAACTTGTAATGGAATTTGCCCTAATGTACCCGGCTGACCATTCACCGTTGTCGTCACTGTAGCACCCGCCTGTACTGGTATTGCGTCAAAGCCAATAACAGTCGTTGAATTTCCTACATTCATCATATAATCTGTGACATCTGTTTGGAAGCTCGGGCTTAATATACCTCCTGTTGAAGGTGTTAAACTATTTAACCCTTGCCCCACTGTTGTCACAGGAACAAGTGCATTTTGTGCTGCTGCCAACTCTGCTAATGCTAGATTAACTTCATCCTGTGTTGCATGTGGATTGTCTAACACATTTTGCGCTTGCAATAAGGCCGCTTGATAGTTTGTCCAAGTATTTGGTGTGTACTCACTAGCATTTAAACGAGTGCTTTCATCTACTTTGTTTTGTAATGCCGTTTTGTCTACCGTAATAATTGTAAATGTATGCTCTTTTATTGCCGTATTTGTACCGTCTGTTGCTGTCGCAATAATTGTGTACGTACCGTCCGGCAAATCTGTCGGTGGTGTAAATTCCCAAGTACCGTCCGAATTCACAATGACTGAGGCTGAATCGGCCGTTGCGATTACACGACCACCCGCATCCTTTAATTCAATTGTAACTGTTGATGGTGTCGTTATTGATGTCTGCACTGTACCGCTGATTGTTGGCTTTGAATTATTTATTATTTCAGCAGGTTGTGTAATAGTTAGTGCATCTTCATAGGAAACTGGTGTGATAGTATCTATCTTCAATGTTTTTGTCACTGGTGCAGATGTTTTACCATCTTTCTCAGCTATAATTTCTACATTGTAATCACCGTCAGGAAGGTCTGTATCTGGTGTAACGCTCCATTTTCCGTCGCTCCCCGCTGTTACTTCTAACGTAATCTCATCAGAAATTTTCACAGTCACCTTTGCACCAGGGGTTGCTGTTCCTGAAAATTCCGGTCTCGCTGTTGTAACTGTGTTGCCAGCTGGTTTTTCCACATTTAAAGCTAGCTGTTTATTGTCAATTGTTTTTTTGAAGTTTTCAACAGCTACACCATTTGTTCCTTGTATATTTCCTTGACTGTCATCATAATCAACAATGATTTCTTTATCGGTCACGTCTGTACCATTAGGCAATGTGATAATGACTTTTGTTGCATCGTCTGGGTCAACCTCAATTGCATTAGCGTCTAATGTAATTTGTTGACCGTCGATTTCTACTGTAAAGCCTTCTTCACCATCCGTTAGTTGAACTTCTTGATCAAATGTTAAAATAATTTGGTTGCCTTCAGCTGTTACTTGCTCAAGGTGCGCACTTTCAACTTCAGGTACTGGTGCAGCAATCGTAAAGAATGTTCCATCAGTAAGTAGGCTACTGTTTAGTGTAATTTCCCCATCTATTAATGGATAGAATAAATCATTTTCATCAAACTGATTGTCTGAACTTACAACTAAATATAACGGATACTTTGTTGCATCCTGTACTTTATCTACTGCCAAAGTGATAGTTGTATCATGCCAATTCGTCTTTTGAACTTTGTAAATACGCGCAATATGCTTTAGCTTTTCTTCATCTTTCTTTAACGAAGTAACAAAATTAGCTTCAGCACCATTATCACTGAATATGAAGAAAGATTTGTCATTTGCTATCGTATTTTGATTTTTAGCATTTGTTTCCTTAATCTCGCTACCTAATGCAATTGTGACATTCGCGTCGTCAATTTGAGCCTTCGATTGCTTTTGATTCAATGCTCCATTATCGTCACGTCCAATGCCTGTGATTCGGTTGCCGTAACCAATGTTACTAGTAGCCTCCCACATTGGTGAGCTATCGCTAGCAAGATAATCTATTAAACTATCATTATCGTCCTTTAATGTAAGACCATATTTTAAAGCCAGATAGCTGTTAACTCTCATTCGTTCATCGACTTCTAATTGACGATTAAAGAGAATTACTTCGGCAATCATGCCATTAAAACGGCTGGAATGACCTGCACCAATATAGTATCGACTTCCAGAAGTACTAGTAGTAAAACTCGGTGTATTATCTTTTTCTTCATGCAATTTACTTCCATTTAGTGAAAGTGTCCAATCATCCTGCGCACTCCATATGTTTAACATTGCCCCGTTTTTCAAGTCGTAATTATCAACATTAATAGTTAAACTATCTTCTCTACCAAAATATGTTGCTATGCTATTTCCTGTACCATATCTAGCTGTCGATCCTTTTCCACCGAGCTCCCAAGGAAATCCTGTATAATTTTCACTTGCTTGTACAGAAAATACTTCACGCGCTGAATCGTTTACATTAAATTCACTTGCAGAACGAGTATACATTACTTTGTTTGTTTGAAGTCCACCATTAAAATTCATACCATTTTCATTATAAGAAGTGAGCGCTTCTCTTACCCAAGGTTCATTATCAGCTAAATCAGTTACCGCAGTCACGTCATTTCCTTCAAGCTCTGCACTACGCTCCACATCTATCCAAGAGATTAAGCCATTACTTACCCCTCCTGGTGCAAGTACATTGTCAGCCGCCTTTACTTCACTAGTCGGTACTGCTACTGAAAGGCTGCTAGCGACAAGCATAACGGAAAGCGCTGTCGGAAGTGCTTTTTGCCACCAACTTTTTCGTTCTTTGTATGTTTCCATTTTTATCACTCCTACCTTTTTCTATATTCAGTTGTATTTACGTCCCTCCCCTTCATTTTTTATCCCCGACCTTCTCCGACATTACTATAAAGTGACTGAACAAAATCTGAAAAATGAGAGCACTCTCTTATAGTTTCGCTACTGAAAGAATTACCTTAAAAAACACAAAAAACTGCTGGCAGAGAATTCTCTAGCCAGCAGTCTTTCTTCTATTATATTACACCCAACCACGGAAGCGAGATGCTTCGGCAGTGCGGCGAACACCTACCATGTATGCAGCTAAGCGCATATTAATGTTGCGATTCGTAGCTGTTGTGTAGACGCTGTCAAAAGCATCTACCATTTTGCGAATTAATTTTTCACGTACTTCTTCTTCTGTCCAGTAGTAGCCTTGGTTGTTTTGTACCCATTCGAAGTAAGATACAGTTACACCACCAGCAGATGCTAGTACGTCTGGCACTAAAAGAATACCACGCTCTGTTAAAATTTTTGTTGCTTCTGCAGTCGTTGGTCCGTTAGCAGCTTCTACAACAATGTTTGCTTTAATATCGTGTGCATTATCTGCAGTAATTTGATTTTCAATAGCTGCAGGTACTAAAATATCACATTCTAACTCTAATAGCTCTTTGTTTGTAATCGTATTTTCAAATAGAGTTGTTACAGTACCGAATGAGTCGCGGCGATCTAATAAATAGTCGATATCTAAACCGTTAGGATCATGTAATGCACCATAGGCATCAGAGATACCAATAATTTTTGCACCTAAATCGCTCATGAATTTTGCTAGGAAGCTACCTGCGTTACCGAAACCTTGGATAACAACACGCGCTCCTTCAATATCAATACCACGTTTTTTTGCTGCTTCTTTAATAACAATTGTTACACCTTCCGCTGTTGCACGGTCACGTCCTTGCGAACCACCAAGTACAAGCGGCTTACCAGTGATGAAGCCTGGTGAGTTAAATTCGTCCATGCGGCTATACTCGTCCATCATCCATGCCATAATTTGAGCGTTTGTAAATACGTCTGGCGCTGGAATATCTTTTGTTGGTCCAACGATTTGACTTACTGCACGCACATAACCACGACTTAAGCGTTCGATTTCGCCCATTGACATTTGACGTGGGTCACAAATAACCCCACCTTTACCTCCACCATACGGTAAATCTACAATTCCACATTTCAATGTCATCCACATTGAAAGCGCTTTAACTTCCTCGTCAGTAACAGCTGGGTGGAAACGTACGCCACCTTTAGTTGGTCCTACTGCGTCATTATGCTGTGCACGATAACCTGTGAACACTTTCGTCGTACCATCATCCATTTTAACAGGGATGCGTACTTCTAACATACGAAGTGGTTCCTTTAGTAATTCATACATCGCTTCATCATAACCAAGTTTTTGTAACGCTTCTTGAATGACATCCTGTGTTGATGTAAATAGGTTTAAATTTTCAGCCATTATTAATTCGCCTCTTTAACATTTTTAATTGTTTTTTGATATCGCCAACATTGTAACATATTTCAACATAAATTTGTTTATAAAATTGTCACATTTTAAAAAGTCTTCAAGGAATTTTACGTATTCGCAAACATGACCTATGAATTTTACGCAAAATTCACTAATTTCACTACAAAACTTCGAAATTGAGCTTTACTTTTAAACACTGAAAATAGCGGGCATACCATTGTCTACCCGCCATTTTTCTAATCAATAACGCCTCGGCGTTATTGCGTCCAGATTTTTTCGAGCTTGTCAGTGGAAGTTAACCTAAAACCATCACGTCCTGTGACAACGGTTAACTAATCTGCAACATCCGCCGACACGATGTTGGTTGGTCACTCAGTCGTCGCCACAGAATGTGACGCTCTTAGACTGAGTTCCTCTTTTTCAACGGACATTTGAACACCCGCTAAATTATATTCATCCCACATTTGAAAAAATGGAGGATTTTTCTTGGAAAAAATTAAAGCATTTCTGAAGTTGTTTTCGCTTGCATGTGTAATTGTAAGTAGTCTGGACCACCTGCTTTTGAGTCTGTTCCTGACATGTTGAAACCACCAAATGGTTGGTAACCTACAATTGCACCTGTACAGCCACGGTTGAAGTAAAGGTTTCCTACGTGGAAATCCTCACGTGCTTTTTCTAGGTTAAGGCGATTATTTGTAATAACTGCACCTGTCAAACCGTATTCCGTATCATTCGCAATTTCGATTGCTTGATCGAAATCTTTTGCTTTTGCAATTGCAACAACTGGACCAAAGATTTCTTCTTTCATAATACGTGCAGACGGATCTACATCTGCAAATACAGTTGGATGTACGAAGTAACCTACAGAATCATCTGCTGTACCGCCAGCAACTAGACGTCCTTCGCCTTTACCAATTTCAATGTACTCTGTTACTTTATTGAATGCTGCTTGGTCAATTACTGTTGCCATGAAGTTCGATGGGTCTGCTGGGTCACCGATTGTTAACGCTTTTGTTAATTCTTCTACACGATTCACAACTTGCTCGTAAACATCTTCTACGATAACCGCACGTGAACATGCTGAACATTTTTGACCTGAGAAACCAAATGCTGATTTCACGATTGATTGAGCTGCTAATTCTAAATCAGCCTCTTTATCTACAACGATTGTATCTTTACCGCCCATTTCTGCGATGACACGTTTAATCCAAATTTGACCTTCGTTTAATTTCGATGCACGTTCGTTAATACGTAAACCTACATCACGTGAACCTGTAAAGCTGATGAAACGTGTACGTGGATGGTCTACTAAGTAGTCCCCAACTTCTGCACCGCTACCTGGCACATAGTTAACTACGCCTGCTGGTAAGCCTGCTTCTTCTAATACCTCGATAAATTTATAAGCAACAACTGGTGTTGTTGAAGCTGGTTTTAATAATACTGTATTACCTGTAACAACAGCCGCTACCGTTGTACCAGCCATAATAGCGAATGGGAAGTTCCATGGAGAAATAACAATTCCCACTCCTAATGGAATGTAGTCATAACGGTTGTATTCGCCTGGACGGCTTTCTACTGGTTGACCATTTTTAATGCGTAGCATTTGACGGCCATAATATTCTAGGAAGTCAATCGCTTCAGCAGTATCTGCATCTGCCTCATTCCATGGCTTACCCGCTTCTTTTGTTAATAAAGCTGAGAATTCGAATTTGCGGCGACGGATAATAGCAGCTGCTTTGAATAATACGTCTGCGCGAATGGCAGGATCAACTTTTTTCCATGTTTTGAATGTTTCATCTGCAATTTTCATTGCTTTTTCAGCAAGCTCACGTGAAGCTTTTGATACGCGACCAATCACTTCTGTTTTCTTTGCTGGGTTGTAAGAAACAATCTTGTCTTCTGTTGTGATGCGCTCGCCACCAATAATTAATGGATAGTCTTGACCTAAATAGCTGTCAACTAATTTTAAGCCTGCTAAATATGCATCTTTGTTTTCTTGTTGTGCGAAATCAGTGAATGGCTCGTGCTTATATGGAATCATGAAAAATCCTCCTAAATAATTTTTTTAATTATTAAATGCAATTTCACGCAAAAAAAATTTGCACTCAATCACACTTTATATTTATAATAATGCAAAAGATTATTGCTTTTTTCAAGTATAATCTTTTAAAAAATTTTAAGAAAATTTGAGGTGCTTGCATTGTTTGAACAGCAAAGACAGCTCATTCCCTTTTACATACATGCGATTGAGCATATTTCTGTAGGGATTCACGCGATTGATACTGAGGGGAAAACATTACTTTATAATGCAAAAATGAAAGAAATTGAAGGCTATGCATTTGAAGAAATGACTAGCCATTCCCTTTTTGAGCTTTTTGCATTCCGCAAAAAAGATAGTACATTGTGGCGCGTTATACAAACCGGGCGCAAAGAAATGAATGTGAAACAAACATATCGCAATAAAGATGGGCATGAAATTACAACACTAAACGATACTTTCCCGATTTTTGATCAAGATAAACTTATCGGTGCGATTGAATTTGCACGCGATATTACATCACTTGAAAAGCTGATTTATCAACCTTTAAGAAGATACGGTGAGCCGCTGACATTTGAGACAATTACGGCTGTTTCCGATGCAATGCAGCAAGTAATGACACATGCAAAAAAAGCTGCCCATGCACGTATTCCTGTGTTACTAATCGGTGATTCTGGTACTGGAAAAGATTTAGTTGCTGAAAGCATCCACAATGCATTATTGCCAAATAATGATGATTTTATTACATTTTTCAGCAGACGTGATGAGCGTATTGTCGAAAAAATTCGCAATCATTTGCAAGCTGGCGGCAACTTTACTTTCTTTTTTGAGCGCATTGAATTTTTGTCGATTGAAATGCAGGAGCAGCTACTCCAAATTTTAAAGGAACTATCCGTGACAAAGCATATGATTATTGGCAGTATAGGCAGCGACCCTATTGACTTAATTAGCGAAGGTCAATTATTGAAAGAGCTTTATTATTTTTTCGCCAATTTAGTCATTTCTATTCCGCCCTTATGCGAGCGTAAGGAGGATATTGAGCCATTTGTATCAGATTATTTCGCTCGCCATCGCGCACGTTTTGCTTCCTCTATCCAAGGTTTATCACCTGAAGTAATGAGGCTTTTTATGAGCCATGATTGGCCGGGGAATTTGAAGGAATTAGAGCTATTACTTGATGAAATTGCAGCAGTTATAACGAATGAGGAAATAGTCACATTTGAAATGTTGCCACTCCATTTCCGCTTTAAGGTACAGCAGTCTGGTACGCCGTCAAGTTTGATTTTGAATGATGAGCAATTGCTACCGCTTGATGAATATTTGCGTGATGCCGAAATATTTTACGTGCAAAATGTGTTGAAAATGCATAACGGCAATGTCACAAAAGCCGCTGCCGCACTTGGCATGAGCAGACAAAACTTGCAATATCGTCTGCGTAAATGGAAGCAGCTTGATTGAGACCACTTTATGATAACCGTGCTGGCTAAAAAGATAAATCTTGTTCGGTCAGCTCCTTTTTATATTGCATCTAGTTAAAAAGTCACAATTTGCTCATAAACGTGTAAAGTTCGCTCGGTTTACAGTTGAATTCGCTCATAAACACCCTTAATTCGCTCGTAATTTTTTTCTGTAGCAAAAAACATCATCAAAAACGCCCAAAAAGCCGATTATGTACGGCTTTTTGGGCGCCTTCTTCACTTTGTTATTTTTGTCCTGATTGTTCAATCCATTCCTGTAGCTTATCTTTTAATGGCTGAAAGCCTGCTGCGTCATCCTCATCAAGTCGCTCCTGCAATGTTTTGCGCTGCTCCTTTTTCAGATGGGTAGGCTCTTCTTGCAACGCACGAATGGATAAGCTTATTTTTTGGGATTCGGATTCAATTTCCAAAATCTTCACAGTAATTTCATCGCCAACTTTTAAGAAGTGACTAACATCCTTTACAAATCCATACGTAATTTCTGAGATGTGAACAAGCCCTTGAGTTTGCTCATCTAACGCCACGAATGCTCCGTATGGTTGAATTCCAGTTACTTTTCCAGTTAGCACGTCACCTACTTTGTATTGTTTTTCCATCATACGTTCCTACCTTCTGTGTCTATATACGAAAATGTCATGTTAAATTATAACATAATGCACTACACAGAACAAAGGAACACCCCATGGAAAGTGGGGTTTTACATGATTTACAAAATCTTAAAAGGCTGTCCAAAAAACAGTTGCCTCTTTCAATAGAAATCTTTTACTATTTTTAAGTAGTTTTTACTTCAATGAAAGACGAACAAAACGCAGGACTTTTCGAACAGCTTCTCCTTCCATATTCGTTAAAAATACTTGTAGCTGTCGCTTCGCTTTCGAAACAAAAAACATGTGCTCCTGCAAAAGGGGCATCCCAAAATGACTTTCCAGACATCTCTTTGTTACATAATTGCGAATATAGTTTTATTTCTGTAAAAAGTATTGTAGAATAGGTACTTGTTTTAAATATTAAGGAGGGTTTTTATTGGCTTCTAGAGAGCATTTTGCATCAAAGATTGGTTTTATTTTAGCTGCAGCCGGCAGCGCTATCGGTATTGGCGCGATATGGAAATTTCCGTATATGGTCGGAACAAACGGAGGCAGTGTTTTTATTTTATTATTTATTATTTGCACATTATTAATAGGGCTCCCTATTCTAATTGCTGAATTTATGATTGGGCGTCGTGGGCAAGCAAGCGCCATTCAATCATTTAAAAAACAAGCACCAAATCGTCCATGGTTTTTAGTTGGATGGCTCGGCGTGATTACAAGCGGTTTAATTTTATCGTTTTATAGCGTTGTTGGTGGCTGGATTTTAAGCTATTTGCTACGCGCACTAACATTTAGTTTATCCGGTCAAGGTACCGATTTTTCACAACTATTTCAGCAAATCATTGAAAACCCCATTGAAATAATCATTGCGCAAGGTGCATTTATGCTTCTAACATTATTAATTGTGCAGGCTGGTATTAAAGATGGGATTGAGCTAGCGAGCAAATGGATGATGCCGCTGTTATTTATCTTTTTTATTTTGCTTTGTATTCGCTCGCTAACGTTGGATGGTGCGATGGAGGGCGTGCGCTTTATGTTCGTACCAGATTGGTCCTATTTCAATGGCGAAACTTTTTTGTTGGCGCTCGGCCAAGCATTTTTCTCACTAAGCGTTGGAATTTGTATCATGATTACATATGCTTCATATTTACCGAAGGAAGAAAACATCGTAAGCTCAGGCATTAATGTGGCAACGATGAATATTATTATTTCTTTACTAGCAGGACTCGTTATTTTCCCAGCGGTATTTGCATTAGGCTATTCGCCAACAGAGGGACCAGGTCTTGTTTTCATGATGATTCCCGCCGTTTTTGAACAGCTCCCTTTTGGTCAGGTTCTGCTCATCATTTTCTTTATTTTACTATTATTCGCTACAATAACATCTGCGATTTCATTGCTTGAGGTTGTTATTTCAAACAGCATTGGCGAACGACTCCATTTGCGTAAAAAGGCCTCTTGGTTATTCGCTGCCATTATTTTTATCATTGGCATTCCAAGTGCCCTATCTTTTGGGGTATTGTCGAATATAACAATTTTTAATAAATCAATTTTTAATTTTATTGATTATTTAACGAATAGCATTGCTATGCCAATTGGCGCAATATTAATTTCATTATTTGTCGGCTATCACTACCGAAAGTCAATTGCACAGCAGGAGCTTCAAGCAACACCAGTACTATTTACAGTTTGGTATACAATCGTGCGCTACATCGCCCCAATTGTAATTGCTGTTATTTTAATTCGTGGAATTATAAATTAAAAAGCATAGACAAAGTGGCGCAGTTCAGTTCGCACTTTGTCTATGCTTTTTTATATTATGCATTTCGCTTCAAATTTAATTGCAATTAATTTATAGGCCATTTCCACACAATGCTCAAATGGAATCCATTGTTCATAAGAGTGTTCATAAACAGTTTGAATAACCTTTGCTAAGTCGCTCGGATCATCTATCCCCTGCAAAGCTGCAACTACATCCGCAGTTTCTGTGTCATAGCTATCAGCACCTAACTGAAATGGGTCCCACTCCTCAAGCACTTTAACAGCCTTTTGATTCATTTCGATATTTTCCAATTTTCCTAGTCCCCTAAATTATTATGTTTATATGATTCGTATGATAACATATAATAAAGTCAAACTAAAATCAACGAGGAAATACTTAATCTTCGATGATTATTAAAAAAGCATGGATAGTTAATGCGAGTCTAAATCGATTGTGATGTGCTTTTACACTTCATCATCT
The DNA here is from genome assembly GCF_003049645.1 of Metasolibacillus fluoroglycofenilyticus. Lineage (GTDB taxonomy): Bacteria > Bacillota > Bacilli > Bacillales_A > Planococcaceae > Metasolibacillus > Metasolibacillus fluoroglycofenilyticus. The sequence goes on from NZ_PYWK01000002.1 coordinate 22,041, forward strand.
ATAGCTTTTTTACTTTATGCAAAATCAAATTATTACAAAGAAAAGAGTGATTATGTATGTCAAATTTTAATGCAACTATCGATCGCCGTAAATCCCGTTCTTACAAATGGGACCGCATTGAGCAAATTTTTAATATTGAAGATGCTAGCGATATTTTACCAATGTGGATTGCAGATATGGATTTCGCAGCTCCAAAGGAAGTAATTGAGGCAATTGAAGAACGTTTAAAGCACCCGATATTTGGTTATTCATATGTCTGTGATGGCTGTAAAAAAGCGGTTGTTAACTGGTATGAGCGCCGTCATCAATGGACGATTCTTCCTGAAACAATTTTATTCCATCACGGTGTTGTTCCAGCAATCGCAAGTATCATTGAAACATTTACAGCTCCGAATGATAAAGTGGCGATTTCAACACCTGTCTATCCGCCATTTTCGAGCGTTCCAAAAAATCAAGGTCGTGAGCTTGTTTTTTGTGACTTAGTAGAGGTAAATGGCTCTTACACGTATGATTTTGCACAGCTTGAAGAGCTATTTAAGCAAGGAGTGAAGCTATACATACTATGTAATCCTCACAATCCAGCAGGTGTTGTTTGGAGCCGCGCGCAATTAGAGGAGCTAGTAGCACTATGCATTAAGTATGATGTTTATTTATTAGCAGATGAAATTCATGCAGATGTGGTGTTACCTGGTGCAAAATTCGTACCTACATTATCTGTTGCAGGTAGCGAGCAAGCGAAAATAATTTCGTGTATTGCCCCTACAAAAACGTTCAATTTAGCTGGTATTCAGGCAGCTATGATGGTTGTTCCAAATGAAGATTTACGCAAGCAGCTAGAGGAAAATGCTGCCGCACATGGCAAAATGGACTTAAATGCATTTGCTTCCGCTGCTGTACAAGCTGCTTACACATATGGCGATACATGGTTGGATGAATTAATTGATTATTTATCAGTAAATATGGATTACGTCAGCAAGGAATTAAATGCACTTGATGGTATTTCTGTTGCTAAACCTGAAGGTACTTACTTAATGTGGATTGATTATAGAGGCACAGGCTTATCTGAAAAAGAAATGATGCAACGATTATTAACAATTGGTAAACTTGCTTTAGAGCCCGGCACAAAATATAGCGAGGCAGGACGAGGCTTCTTACGTATGAATGTCGCTTGCCCATTCTCTGTCGTTGAAGATGGCGTTGCCCGCTTTAAAAAGGCACTTGCTACTAATTAAGCTTTGTACAATAAGGGTTTGTCCGAAAGTAGGCTAGCGCGCCGCTTTCAGACAAACCCTTACTTTTTATTGTTGATTTTCTTGTTTCATGCGTTCGTCACGCTCTGCTAATGCACGCGCTTCGAGTTCCTTCGCCGCAAGCTCTTGCTTTTTCGAAAATTTACGTATAAGTTTAACGACAAATACGCAAAACACCATTAAGAGAAGGACTTCGATGGCAGCCGGCAAGTAGGAGGACTTATCCTCTGGGAATTGAATAAAACTAAAATTTAAAATGAATGAAGCCATTTTTTCACACTTCTTTCAATTAATTATTTAATACCGTAATTGATTCGATTTTAATATCTTCAAGTGGCTTATCACGCATATCCTTTTTCACACCTGCAATTTTATCGACAATATCCATACCCTCAACTACATGACCAAATACTGTATGTTTATGGTCTAACCATGGTGTACCGCCATGTTCAGCATAATACTCAATTGCTTCTTTCGGGAAGCTTGCTTGCTCCATTTGACGAATCATATCGCTTGGAATATGAGGCATTTGCACGATGAAAAATTGTGAGCCATTTGTATTTGGACCAGCATTCGCCATTGATAGTGCTCCGCGGAAGTTAAATAAGTCATGGTGGAATTCATCTTCAAAGGAACCACCCCAAATTGATTCGCCGCCCATACCTGTACCAGTTGGGTCACCGCCCTGAATCATAAAATCAGTAATTACACGATGAAAAACAATCCCGTTATAATACCCTGATTTCGCATGACCTAAAAAGTTTTCAACCGTTTTTGGTGCATGCTCTGGGAATAATTTAATTTTAATTGAACCCATTGTTGTGTTCATTTCTACTAAAATTTCGCCTGCATTTAGCTCTGTCGTTAATTGTGGAAACATGCATGTCTCTCCTTTAAATTTAATCATTAATCTTTCCTATTCTAACATATTTCTTTTTACTTTTCCGCTTTTAGCAATCAAGTTGCTTCCTTCGTGTTACGAAATAAGTTATACTGTATGTCAATATCTTTTCTCAGCTAATTCCCCTATATGTTTAGTTGTCTCGAACTTCTGCTGAGTATTATTACTAAGTTGGAAAGAAAGTGACGCACAATGAAAAATCGGAAACACAATTTTATTATTATTTTAATCGCAAACTTTATCGTTGCAGGATCCACAACAATGATTATGCCATTCCTTTCACTATACATTGATACGCTCGGTAATTTTTCTGAAAGCTATGTGCAAAGATGGGCTGGTCTTATTTTTGCTGCGACCTTTATTACAGCATTTTTAATGTCACCAATATGGGGGCGGATTGCGGATAAATACGGTTATAAGCCTATTATGATTATTAACTGCTTCGGTATTGCAATAAGCATCTTTTTAATGGGCTATGTGCAAGATGTTGGGCAGTTTTTTGTATTGCGCTTATTTATGGGTGTTGTGACAGGATTTATTCCTACATCTATCGCATTTATTAGTAGACATACGCCAAAAGAAATCGCAGGAAAAACGCTCGGCACATTACAAATGGGCAGCGTTGGTGGAACTCTATTCGGTCCGGTTATCGGGGGCTTACTTGCGGACACTTTTGGCTTTACGTATACATTTTTATTTACCGCGGCTGCTATCGTTCTTTCGGGCATTATTATTATTTTCGGTATTAAGGAACCTGAAATTATCAAAAAGAAAAAAAGTGCAATTTATTCACGCAAAAATGTTTTGTGGGCTATTTTCCACCACCGCCTTATGTTTAGCGTGATGATTGTCACTAGCTTAATTCAAATTGGCAATTTTAGCATCCAGCCATTACTTTCCTTGTATGTGACCCATTTAACCTCAGCCACCAATGTTGCAATGCTTGCAGGTGTTGCATTTAGTGCGGCTGGCTTAGGCAATATATTATTTGCACGCTTTTGGGGTCATTTAAGCGACCAAATTGGCTACGAGCGTGTGCTGACTGGCTTATTAATTTGCTGCGTTCTTTTTGTCGTACCGCAAGCTTTTGTTACTTCACTTTGGCAGCTTATTTTATTGCGGCTTTTATTCGGCATTGTAGCAGGTGGCTTAATTCCAATTACATCAGCACTTATTCGCCGTGATGCACCTGTTGCTGTTCAAGGAGAAGTAATGGGCTATAGTCAGAGCTTCCGCTTTTTAGGGAATATTATTGGTCCTGTACTTGGTGGAGTTGTAAGTGGATTACTTAATATTCCATCTGTTTTTTTTGTAACAGGTTCTTTATTCCTTATAGCCTTCGTTATTTTATACTTTATCCAAAAAGCACCAAAACAATATATGGATGACATGCTAAAGGAGCATGCCTAGGAGAAGCGCCTGAAAACATGCTAAAGCACTGTTTTTCGGGCGTTTAGCTTGGTTTTTATAAAGTGAAACTTCATTTACGGGCAGTTGATTTCTCACTTATCCTTAGGTCGATTTCACTTTATTCTTGAAGTGGGAGGCTTACTGCCCGTTAATGCGGGATAAAAATTAATTTTCTATGTATCAAAGATAGCTCGGTCTTTTTAGATGGCTATTTTATTAACCTTTAATCATTCCCGAAAAACCCAAATTATGCTATGATAACAGGCGTATTGATTATGTAAATAATGTATATTAATTAGCGTGTTTTATAGGCGGAAATGCTTTTTATTAGGCATACGCTCGTTGATTGTAGGGGGCGACTCCATCGTGACAAAGTGTAGGGAGGCTAAAACCGCCGCGTCCTGCGGCAACACCTCCATGACCAACATCCTATGGGCCTCGAGCTGAAAATCCATTTATTTCGGCGAATGCCGAAATAAATTAGTTAAAGCCGTCCCCCGCAACGGAAATCAACGAATTGCTAGGCTTTCTAAAATAAAGGCTAATAAACACACCTGCTATGATAAGTCATTATCGGAGGCATCATTTATGAAAAATTTTTTTGGCTTTCTTATTATTCTTAGCTGCTTTCCTCTTTTGTTTTATTTAAGCGGCGAAATATTTCAGGAAATTGAAGCAGCAAAAGCGTTTGAAAATCAAATGAAGCAATCTATCGAATTACCGACTATCACTTCTGCCCTACCTATTACATTATTAGATAAGGATAATAATGTATATAGTGAGGAATATGTAGAATGGCGGCAGCCAATGCCGCTTGAAAATATCCCTCAAATCGTCAAGGATATTTTCATCGCTAGTGAGGATAGTGATTTTTACGAGCATATCGGCTTTGATTTAAGTGCGATTGTTCGTGCATTTGTTATTAATACGAATGAACAATCTGTTCAACAAGGCGGTAGTACGATTACACAGCAACTCGTGAGAATGCGCTATCTATCTGAGGAAAAAACATACGAACGAAAATTAATGGAAATATTTTATTCTTATGAGCTCGAAAAACGTTATAGTAAAAAAGAAATTTTAAATATGTATTTAAACGAAATTTATTTTAGCAATCAAGTATATGGCATCGCTAGTGCAGCCACTTATTATTTTGGCAAACCACTAAATGAGCTTTCATTAGCAGAAATTGCCTTTATTTCTGCTATTCCCAATAATCCGTCACTATACGACCCATTAAAAAATTTCGAGCAAACAAAGGCACGGCAGGAACGTTTACTTCAAACATTAGCTGAGCATCAAATAATTACAAATGCAGAAGCGGAAACGCAAAAAAGCTTACCAATTCAGCTAAATGTTAAGCAAAAAATTCAGGCATATCCCGCATATAGTACATACGTCTTGCAGGAATTGAAATGGCTCATCGCTCAAAACGAAGGATTAAATATTTTAATAGCCAATGCGACGACAGAACAGGAAAAACAGCAGCTACAAACACAGTTACAGGATAAAGTGCAAGGACTGCTTCAGCAAGGTGCTGTTGTACATACTGCGCTCAATCCTACGAAGCAACTAGCTGATGAGCAAGCGATTAATAACATCCTATCAATACCAGAGCTACAAGCGAGCGCCATTAGCATTGATAATGCCACACGAGAAATTACAAGCATTTATGGCGGCAAAAATTACAAAAAGTTTGATTTACATCGTGCCTACCAAGCACCACGTCAGCCGGGTTCTGCTTTTAAACCGTTAATCGTTTACGCACCGTATTTCGAAATAACAGATTACGCACCTAGCTCTACTGTAAGCGGCGGAGCATATTGTATTGGTACGTTTTGTCCGCAAAATTATGGTGGAGGGCTTTATGGTCAAGTGTCGTTATCAACAGCTTTCCGTTACAGCTACAATACGAGTGCATTGCGTCTTTATAATACAATTGGTATCGATGCAGCCTTTCATTATTTAGATAAATTTCATTTCCGCTCTCTCGATTCGAAGGACAAAACATATGCTGCAGCACTGGGTGGATTAACATACGGTGTCACAGCACTTGAAATGGCGGATGCTTATACAAGCTTTATCGATGGCTCTTATTCTCAAGTCCATGCCATTCGCAAAATAACGGACACAGAGGGTAATGTTCTTTATAAATGGCCGACTGAGCGCACCGTTATCTGGTCGCCAAAGACTGTGCGTTACATGCGCCAAATGTTAACAGAAGTTGTCACAAACGGAACAGGAATTGGACTTTACACAACAACAAATTATATCGGAGCAAAAACAGGTACAACCAATGATTTTAAAGATTTTTGGCTAGCTGGCTTAACAGATACAGAAACAGCTGCTGTTTGGATTGGCTACGACACGCCCCGCTCCATGGAGGCACTCGAACGCTACCAAATCCATTTTGCCATTTTCAATGCGATTGTCGACTGAAGTTGAGCGTGAAAAGAGCCGTGCAATTGCCGGCATTTTTCACGCTTTTGCTAGTGCTTTAATAAAGTGAACTTCAATCAGGGGGAGGTTTTCCTGCCCGTTAATGCAGGATAAAATATTTGCTCATGGAAATAGCGAGGGCTTCCTTTGAAAATGAAAGAAACATGGAGGCTAGCAATGTTTCCCCTAAGTAAAACAGAGTGGCATGAGGAAGTCGATTTACACCGTATATTGTGGAAAATCGGCTTTTTTATTGCTATTTAGTAGGCGTTAGTTGAAGCGCTCCTCCGAACGGAAATCAACGAATTGTTAGGTATTCTTTATGAAACAAAGGCTGACTAAAAAATTTATAAATATAGGTGTATTGATTATGTAAGTGGTGTCTATTCATTAGCGTGTTTGGTAGGGAAACGCTTTTTATTAGGCACTCTCTTGCTGATAGAGGGGGAGAAGGCGAATCAACACATCTGCCCCTTCCCTTTAATTCGCAAATGGCAAACTTGCTAACACACCATTGTAAAGCTTCATGACAACATAAAAGATTAAAACAATAAATAATGCCCAAACTATAATTTCAAAGAATATTAAACCAATCATCCCACCAATGGACATAAAATTACTCATCTTATATACCGTATAAATGAAGTATATGAAAATTGTCAGCAAAAAGATGACGAGTAATATGACGAAGGATTGTATACCGAATGCGGATAACAATGCACCGAAAAAGAAAATAACATAGCCTCCACGTGCTGCATTCATCATTTCTCCAGCTTTATCACTGGAAAAAAACAACATCCCTAACTCATGAATTGTTTCACCGATTAGCTTAAAAGCGGAAAACATCATAAAAAAAATAAGTGCAAAAACAATTAACAAAAACATACGCAGCTCTAAATCGGATAAAAATTCACGCATTCCAGTATAGACGCCAATCACTTTAAAAAACTCAATCGATTGTGTGACGGTAAAAATACCGAATGTCAAACTAAATAATAAAATGGTGAATAACGGTAAATAACCGTACAAATATGGATTTTTCATAAAAATTTTTTACCCTCAAATTTCGTTATTCTTTCCTATTTATAATAGCGAACAAATAGGTCAGACTGCAAGAGGATAAATACCCTAGAGCGCATGCAATTGCATGAAAAATCAGTTATAATGAATTTTGTTAGCATTTTTACACCGTTATGAAAGGAGGATTTTGATAGATGCAAGTTTTAGCGATTTTTATTCCTTTATTAGCTGCCATCTTTATTCCGTTTTTATTCCGTAATGTTCGAACTATACATACAGGTTGGTTTGTACTTATTGTGCCAATTCTACTTGTTGGCTATTATGCAACATTTATTTCCCGGGTAATGAATGGAAATGATGTTCTTGCTTCTTTTAATTGGATTCCATCTTTAAATATTTCCTTCATCTCGTATTTAGATGGACTTAGCTTATTATTTTCTTTATTAATAACAGGGATTGGTGCACTCGTTGTACTATATTCAATTTTTTATTTAGACAAAACGAAGGAGCAGCTACATAATTTTTATATTTATTTATTAATGTTTATGACAGCTATGCTTGGTGTTGTACAGTCTGATCATATGATTACTTTGTACTTATTTTGGGAGCTAACATCGATTTCTTCATTTTTATTAATCGCTTATTGGTTCCAGCGTGATAAATCACGTTTTGGTGCTTTAAAATCAATGATGATAACAGTAGCAGGCGGTTTACTAATGCTCGGGGGCTTTGTGCTTTTAGCTTTAATGGGCGGTACTTATTCCATTCGCGAGCTTGTTGCTCAGGCACCACAGCTTGTCAACGAATCTTATTTTGTTCTAGCACTTGTGCTTATTTTATTTGGAGCCTTTACAAAATCAGCACAGTTCCCATTTTATATTTGGCTACCAGATGCTATGGAGGCGCCAACACCCGTAAGTGCTTATTTACACTCTGCCACAATGGTAAAGGCAGGAATCTACTTAGTCGCACGCTTTACACCGATTTTCGCCGCATCAGAAGTTTGGATTTGGCTTGTAACAGGCATCGGTTTACTAACCCTTTTCTGGGGCTCATTATTTGCAGTAAAGCAGACGGATTTAAAAGGCATATTAGCCTTTTCAACAGTTAGTCAACTAGGCTTAATTATGGCTTTATTAGGGGCTAGTGCCATCGCCTTTCATGTAGAGGATGCAGCAAATACAGTGTTTAAATATGCAGCATTTGCAGCAATTTTTCATTTAATCAACCATGCAACATTTAAAGGTAGCTTATTTATGATTGCTGGTATTGTTGACCATGAAACTGGGACGCGTGATATACGAAAGCTTGGCGGATTAATGAGCATTATGCCATTAAGCTTTACTGTTGCTTTAATTAGCAGTTTATCTATGGCAGGTTTGCCACCGTTTAATGGCTTTTTAAGTAAAGAGATGTTTTTAACAGCTATGCTCACGCTTAAAGATTTTGAATTATTCGAATTCAGTACTTGGGGCATTTTGCTTCTTGTGATAGCAGTAATTGCAAGTATTTTTACATTTGTCTATAGCTTTTATTTTGTTTTTAAAACGTTTACAGGAAAATTACAAGCTTCGGAGCTACCACAAAAACCGCATGAAGCACCAATTGGCATGCTCGTAGCACCGATGATTTTAGCAGCACTCGTTGTTATTATTTTCTTTATTCCAAATTTAATCGGTGAGGTATTTATTAAGCCCGCTGTTTTTGCGATTCAACCATTTTTATATCAAGACCCATTTTTACAATTTACGCCAGCAGGTATTGATATTACAGTGAAGGCATGGCACGGCTTTACAGCACCTGAATTATGGCTAACAGTTTGCATTGTCATTGTTGGCGCACTTCTTTTTACAACGCTCGGAAAATGGCAGAAACTGTACCGTATCCAGCCTGCGAAGCTTTCATTAAATACATTTTATGATTTTGTGATGGATGGCGTTTTAAATCGCACAATGGTGAATGTATCAAAGCGTGTTATGCATGGTTCTATGCGCCATTATTTGATGTATATGTTTGCAGCAATTTGCTTCATCGTTATAGGTACTTTATTTTATAAAGATGCATTCAAAATATCCTTTGAAGGTGCTGCACCAATCGAATTATATCAATTAATACTAATTATCGTGCTCGTGTTAGGTACATTGACCACTTTAATTGCGAGGTCACGTATTACGGCAATTGTTGGATTAGGAGCTGTTGGCTATACAGTTGCGCTGTTTTTCGTTATGTTCAACGCGCCAGATTTAGCATTAACACAGCTTGTTATTGAAACGATTTCAGTTGCGCTATTTTTACTTGTCTTTTATCATTTACCACGTTTAGGTAAAGTCCAAGAATATACACCTTTCCGCTTTAGACGTTTAGCAGTTTCTATCGGAATTGGTGCAATGGTCACACTTGTCGCTTTATCTGCACATTCACAAAAGCTAGTAGACTCTATTAATCAGTATTATAAGGACACTGTCTATTCTTTGGCAGGCGGTGGAAATATCGTCAACGTCATTTTAGTAGATTACCGTGGCTTCGATACATTGTTTGAAATTACAGTGCTTGGTATTGCAGGTATGGGCATTTATGCAATGATCAAATTGCGTTTAAGCAGAAAGGAGAAAACAAATGAAAGCGAATAAACTTAAAACGAATGACCTTATTTTGCAGTTTACAGCAAAAATCGTCTTTTTCATTATTTTCTTCTTCTCTATCCATATTTTCTTTGCAGGGCACTATACACCAGGCGGTGGGTTCGTCGGCGGTCTATTAACGTCCAGCGCCATCGTACTGCTAGTCATTGCGTTCGATTTAAAAACGGTGCGTAAAATCTTGCCAATTAACTATATGTATATGACAGCAACTGGGCTCATTTTAGCTTTAGCTACAGCTGCATTTCCAATATTCGTTGGCAAACCGTTTTTTACGCATTTTTTCGATTATTTCGATTTGCCGCTGTTTGGTAAAACCTCTTTACATACAGCCGCATTATTTGATTTAGGTGTATTTTTGGTTGTTGTCGGTGTAACGATGACCATTATTCAAACGATTGGGGAGGATGAATAATGGAGATTGTCATGGCATTTGTATGTGGCTTTTTATTTATGGCTGCCATTTATTTAATTTTATCGCGTAGCTTGCTGCGCATTATTATTGGGACAGGCTTGCTTAGCCACGGGGCTCATTTGCTTATTTTAACAATGGGTGGTCTCGGTGGTACTGCTCCCCCTGTTTTGGCTGAAGGTGTCACAGATTTTGCTGACCCAATCCCACAAGCTCTTATTTTAACGGCAATCGTAATTGCTTTTGGGGTAACAGCATTTATTTTAGTGCTTGCCTATCGTGCATATCAGGAGCTTCAAACGGACGATACGACGGCAATGAAAGGGAGTGGCATAGATGATTAACTTCCTTCTCTTTCCTATATTAATTACATTCTTCACTGGAATGATTCTGATTTTCTTCCAGAAGAATATTTTTATGCAGCGTAGCATTTCATTAATTTCGTTAGCTACCGCAACAATCTGCGCCTTTTTAGTTATGTTACAAGTGCAACGCGAGGGCATTCAGTCTGTCACTTTCGGTAATTGGCCTGTACCCTACGGTATTACAATGGTTGCTGATGGTGTATCAACATTGCTCGTTTTTACCTCTTTATTGCTAGCATTTTTCCTTATTTGGTATAGCTTCGGCTCTATCGGTAAAGAGCGTGAGCATTTCTTTTACTATCCAGGTATTATGTTTATTTTAACTGGTGTCAATGGCGCTTTTACAACAGGTGATATTTTTAATATGTTCGTATTTTTTGAGGTATTATTAATGTCCTCTTATTTGCTTATTGTGCTTGGTGGAGAGAAGAAGCAATTACGTGAGTCAATTCAATATCTTTTAGTAAATATTATTTCCTCCGCCTTGTTTGTTATTACTGTAGCTTATTTGTACTCTGTTGTTGGTACATTAAGCATGGCCGATATTTCAGTGAAAATTGCAGAAATTAATCAACCTGGTATTATTACAACAATTGCAGTGCTATTTTTAGTGGTATTTGGCTTAAAAGCAGCCATTTTCCCACTTTACTTCTGGCTACCTAGCTCCTATGCTGCGCCACCAATTCCTGTTTTGGCATTATTTGGTGCTCTATTAACAAAGGTTGGGGTTTATGCAATTATGCGTACATATACGCTGTTTTTCGTTCATGATATTGCCTTTACACATCAATTGCTATTGATTTTTGCAGTATTAACAATTATTGCAGGCTGTATCGGTGCTTTGGCACATTTCGATGTAAAGCAAATTATTATTTATAATATCGTCATCGCAGTTGGTGTCATTTTATTTGGTGCTGCACAAATGAATTTTGATGGATTAGAGGGTGCGATGTTTTATTTAATCCACGATATGATTATTAAAGCTGCGCTCTTTATGCTTGTCGGTATTATTATTTATATTACTGGCACAAGCGATTTGCGTAAAATGGGCGGCTTGATGAAAAAATATCCTTCGCTTGGCTGGTTTTATTTAATTGCAGCATTTGGCTTAGCAGGTATTCCACCTTTAAGTGGCTTTATTGGGAAATTATTAATTGTACAAGGTGGCTTTGCTGCTGGCAATACAGGAACTAGCATTTTCATTTTGGCATCAAGCTTAATTGTTTTACTATCAGTCATTCGCATTTTTCTTTATGCATTTTGGGGTAAAGAAGGACAAACTGTACAAATTCAAGAAAAGACGTATAAGCAACTGTACTATCCAACTGTGATTTTAGTTGTTATTTCAATTGTTTACGGTGTTGGAGCAGAATGGGTAACACCATTTATGGATGCGGCTGCCCATGTATTAACAGATCCTTCTGTCTATATTGAAGCGGTCATGAAAGGAGCGCAACCTTAATGGCATTTCAAATATTATTAAATTTTTCACTTGCCCTATTATGGATGTTCCTTGGGGATAATTTTACAGCTAGCGGTTTTATTATCGGCTACTTACTTGGTTTAGCCGCTGTGCTTTTAATGCGCCGCTTCTTTAATGGGCGCCTATATACAGAGCGTGTTTGGGCTTTCATTAAATTAACGTTTTTATTTTTAAAAGAGCTAATATTAGCTAATGTCGCTGTACTGCGAGTTGTACTAAAGCCTAATCTTGATATGCAGCCAGCATTTTTCAAATATGATACGACATTAACAGAAGAATGGGAAATTACGCTTTTATCTAGCTTAATTACTTTAACACCGGGCACCGTTGTTGTCCACGTATCAGACGATGCGAAAAGCTTATATATTCATGCAATTGATGCAAAGGATGTGGATGAGACGATTGATTCCATTCGTAACTCCTTTGAAAAAGCGATTTTGGAGGTGAGCCGTTCATGAGCTATTTTATTTGGGGTTCGATTGTCATTGTCATGCTATCAATGATTTTAGTTATTTATCGCTTAATTAAAGGACCAAATCCTTCAGATCGTGTTGTTGCGCTCGACTCAATAGGGGTTTCTCTTATTGCATTAATCGGAATGTTTTCGATAATGGTGGAAACGAGCTTTTATTTAGAAATTATTTTATTGCTCGCGATTTTATCATTTATCGGTACAGTAGCATTTTCGAAATTTATTGAGAAAGGAGACATTATTGAACGTGACAGTTCTCGCTAATATTTTAATTGTTCTCTTTATCTCGATAGGCGTTATTTTTATCGCAGTTGCAGCTATCGGTTTATTCCGACTACCAGATTTATATACGCGCGCGCATGCTGCTTCAAAAAGCGCTACATTAGGTGTTATGAGTGTGTTAATCGGCGTTTTTTTTCACTTCTGGTTAATTGAAGACCACTTCAATCCACGCATATTACTCGGCATTTTGTTTATTTTTATGACCGGCCCTGTAGGTGGACATATTATGAGCCGCTCCTCTTATATTGCAGGTGTCAAACCATGGTCAGGCACTGTCCGTGACGACTTAAAGCCTGAAATTGAACGCATGAAAAAAGAGCAAAAAGTACAAGACTAAAAAAGTGTATGAAATCGAAGCTTCGATTTCATACACTTTTATTTTGTGAGCGAATCACGGTGTGTTATGAGCGAATTTTAGCTGTTTACGAGCGAATCATTACTTTTGACCTACTATCATCGATAATATGGTCCGTAAAATGGGCGTCTATACGGTGGGTATGGCGGGTATGGTCGATATGGCGGATAATAGGGATAGCGTTGAGGATAAAATTGATTACCTAAAAATCCACCGAGAAAGCCACCTAAAAAAGGCGCACCAAAAGTAAACCACGGAAACATGAAAAACCCCTCCTTTGCTTTACTATATGACAAAAGCATAGGAAATGGTGACAAAATAGGATGGAGTTGTCCGAAAAGTCCATTTTGTTTTGCCGCCGCATTGAAATAAAGGTTTTCATCGCTTCCCTTTTACTGAAGGAGTACACTGCTAAAGCGAATTTTCATCCCATTTTTAAAAGAGGCGTTCTCTGTTTATAGGAATCAACATTTTGCGAAACATCATCGCTACTGTCCAAAATGCCGGCTATGCACGGCTTTTTGGACAGCCCCATTTCATTAAAGTAGTAAATATAGTAAAGCAAAGAGCTACCCTTAAAGGCCTCTAAGCTTTTTATTTTTCCTCAGCTAATTGCTCAATAAAGCTTGCTAAAGTTCGTACCATTACACCTGTACCGCCCTTTGGTCCAAGGTCATACGCCGCGCCAGCATCTGAAGTGCCTGCAATATCTAAGTGAATCCATGGTGTATCCTCTGCGAATTCACCGATAAAGCCACCACCGAAAATCATATGGCCATCGCGACCAGGTGAGTTGTTTAAATCTGCTAATTCAGAGTTACGAATGCGTTTTTTATCGCTTTCTGTAAGCGGTAAACGCCATACAAATTCATTCGTATCTACAGTCGCTTCCATAAACTCCTCGAAAAATGCCTCATTATTTGTTAATGCGCCTGTCTTATCCTTTCCTAAGGCAACGATTACACCGCCTGTTAAAGTAGCAACATCAATTAAATAATTAGCACCCTGCTGCTTTGCGTATGTTACTGCATCTGCTAAAACAAGACGACCTTCTGCATCGGTATTAAGCACTTCTACCGTCTTTCCGCTTAATGTTGTAATAACATCGTCTGGCTTTAACGCTTCACCAGAAACCATATTATCTGTAGCCCCAACTACGGCCATTACATTTTTATTCGGTCGTGTTTCACCGATAATTTTCATTGCGCCTAAAACAGCAGCTGCACCACCCATATCGCCCTTCATACCAACCATGCTTTCGCGAGGCTTTAGTGAATAGCCGCCTGTATCATATGTTACACCTTTTCCTACTAAGCCAATTACATCTTCCCAAGTATCCTTTGCCTTATACTTTAATGTAATCATGCGTGGCTCTTGCACAGACCCTTTATTAACACTTAAAATAGCACCCATACCTAGTTCTTCCATCTGCGCTTTATTTAAAATTTCTACTTCAAAGCCGTATTGCTTGCCAAGCTCCTCCGCATAATCCGCTAAGTCTGTCGCCGTTAATAAATTTGGCGGCGTATTTACTAACGTGCGTGCCTCATTTGTTGCCTCCGCATAAATATGCCCTACCTCGTAGTTAGCAGCAACTTCCTCTGCTGGGCTAGCTGCTACAAAATGAACATCCTCTAAATATGTATCTGCTTCATTTGATGTTGTTTTGTAGTGTTTTACTTTGTAGAAGCCTAAGCCAATGCCCTCTCCAGCTAAAAATGCTGCTTCTTCTTCCGTAATATTTTCTGTTGTAAAGGACTCTAGCCAAATTGTATAAGCAGTCTTTTTTGACGCTTTTAATTGTTTACCAATTGAACCAAATGCGTTACGTAATACTTCTGCTGTTAAGCTTTTTCCTTCCCCAAGACCAACAAATAAAATATGCTTTACTGCTTTTCCAGCGATAGGTAGCTTTGTAATCGCTTTCGCCTCAGATGAAATTTCCCCACTACTCAACCACTCGTCAATATGGTCTCCAAAAGCACTCGGTAATGCTGACCAATTGTTCATTTGCTCACGGTGCTTTTGTACACCAACGATTAATACGTCTGTCGTCACTTGCTCTAATGTTGTCGATTGTTTTGCGATATTCATTGCATACATCCTCCAATTATTTTCTCTTGCATTAACAGGCTAAAAGCACTGTTGCCTGAAAATGTCTAATTAGCAAAAGCTAACAATCCATATGCTACAAGAACATTTACTGATTGCAGTTTCAACTATATAGCTCTATTATACAATATTATAATTATTCGAATAGCGAAATATTTGCTTTTTTAAAATTTATAAAGTAAAACTTCAATCAGCGGAAGCTTTCCTGCTGGTTATTAGTTGAACCAATCGGGCTTTTATGGACAGTTCAGCTCCTACTTATCCTTAGGCTGGTTTTCATTTAACTTGTGAAGTAGGATTTTTACTGCCCATTAATGCGGGGTAAATATGCTATACTTTAGATATTAGATAATTGGAGAGGTACGGTGAAGGATGGAGCTTTTACAAAACACCCCGCTTATAATCGGTATTTTTGCTATTTTACTGGCGCAATTTTTAAAAGTCCCGATTTATTTTCTTGCGACGAAAAAAGTTAATTGGAGCTTGCTCACATCAACAGGTGGAATGCCAAGCTCGCACTCTGCCGCTGTGGCAAGTATCGCAACCGCAGTAGGCTATGAAACAGGCTTCAACTCACCTATTTTTGCCGTAGCAGCAATGCTTGCTGGTATCGTTATGTACGATGCAAGCCACGTGCGTTTCCAAGCTGGACGACATGCCGCTGCATTAAATGAAATTCGCCATGATTTACAACATTTTTTTCGTGAAATTAAGCGCTGGCCGGAATTAAACGAGGAACAAAAAATTGAAGATTTGAAAACATTACTCGGCCATAAAAAAAGCGAGGTAGCGATTGGAGCACTGTCTGGTATTATACTGAGTGTCATTGTTTATCAATTTCTGTAAAAAAGACGCCTAAAAAGCGTGCTAGAGCACTGCTTTTTGGGCGTTTTGTTGATATTTGATTAAAAGTAAGTAGCTCATTATCAATTACACCGAAGTGTAATTACGTTCAGTTTTTTCAAGCTTGCTTGAAAACTCCTTTCAAAATCTGTGACATCCGCTGTCAGAAGTTGAAAGGTTGGAAACAGTTGAATTTAAGCTGGCATTTAAAACATGCGATAGCCATTTTTGCGTAATAAAATCATGACAATCCCTGCAATAATTGCCCCGACAAAGCCACCTGATAAAATAATAATATCCGCTAGCTGTAGTGCGAAAAATTTATCGACCAATGATGGATAAGCTGTGCCAGCGTTGAAAATATAATCTAAAAAGCTAATTTCATCCGCATCAATAATAAAGACAACGATAACCGGATACACGATTGCCATCAACCATGTCATGCGTAATAACATATTTAATAAAAAGCCGATGCCGAAAAACATCACTAAAAACAATAGTGTTGAAATAATTAATTCTGGAATTGAAACTGTCATTATGTAAACCCTCCGATATTCTCTCCATCAAGTTTACATGATTAAAGAAAGGCTTTCAATGTTAAGTCCTCACACAGCAAAAAGCCGTGTCAAAATCAAAATCATTTTGACACAGCTTGTTCACGATTATATAGCATCAACCGCCTTGCCTTTAACGAAGCGTGGACTGTTCCATAGGTCCTTCCATTTACGCGCTGCCGTCACAACGATAATCAATCCTAAAATCACCATAATAATCGATAAAATACCGTTTAATACGCTATAGCCACCTGCCGCCGAGTTCCAATACACATTTTTCACCATCCAGTATGCGGCTACGTTGACGGTAACATATAAATACGCCAATGGTATCATACAAGTCAAAACGTAAATACGTTTGTCTGCCATTTTCAAAATAATTGTCGCACCACATACTAGACCAATAGAAGCCATCAGCTGATTCGATACACCGAATAATGCCCAAACTGAGCTAATATCACCTGAGTAAAGAAGATAGCCCCACATAAAGCATGCCAGTGCCGAAGCAAAAATATTCCCCGGTAGCCAATCCGTTTTCTTCAATGGCTTATAAGCTTGCCCTAAGAAATCCTGTATTAAGTAACGTGCCACACGTGTTCCAGCATCAATCGCTGTTAAAATAAACACAGCCTCAAACATAATGACGAATTGATAGAAATATGAAGTTAACTCGGAGAACCATTTAATACCTGTGAAAATATACGTCATGCCGACCGCTAATGTAACAGCTCCGCCCGTACGTCCTTCTAAATCCATACCGATTTGCTCAGATAGCATCGTTAAATTGACCGTATCCATACCTAGTGTTGCAAATACTGCTGGTGCAGAGTTAATAGCAAAATAGTCACCAGGATGTAAAGCCGTCGCAGCGATTAACGCCATAATACCAACTAAACATTCTACTAGCATCGCTCCAAAGCCAACAACGCGAATATCTTCCCATTTATCAATCATTTTAGGCGTAGTACCTGAGCCGACAAAGGCATGGAAGCCAGAAATAGCACCACAGGCTATTGTAATAGATACGAATGGCCAAACGGGACCTGCTACAACAGGACCTCCCCCACCTAAGAAATCAGGAATAATCGCTGGGAATTGAATTGCCGGATTAACGATAAAAACACCAATAATTAATGCAATAAATACACCGATTTTCATAAAGCTACTTAAATAATCACGTGGTGCAAGCAATAGCCAAACAGGCAATGCCGCCGCAAAGAAGGCATAAATCGGTAAAATAAGTGCTAATGTTTGACGGTCTAATGTTAATAAATCACCTAGCCAAGTGCCTTGAATACTTGGTCCTACGAAAACACCAATCATTAATAATATAAAGCCAACTGCTGATGTCATGAGTAAATTGCCTGTTTTCTTATAGGCAATTCCTACAAGCATGGCAATCGGAACCGTAATAGCTACCGCAAATGTCCCCCAAGGGTTTCTTTCTAGTGCGCCTAGTACAACCATTGATAAGCCGGCCATCGTAATTGTAATAATGAACAACATTGCCAGCCCTGTACAAAATCCAGCTACAGGCCCAAGCTCCTCTTTCATTACTTCAGATAATGATTTACCACCGCGTCGCATCGAAGCAAATAAGACGACTGCATCATGTACAGCACCCCCTATTACCGCTCCAATTAACAGCCATAGAAGCCCCGGTAAATAACCAAACTGTGCTGCTAAAACAGGACCAACTAACGGACCAGCCGCCGCAATCGCCGCAAAATGGTGCCCAAAAGCGACCCATTTGTTGGTGGGTACATAATCTTGCCCATCATTCAGCTTATGCGCTGGCGTAGGCTCGTTATCATTGATTTTTAAAACCTTTTTTGTAAAGAAATAACCATAAAGACGATACGCTATAACTAAAATACAGATTGCCCCTATAACAATTGAAATTGCATTCATCTTAACTTTCATCCCCCTTATTCTTTCTTTTTTACAAGAGTAGCAAAAAGATTAGGAAATTGGATAAAATCACATTAAAATGTCAGAATAATCTGTTAAAGCGTCAAATTTTACTGTTCAAATGCATATTAAGTTTCAAATATTTTTCGAATTTCCTTTACATACATACGGCTCACAGGCACACTATGTCCTCCTTGTAAAATGACATTGTATTTGGACGTGCCCCATGATTCAAGCTCCTGCAAATGCTCTAAGTTAATTAAAAACGCGCGATGAATGCGTATAAAATTAGGGGTAAGTTTTTTTTCTAACATAATTAATGATTCTGCGCTGCTATAGCATTTTTGCTCTGTAATTACTTTTGTTTTACTGCCCTCTGAAGTGAAATACAGTACATCCTGCAATTTAATTAGTGCAATTCTATCCTCATTAGAAACAGCTATTTTCCCCATTTGCTTTATTTTTTCTTTCACCGCTGGTTCCTTGCGCTCGCTTTTCTTTGTCATTGTCATTAATTTGAGGATGGTTTGCTCGATTCGCTGCTGCTCAAAGGGCTTTAAAATATAATCAAAGGCATTCATATTAAAAGCATCAATTGCATAATCGTCATATGCAGTAGCAAATACAATTAAAGGCTTGTCCTCTCGTTGTAGCAATTCCTTCGCTTGCTCAATGCCATTTTTATCAGAAAGCTCTATATCTAAAAATAAACAATCGATTTCTTCTATTAAGTTGCCCTCTAGCACTTGTTGTAAATCCTCTGATTCCCCTACCACTTCAATTTCAGAAAATTGCGATAATAAATATTTCAGTTCATCACGTGCTAGAGGTTCGTCATCAATAATGAATACTTTATACATTTTTATCACCTAGTCATCTATCGGAACAAAAATCTTTACCGTTGTCCCTCTATTTTCTTTACTTTTAAACTCTACCTTTCCACGGTAATTATATATTTCTTTTAAACGCTCTGATATATTCCATAATGCTGTACCCGTTCCATTAGGCGAATCTATCACTTGATTGCCCAATAAAGTTAATTTCGTCTTTTCTATACCGCAGCCATTATCAGCCACAATAATTTCAAGCATCTCTACATTTTTTCTCGCGGTAATGCTGATTTCACCATTTTTAAGCTTTTTAAAGCCATGATGTATCGCATTTTCAACGAGTGGCTGTAACGTAAAAGGCGGTACAAGCACTTTTAATAAGCGTTCATCTATATCAAATTTCACCGCATATTTATTTGGGAAGCGCGCCTGTTCAATCGTTAAATAGGCTTCGATATGTTCTATTTCTTTTTCTAAAGGTATGCGCATTTGCCGCGCACCTTGCATATTGCTTCTGAAAAAAGAGGCAAGCTGTAATAGTAAATGACGTGCTTGCTCTTGGTCTGTACGGATTAAACTTGATATCGCATTAATGCTATTAAAGAAAAAATGCGGATGAATTTGTGCTTGTAGCGCTTTAATTTCAGCATCCTTTAATAATTTTCGCTGTTTTTCCACTTCTGCATACTCAAGCTGTGTAGAAAATAATTTACTTAGACCTTCAGCTAGCTCCTCCTCTACCGCAGTAATATGGGCTCCATCTGTAAAATACATTTTTAACGTCCCTACCGTTTGCTGGTGCACTTGTAAAGGTAGGACGAGGGCCGCCTGTAATTTACAATCTTTATGAGGGCAACTAATTTCTCCCTTTTTCGTTGCCTTAATAATTTTGCCATGTTTTAGCACATCATATGTTAGCTTCGTCATAATTTTTTGCTTCGTTAGGTGATGGTCTGCCCCTTCGCCAACATGCGCTAAAATACCATGCTGGTCTGTAATGGCAACTGCGACTACACCTGTAGCTTGCTTAATGATTTCCGCAGCCTGATAGCACGATTCCTCATTTAATCCTTGCCTAAAATGGATAACTGTTTTTTGTGCAATTTGAAACGCCTCATGTGTTTGTGTCGCCTTCGTACGCCGCTCCTCAGCAATTGATGTTTTAATAATAAGACAAAATAAAAAAATTCCAAATGCATTCATAAAAATCATCGGCACTGCGATAATTTGCACTAAATTCAATGCCATTTCAAAAGGTCGGGCAATTAGCAAAATGACAAGCATTTGCAGGCACTCCGCCAATATCCCAATGCCCATCGCGTGTCGGTAGGAAAATGTTTTTTCGACATGAAGCTTGCGCCCTAGAAACCCTGTAATAATTCCCGCTAAAATCGTTGAAATACCACAAGCAATTGCTGTATAACCACCTAGAAAAATACGATGGACACCAGCGATTAAACCAGCGCCTATGCCGACTGCTGGTCCGCCGAAAATTCCTGCAATTGCGACTCCTACTAATCTTGTATTGGCAATAGCTGCTGTTTCTTCAACCTGTATTCTTACAATGTTTGCACTAATATTCCCATTGTCAATGCGAATACCTAAATAACTGCTTATTATACCTAATGCGCCGAATACTACAATAAGTATGAGCTTCGATGAAGTATTTTGCTCCCGATACAATATGCTTTGGAACGGTCGCCATTTGGAGATTAAGAATGCAAATATGACAATGATTCCAATACGCTCCAACATATAGACGGATAATTCAATCATTTATGGTCCTCATAATTGTTAAAAAATAAATGATAAGCTGTATAGCCAAATACTTTTCCGGGGTCAATATCTGTCCATAAGCCTAACTGGTGCTGTTTTACATGATATGTAGACATTTCTGCTAGCATTACAGATGATTTCGGATCTTGCGCCAACTTCTCTGGCGCAATCCAATAGGCTGCCACAATCTCCCCCTCCTGTATTTGTATATGCTCAGTTGTTGCTTTGCCATAAAATATCGCCATATTATCGCTTATATCCTCACGAATAACACCTGTTCGAAAGCCAATAAGTCCCTGTATCGTGCAATCAATGCCCGTCTCTTCCTTTACTTCGCGCCGTGCAGCCATATCTGCTGTTTCAGCCTGTTGCACAAAGCCAGCAGGTAAAGACCAACAGCCTTTTAAGCCACCGTACGATTTCTCCACTACAAGCCATTCCCCATCCCTGTTTTCAATAACGGCTGCGACGCCTAGCCATACTTTCCCACGCTCTTTTGACATACTCATTCCCCTTTCCTATGTACTATTATAAGCTTGCTTCTTTCAATAAGAAAAGCATATAAAGTGAAACTTTAATCAGTCGGAGGTTTTCCGACTGATTATTAGTTGAACCAATCGGGCTTTTACGGGCAGTTGGTCTACTGCCCGTTAATGCGGGATAAAGTGAAACTTTAATCAGTCGGGGGTTTTCCGACTGATTATTAGTTGAACCAATCGGGCTTTTACGGGCAGTTGGTTTACTGCCCGTTAATGCGGGATAAAGTGAAACTTCTATCAGTCGGGGATTTTCCGACTGATTATTAGTTGAACCAATCGGGCTTTTACGGGCAGTTGGTTTACTGCCTGTTAATGCGGGATAAAGTGAAACTTCTATCAGTCGGAGTTTTTCCGACTGATTATTAGTTGAACCAATCGGGCTTTTACGGGCAGTTGGTTTACTGCCTGTTAATGCGGGATAAAAAAACGGCTATCTGAAAAGTTGTGCGTTAGCTCACTTTTCAAACAGCCGCTGTCTTAAAATAATTACATCTCGTCTAACTTTAGTCCAGATTTTTTCGAGCTCGCTCGAAAACGCTTCTTCAAAATCTATGACCTCCGCTGAAATAAATTAGATAAATTTAAACTTCCCTTTTTTCACTGTTAAGCCTACGCCACCTACTAAGTATAGTGCGCGGTTATCTACAATTTTCTTCAATGCAGATGCCGTTTTACCAGTAAGCTTGCGACCTACAGCATCAGCAATCGCATCATCATGCCCTAGAGAACAAACAGCGCCTTTGTCATCATAAACAAATGTTTCTGTTTCTTCACCATTCATCAAATGCTTAATGTTTTTCGCAATTGTAACAGCCTGCTGCATTGCAATTTGTGCAGTTGGTGGATATGGACGTCCAGCCTCTTCATTTAATAGGAAGGCACAGTCACCTACTACGAATACATCATCAAAGCCTGGTGCACGCATATCTTTACGTACAGCGATACGCGCACGATTTGATTCGATGCCAGATGTTTCAACAAGCTTGTTTCCACGTACACCAGCAGCCCAAATTACTGTACCTGCTTTAATGAATTCAAACTCATCTTCACCTTTTTTAATATTAACGCCTTCTTCTGTTGCTTCAACAACAGGTGTACCGATTGAAAACTCGATACCTTTTTTCGCTAATTGTGCTTTTGCATATTCTACTAAGTTTGGATCAAAGCCTGGTAAAACCATTGGTGCTGCTTCGACACATAGTACGCGCACTTTTTCTTGTGGAATATCAAACTCTTTGCAAAGCTCTGGTACACGGTTACCAAGCTCACCTAAAAGCTCAATACCTGTAAACCCTGCTCCACCAACGATAATTGTTAGCTTGCTATCATCCTTCACTTCATCTAATGACCATGAAGCAAATTGATATTCAATATGCTCGCGAATTTGGCGCGCAGCATTTAAGTTTGCTAATGATAAAGCATATTTATCTAAACCTGGAATACCGAAAGTCTCACCTTCGAACCCTAGGCCTAAAACTAAATAATCATACGTCATTTCACCAGCAGTTGTTTGCACTTTGCGTTCATTAACATCAATGCTTTCTACAGATGCTTGTACAAAGCGAACATTGTTGTTAAGTACATTTGCAATTGGATAACGTGCAGCGTCAGGTGAAATTGTACCTGCTCCTACTTCGTGTAACCAAGTTGTTTCATAGTGGTAATCATTTTTGTTCACTAAAATAATTTCTGCTTGTTCACCACTAACCATTTTTTGAAGATTAACAGCTGTTGTTAATCCGCCATAGCCCGCGCCTAATACTAAAATTGTCGGTCTTTTCACTGAAATCAAAACCCCTTTAATTGTATTATACTAGCGCAAGGCAAATAAAAAAGAAGTACGAAATACTTCACTAATACTTACGCTAGGTCGACATATTTTCGACAAAAATCTCTCCCTACTATATTAGCCCTTTTATGCTACAATTTCAACACCTTAAAAGCAAAGTATTTTCATTTGATATATTGTTGTTTTCCCACTAGCTCACAATGTTATTTTCATATAAATAATCGTACGATACATCCATAAACAAATATTCATTTTGAGGCAATGCCATTGAATATGTTCTTGTCAGCTCTGCTGTTTCAATATCGCTATATGTTTCGGAAAACTTGCTTTGACCGTCATGTCGCATTTTAATTAAATTTTGTAAAAAGTATGGTCGCCAGCTCCAATTTTTATGAATGGCATCCTGCTGAATTCGCCAATTTCCTTCTATTAGCATAATATTTGGTGTTGTTTGAAACCCTTCCCCATCACAAATATAGAGTCTAAAAATATACGGACGTAGCTTTTCAGCTAATTGTAATAAGCTATCAATATTTGTGCTTGTCGGCTCGACTTGTTCAACTGCTGCAATAATTTTCCTTTCCAACATTTTCGTTGCTTCATATTTTTGCTCTAATAGCTTCTTTTCCGTCATAATGAACTGCTTACATTCATCATGGAAGCGAGATTTTAGCGTATCTCTTGCGATAAATTCCTTTAAAGGCGGCTCTAAATAAACGCCTTTATAATAGCGTGCTCCATTTTTCCAGCCATGCTGTAGTTGATAAACCGCATCTACATTGCTTACTAGTAAAGATGCGCCAATTTTTAAAGCTAATGCGCGAAGCGTGGAGAATACATGGTTTTGCGCGCTCCAATGATTGTAATCTAATTGCTCCACTTTCATCTTTAATACATAGGGCTCTAATAATAGGATGTGATTCAAGTTGCTATGCGCTCCTATATCATCAAGCGCTATTTTAATTCCGTATGTTTTCATATATTTTACGACATGGTGTAATTGCTCGATATTCCCTTTATAATGGTGCTCGCTAATAACAAGAACAAGTTTTGACAATAACTGCTCTGGCAGCATTTCTTTTAATAATGTAAAATAACTCTCTCCAAAATCAAGCATTAATAAGTTTGGATTACACGGTATATATAAATCGACATCATTTATTTTATCCCCTACGATTTGCAGTGATTCGCGAATAATGAGCTGCTCAATTTCGGCACGAATTTCCTCTGGAATTTCTTCACTAGCTGAAAACATAGTTAAATTGATATTTTCATCCAACTGTCCCAGCACCTCATATGCAGCCACACTATGCTCATCTGCGCTATAAATAGGCTCAAACAATATTTCAATTTGATCGAGTTTATCTAACACATTTAATACATCCATTGCCAAGCCTCCCTATTTAATCTCTGCTCTTATCATAATCTATCTCACTTCTTTGTTCAAAGGTCTGCTATGTGATTATTTTTAATTAAAATATCTTGCAGTATAATAAGGTTAATCTACTTTAAGGAGGAGTTCGATGATTCATCAAATTGGACAAATTATGCTTTATGTAAATGACCAAGAGGCAGCAGCAAGGTTTTGGACAGAAAAAATAGGCTTTGTTTTAGTAAAGGATGAAGAAAACCACGGGATGCGCATAATTGAGATTGCCCCTGCAAAAGATGTACAAACATCTTTCGTTTTGCATAATAAAGCTATGATTGCGCAAATGCAGCCTGAGTTAAACTTAGGTACACCTTCCATTATGTTTTATGCAACAGATGTTGAGGCATTGTACGAGGAATTTAAAGCTAAAGGAATTACCGTTGGTGATTTAATTACCATTCCAGCAGGCAAATTATTTAATTTTGCAGATGATGAAAATAATTATTTTGCCCTAATTGAAAAGCGTTATAAACTACCCCTTGATGATTGACATGTAACCAAAAGGTGTTATATATTTATAACACCTTTTGGTTATACTTTTTCAAAAAAGGAGTTAGAATAATGACAAAGGATATTGTTAAAACGGTTTTACTAAACGCACCAATTACGAAAGTATGGGATATTGTATCGACCTCTGAAGGTATTAGCGCATGGTTCATGCCAAATGATTTTCAAGCTATTGAAGGGTATCATTTTACAATTCAATCCCCCTTCGGTCCTTCACCATGTAAAGTAGAAAAAGTGGAAGCCCCACATTTTTTGCGATTTGCTTGGGATGAGGATGGCTGGTATGTAATATTTGAGCTGAAAGAAGTTGATGGGCAAACTGAATTTACGTTAACACATGGCGGTTGGAAAGAAGGCGGTCACATTATTCCAAAGGCGAATTTACCTGTTGATGCAGTGCGGAAGAATATGGATGGTGGCTGGACAGCGATTGTTGGTAAAAAATTAAAAGAGGTAGTAGAGGCTTAATGGCACAAACTGCCGAGAAATATGATGTATTCCAAGCCATTGCAGACCCAACAAGACGTCAAATTTTGCAATTGCTGGCGCATGGTAACCAGCCGATTACTAATATTTCCGCACAATTTGCCATAAGCCGCACAGCCGTTGTAAAACATTTAACTGTACTTGAGCAAGCACAGCTCGTAGCTGCCGAAAAAAAAGGACGAGAAAAAATATATACGCTTCATGTAGAGCGCTTAAAGGAAGTCGAGGATTGGCTACAATACTTTGAGCTGTTTTGGGATAATAAACTACTGCAACTGCAGCGTCTAGTAGAAGAATAATTAGAGCTGTCTTTAAAATGGAAAGCGAGCAATTCACTTTCCCGTATTTTAATTTCAAAGGAGGGCGGCTAAACTTAGTGCTTCTTACATTTTCAAAGAAAACTCTTACAAATATTTTACCAAAGCACCATTTTAAACGTTAAAAGAGCTGGCGACTGCACGGCTCTTTTAACGCTCCCCTATCGCTGTTTTTTATCCACTACAACGTGCTCAAACTTCGTGCCTGAAGGGTTGACATCAAATGCTTTACCAAAACCAACAACGTAACGCCCTTCTACCGGTGTCAAAGAGAACAGTGAGAAGTCTAATGTTTTTAGGAGGGACATAATTTGATTGCCATGCGTATTTGAAAAGGCTTCAAAAATTGTCTCATGCCCCTCATTTCCTAAATTTTCTGGCGTACACTTAAAGCGTAATCGCTCTGTTGCAAAATGATTATGTGTACTAGCTTCATCTGCAATTAGCAGCATATCGACAACTTTACTATTTTCAATAAAGCGATAGTGGTCTGCTATACGACTAATATAAATATAGAAAGTATCGCCTATTTTCACGACAGGTGAATTGCTAATAAAAGGCTCGCCCTCGTCATTTAACATGCTCATGACACAAGTTTTTCTGCCTTCAATAAAATGTAGATAGTTTTCTTTTTCCTTTTCAATATTAATTGGCTTCATTTTTATTCCTCCTTATTTGACAGCGCTTACTAAATGAATGCGCGGCGCTTGATCCCAAGCAACATACTCTACTTCTGATTCCATTTTGTATACTTCACGTATCATGCAAGTTGTCATAACTTCCTTTGGGTTGCCGATACATTTACAGCAGCCCTCTTGTATAACAATAATTTTATCGCTATAAGCCGCGGCCTGGTTTAAATCATGCAATACCATAACAACCGTCATCCCCATATCTTGATTTAATTCACGCACAAGCTGTAATACTTCATGCTGATGCGAAATATCTAAATAAGTTGTTGGCTCATCAAGCAATAGTATTTGAGGTCTTTGTGCTAAAGCCATCGCAATCCAAGCTCGCTGTGATTCACCGCCTGATAGTGCAGAAATCGGACGATCTTTATAATGCAATAAATGCGTCTTCTCTAAAGACCAGTGCACAATTTGCATATCCTCATCGTTTAAACGCTCAAACCACTTTTTATGCGGGTAACGCCCATAGCTTACTAAATTTTCAACTGTAATATCATTCGGTGCTTGGTTTCGCTGACTAAGCATACATAGTTTTTTAGCTATTTCCTTTGAGCTCATCGATTTCATATTTGTATTATTTAATGTAATCTGTCCTCGGTCATATGGATGCATGCGCGCAATCGATTTTAACAACGTCGACTTCCCTGACCCATTCGGTCCGATAATGGAGACAATTTCCCCGTCTGTTACTTGAAAGGAAAAATCTTTTACTACCTGCTTTTGCTCATAACGAATGCATACATTATCAACTGCTAGCATTAGAACGCCCTCCTACGCATTAAATATAAGAAATATGGACCGCCAATTACTGCCATTAAAATACCGGCTGGAATATCTAAAGGGGCAAATAATGTGCGTCCGCCAGTATCAGCTAATAGCAAGACAAGTGCCCCTAACAGCATACTCATCGGTAACATATATTTATAATCTGAGCCAACAAGGATACGAGCCATATGTGGCACGATTAGCCCAACAAAGCCTATCATCCCAATAGCTGCTACAGAAATGGCAGCTAAAAAAACAGCCAGCAATGATAATACGATGCGGATACGTGTGACATTTTCCCCTAAATTGATTGCTACTTGGTCACCCAAGCGGATAATATTCGCTTTACGAATGGCAAAAATGGATAAAATCCAGCCTACTAAGGCATATGGATAAATCATCAGCAAGGCGCCATTGCCTTTAGCTGCTAAGCTACCATTTAACCATTGCACTGCAGACGGCAATCTATCACTATATATAATAGAAAGAAAGCCGACAATTCCCCCACACAAAGCATTCACTGCTACACCTGATAAAATGATGGTAATTGGTGTGATGCCTGTACGACGCCACGCTAATAAATAAACAATAAAAGCAGCAATGACACCACCAATAAAGGCAGCAATCGGAACTAAGTATGTGTATTCTGGATAAACGAGCATAATGACTAGTACACAGGCTGCCGCACCTGCCGTTACACCTGTTAATCCAGGGTCTGCTAGTGGATTTCCCATCACCGCTTGTAGCAATGCACCTGAAATCGCAATATTAGCACCTATAATTAATGCTAGTAATACACGTGGTAAACGAATATCAAAAATAATCGTATGATATTTTGCTTCACCTGATGTTGTAAATAATGTTGATAATATATCTGGTACTGCTATTCGTACACTACCTAAACCGATTGCAATTACGGCAAAAAGCAGTAAGCAGCACAAGGTAATGATAATAATCGCACGACTTTTGGCTGTACTTACCATGTTGCCTCAAACTCCTTTTACTTATTTAACAAAATAATCTGCCACTTTCGTTAATGCATTTTCTACATTCATAATCGAAGTTACACCGAATATGCTGTAATCTAAAATATGAATTTGCTCATTTTTATAAGCGGATAGCTTTGTCCAAGCATCATTTTTCGCTACTTCTTCCTTGAACATTTCCTCACTAGCCCCATGGTCGCCAGAAGCTAATACTAAAATAACATCTGGGTCATATACAACAATATCTTCTAAGTTGACAGCCGAATATGTCGATTCTACTTTTAATTCTGTTGTTGCAATATTCTCTGCACCTAAACGTTTTACTAAGCTACCTAAATAAGAATTTTCACTCATCACCATAAACGAATCAGATGTACCAATCATTAATAATACGCGAGGTAACTCCTTACCTTCTGCTAGTTTCATTAATTCATTTTCCTTATCAAGAATGGAGCTAAGTACTTCATTCATTTTCTCCTCTTGCCCTAAGTATGTGCCTAATACCTTAAAACTTAATTTCAAATCCTCAAATGAATCTGTCGGCAAGTAGGCTGTCGTTAAATTAAGCCCCTCTAAGCTTTTATCTAGCGAAGATTGCAATGATTTCGCACCAATTAATAAATCTGTTTCTAAATTCGTAATTACCTCTAAATCTGGCGCCATCGGTGAACCGATTTGTGCTATATGATTAAATGCTTCTGGAATTGGATTTGTAGAAGTTGGTACGCCAACTGGCTCTACATCTAACAGGTGTAGCATTTCAGTTAACGGCACAGATGTTACGACAATGCGCTCGGGCTTTTCTGCTGGTAAAGCTGCTAATAGCTCTTGGAATTTCGCCTCATCAACCCCGTCATTTTCTAACGTTAGCCCTTCATCTTCAACCTGCTCCTCATTCTCTGTTTCAGTCGCTGCTTGTTCTTGCTCATTTGCTACAGCATCCTCTTTTTCAACTGGCTCTACCTCTTTTTCAGCACATGCGACTAATAAAAGTACGGCAAACATAAATACAACCATTATTTTTTTCAACTCAAAATCCCCCACTTAATTAATAATGAAAATCATTATCAATTATATTTCAAAACGTATGATTGTCAATATGAATTTTAAAAAGAATATTTTTTACGAACGCTCTCCTATGCTAAAATGACTTTACGCAAAGCAATAAAGGAATGAAATAAATGAAGAAAAAAATCCATATTATCGGTAGTGTCGGAAGCGGAAAATCAACTTTGGCAAGGCTGCTGGCAAGCAAATATGATATGTGCTATATCGAGCTAGATAATATCGTGTGGGAGCGCCATCCTGATGGGGATATACGCCGCTCAAATGAAGCAATTTCTCAACTAATTCAGCAAGTGGCGAGTCAAAATAAATGGGTTACAGAAGGCGCACATTATCAGCATTGGGTAACACCGCTTTTCGGACAGGCAGACTATATTATTCACTTACAGCCCCCTTATTTTACAAGGCTATGGCGCATTCATAAACGATTTTTCAAGCAAGTTTTAAGGCTAGAAAAATCGAATTATAAACCTACGTTGAGCATCCTACGCAATATGTATAAGTGGAATAAATCGTATGAAAAAACAGGTCAGTGGAAAATTAAAGAGCAATTACAGCCATTTCACGATAAAGTTGTAACGGTAAAATCACAAAAGGAGATGGAAAGGTTTATATATCAACTAGAGGGAGTAGTAGGATGAATTATCATATAGCAATTTCATTGAAGAAGAACGAAAAATTTTCAACCTTTTTACAGGAGAAAATTAGAGAATTTAATAATCAGCATTCCGTACACCATAAAGCAATAAGAAAAAAAGAAGCGATACAGCCACTTAATATTATCGTATCAGACGACGATAAGAATTGGATTGGTGGTTTAAATGCAGAGGTTTATTGGAATTGGTTAGAAATTAATAATTTTTGGTTTCATGAAAATTATAGAGGCGAGGGCTTAGGCGGAAACCTTCTTTCCCAAGCCGAGGAAATCGCGAAAGAGATGGGGGCAACGAAAGTACTTTTAACCACTTTTGAATTTCAAGCGCGCACATTTTATGAAATGAAAGGCTATCAAGTTGTTGGTGAAATTAAAGATTATCCCCCTGGAAGCGTCTACTACACAATGGTGAAAACGCTTATTTAACTTATTTTCCGTAAATATACAAAAAAGCCACCTCAATTTGTGATGTTCTGTAACACACAAATCAAGAGGGCTCGATAAAACACAACCCTAAATAGGCTAATTTAAGGTTGTGTTTATATATTATTTGGATTGTGTATACTCAATTCACAATCCTACTTTGTCACTCACAAACCTCAGGCGTGCTCTCGCGCCCTGCTGCACGGAAAGATGTGCCACAGCCGCATGATGCAAGGGCGTTTGGATTATCGATGGTGAAGCCACCACCCATAAGTGATTGTTTAAAATCGATTTTCGTTCCTTGTAAAATGCCTGCATCTTCCTTTGATACGACGATTTGTAAGCCATATTGCTCATCTAAAAAATCGTCCTCATGCTGTTCTGTATCAAAGGCCATTCCGTATGAAAGACCGCTACAACCGCCACCTTTAACCGCGACGCGCAAATAAGAGCCTTCTTCCTCATTATGTGTCATCATTTCCTTCACCTGAAACGCTGCCGCCTCTGTCAATTCAACAACTTGTTTTGTACTCATCACAGTCACCTTCTTTCTTACTCCTATCATATCAAGAGCGCCTCAATGTGCCAACAAAACTGTTTGTATTTCGACTTATTTCATACTTTCTTCTTAAATAAAAGTGTTATAATAATACTATGTATATAAATGAGGGGCGTGAATATTTGATGAAAATCTCACCTTTTTACGAGAAAAAAGTAGATTGTTTGCATTGTAAAAAAAGTTTTCCTACTTTTAAAATACGAACGAAATTTATTAAAGTCAAATCAACTGAATCCGACTTTCAGCCTATTTATGAGGATGACAATGTAAATGCGCTTTACTATAATGTTTTTGTTTGTGAGCATTGTGGATTTTCCTTTACAGAAGACTATTCAAAGTACTTTGCACCGGGTGTGTCTGAGCAAATAAATGAACAAATATCAAGTAAATGGGTACACCAATCCTTTAAAGGCGAACGCACTGTTTTTCAAGCAATTCAAGCATATAAGCTTGCTTGGCTTAGTGCTACAATCAAAAAAGAGCGCTTTGTCACAGTAGCTGGGCTGACACTTCGTTTAGCTTGGCTCTACCGGTCATTAAACAATAAAGAGCAAGAAGAGCGCTTTTTACATGTGGCACGCGATCAGTATATGGAATCTTATTCTACTGAGGATTATGCCAATACACAAATGTCTGGCGTAAGAATTATGTATATGGTTGGTGAGCTGTCACGCCGAATAGGTGATTTCGAAATGGCAACACGCTTCTTTTCAAAGGTTATTGAAAGCCAACGTGTTGGTGGTGAAGCAAGGCTTGTTGACATGGCTAAGGAGCAATGGGAAATTATTCGCGAGGAGCGAGCAAAACAGTAAAGGGGTCGTCTGAAAAGTCATTTTTGAGACGACTTCTTTGCGACGTGTAACCGAGTTTAGTGCTGAAAGCGAAGCGACAGGTACAAGCATTTAAGATAGAAGCAGGGGCTGTACGAAAAGATATACACTTTTCGTACAGCCCCTTTCTTATGAATTAGCGACAGCGCAAACATAGCGCTGTCGAGACAATCTAAACCCTTTTCAATTTTAAAGAACTATTTATATTTTCCGCATAATAAATCCGTTAAAAATTTAATATACCGATTGCATCTAAAAAGACAATAATAATAGCAATTGGTGCTACATATTTAATCGCTATGAGCCATATGGCAAATAACCTCTTGGCATAGCTTGCCCCATCACTAATTTCTGCTAGCAATGTGTTTCGAGGTATAGCAAAACCCGCGAAAATAGCAATTAATAACGCCCCTAATGGCATTAAAATATTGGAGACAAGATAATCCGCTGCATCGAATATTGTCTTATCAAAAATCGTAAAATCACTTAGCATACCGTAGGATAACGCTGAAGGAATACCAACGATAAAAATCAGCAGACCTGTAATCCATGTCGTGCTTTTTCGTTTTTTTCTATCTTGCTTTGTTACTGCTGCCACAATAATTTCTAGCATCGAAAATGCAGAAGTTAGTGTAGCAAATAGGAAAAGAATTAAAAAGACTAATAAGAAAAATGTCCCAAACGGCATTTGATTGAAAACAGCTGGTAGCACGACGAATAATAAACCAGGCCCCTCAGTCGGCTCAAAGCCAAAGGAAAAGACAGCCGGGAAAATAGCAAGCCCTGCTAATAGTGAAATAAATAAATTCATCAGCACGATTGTTAATGCTGATTTTGGTAAGTCCTCGTTTTTCGATAAATAAGAGCTATACGTTACCATTACAGAAACACCTACACTAATTGAGAAAAACGATTGCCCAAGTGCAAATAAAATTGTTTTCGAGCTCATATTTGAAAAATCCGGATATAAGAAAAAGTGAAGACCTTCTCCAACACCATCTAATGTTAATGAGCGAATAATTAAAATAAGGAAAGAAATAAATAATGCAGGCATCATAATTTTACCTGCTCGCTCAATTCCTTGTTGAACCCCTTTTGCCACGACGAAAATGGTAATTGCCATAAAAATAAATTGGAATAAAATTGCGTAGAGAGGATTCGCAATAAAATCATTAAATAGCGGCGCATATGCAGTTTCAGAAAGTCCAGATAAATTTCCAATTACCGCTTGAACCATGTAAAGAATAATCCAACCACCAACAACACTATAAAATGATAGCAAAATAAAGCATGTAATCATGCCGAGTATTCCAACAAAATGCCATTTTGAATTAGGTGCGAATGTTAAATAAGCTGAAACTGCATCCCTTTGCGAGCCACGACCAATGGCAAACTCCGCTAATAGGATTGGCAGCCCAACGAAAAGCGTAAAAATTAAAAAAATGAGGAAAAATGCTCCTCCACCGGAAACTCCAGCGATATAAGGGAATTTCCAAATAGCTCCCAGCCCTATTGCAGAGCCGGCAGTTGCTAAAATAAATCCTAGTCTCGATGTCCATTGTTCTTGCTGTTGACCCATAAATAAACTCCTTTATAAAAAACATACCTACTTATTATACACGATATTCAAACAAAAAAAGTGGCGTTTGGATGCAAATTGCTTCCAATGCCACTTTTTCAGGTAAGCTATATTAGAATACTTGCTCTACTTCAACAATTCCCGGTACTTCCTCTAATAATGCACGTTCAATACCAGCTTTTAATGTAATTGTAGAACTTGGACAGCTACCGCATGCACCTAGTAAACGTAATTTTACGATACCTTCTTCAATATCTACTAATTCACAATCCCCACCGTCACGTAATAAGAACGGACGTAATTTATCTAAAACTTCCTGTACTTGTTCGCGTTGTTCTAATTCTGTCATTTTTCTCGACTCCTTTCATTAAAATCATTATAATGTGAAGGAGAGAAAAAAGCCAATATTGTATTACGAAAGGTTGGATTTTATATGACAGCATCTAAAGCAGTAATCGAAATATACGGAGCAGATATTATTTGTGCGAGCTGTGTCAATGCACCTTCTTCTAAAGACACATATGAATGGCTACAAGCAGCTATTGATCGCAAATATCCGAATCAACCATTTACAATTCGCTATATTGATATTGAAGGCGATTTAGGCGATAAACGTGATATCGACTATGCAAATCGCATTCAAGAGGATGAATTTTTCTATCCGCTCGTTTTAATTAATGACGAAGTCGTTGGCGAAGGCTATATCCAAATTAAGCCTGTTTACGCCGCACTCGAAAAACTAGGCTACACATCGGAATAAAAGTTTAGATGTTCAGTCGTACAGTTGCTAGCTAGTTAAACGCTTTTATCGGTATTGAAATAAAGTGAAGCTTCAATCAATCGGGTTTTTACGGGCAGTTGATCTCCCACTTATCCTTAAGCCGATTTTCACTTAAGTCTTGAAGTGAGAGTCTTACTGCCCGTTAATGCGGGATAAAATGTTGACTTGGCAAGACTTCCTTTGAAAGTGTGATAAACACTGGCTTTAACTATGCTTACCTTAAGTAAGGAAGATACGATGAAAACCTTCTTTTAATGCGTTACCACAACAAAAGACTTTAAATCAACTGTTTTTAACTTCTCAAAAAGAAGCAAGCCCTTTTTCAACCATCCTCACTTCAAACTAACAGCAAAAAGGAAAGCGACGCCCCAGCCTGCTTTCCTTTTTGCCTTAATTGTTTTGACGCTTATACATCCAAAGCAAGCCTGATTTCATTAAACGAGCAATACGCCCGGTTACTGTTGTATCTGCTAAATGAACAAAGCCTTGTTTCTTCCCTAGCGAGCCCATAAAGCCCTTTAGTTTAATTTCTGGCATCGTTGCTGGTAGCGGTTCATTATTCCAACGATGGCGTAATACCTTTACAATACGCTCTCCTTGCTCCTCTGCAAGCTGTGCTGTTGGCGGTAAATCAGATGAAGCGCAGTCTCCAACAACAAAAACATGTTCATCATTTAGTAATGTAAAGTAGTTTGTGACAATTGGGCGACCGAATTTATCTTTCTCCACTTCCATGTCTCGTACAATTTTCACAGGCTGCACCCCTGCTGTCCAAACAACAGCATCTACTTCGATTACTTGATCATGATTATAAAGATGATTTTCTTCAACCTTTGTAATATTCGATTCAGCGATTACTTCAACATTATGTTTAATAAACCATGATTTCACATAATTACTTAGCTTTTCAGGAAAATCTCGTAAAATACGTGTTGAACGGTCAAATAATTTAATATTTAAGTCTGCACGGCTTTCACGTAGTTCACTAGCTAATTCAATACCTGACAAACCTGCGCCTACTATAGCTACCGTTGAGCCTGGTGGTAAGCCACATAGCTTTTCAAATGTTGTTCGCGATTTAGCAATTGTTTGAATGCTGAATGTGTGCTCCTTGGCACCAGGTACTCCGTGATATTTATCTTCACAGCCAAGCCCAATTACTAAATCATCATATTTTACTTCTTGACCGCCCTCCAAATAAACCGTTTTATCCTCTCGGTCAATGCGAATAACTTCACCAAAAATAGTTTTTAAGCGCGGATGCTCTGGGAAGGCTACACGAATCTCTTTATCCGTCGAAGTCCCTGCTGCAAGTGCATAAAATTCTGTTTTTAAGCTGTGGAATGATGTGCGGTCAATTAAAGTAATTTCGGTATCTTGTGGGAAATTATTCGGTAATAGGCGTAGCAGTATACGCATATTTCCATAGCCCCCACCTAATAGTACTAATTTTCTCATATGCTGAGCTCCTTTTACTTATTTTCATTAAAACAGAGTACCCATTTCTCCCCCTCAGTAGAAATGGCGTGCCCCCTTTCCTTCATCCAGCAAATGCCCAAATACCTACTGAACTAAAAGAATGCCTCTGGCAGTTGTCACAAATTTTTCAAAAATGTTAGCCGAGGCGAAATTGATATAAGATTAACTATTCAATAAGAGTATAGCTCATTGTGATATGTTTCACAATATGTTCCGAAACATTTTGTGAAACATTTCACAAAATATGTTGTTTGACGTAATTACTAAAAAAAAGTAGCATACAATTGTGAGGTGACTTGTAGTGAATCCAATGGTTGAATTTTGTATTAGCAATTTAGCAAACGGCGCACAAGAAACATTTGAGGTGCTTGAAAAAGACCCCAATATTGATGTTCTTGAATATGGCTGCCTAAGCTTTTGCACAAAATGCTCTGAATGCTTTTATGCGCTTGTCAATGGAGAGCTTGTTGAGGCTGACACACCTAGCGAGTTGACTCAAAAAATATATGCTTATATTGAAGAAAACCCTCTTTGGTAATAAATAAGAGGCCTAAAATTCAGTGTTTTTAATGATGCTGTTCGAAAACACTGAGGTGTCTTTGTGGTTATGGAGGTATGGACTTTATTTATTTATTTTAAAATGGCTATTCTTTCAATAAAACACAAACAAAACGTCCAAAAAGCAGTGCTATGCACGCTTTTTGGACGCTCTTTATTATTTCATCTGTTTTAACACTTCTTCTTTAATAAATGGCTCTGGACTATAAAAGTCTGGTGACTTAATAATCTTTCCATCTTCACGACATTTCGCGTATTTATTGCCATTCTCATCTGTGAAAAGCTTCGACATATTTGCGCCTTGTACAATATCAAAAACGGGCTCAATATCTACTCCGATTTCTACTGCCGAACCGAATGAAAAATATAATTGGTCTGCTAAAGCATCTGCTTGGGCAATTACTTTTTCTTCAGTGCTTTGAGGAAACTCGCCATTTAATGATTTTTCATATGCCTTTTGAATACCAGCTAAAAAATACTCGTAGCTTGCCGCAAACTCCTCCTTCGTTGAACAAGAAGCTGCAATAAACTCAATCGCCTCCTCGGCTGTCCAAACGCTACGGTTAATTGCTCGCTCTCGCTCCATTGGCACAAGCTGCTCTGGTGCAGGGTGTTTAAACGCGATATGAAAGTCGCGAACATGATTTTGTAATTTGTTTGCAAATTGTTTCATAAAAACTTCTACTCCTCTTTCAATATAATTCTAATCATACACGAACTATATCCAAAGAGGAACCTTATGTGCCAATTTAAAATTTAGGCTATGTGAACAAGGGGACTATTTCAAAAGTCGAACTTCTCCTCAGTGCAGTGAAAGGTTAGCTGTGCCCTTATTTTATTTTAAATTCAAAAGAAAGCAGCTAAGCTCTGAGTTTAGCCCATTTTCAAAAAGCTCTTCTTTATGATTCCTTTGCTTAAGCATCACAAAAAGCGTCCAAAACATAGCAATGCACTGTTTTTGGACGCTTCTTTTTCATCAAATTACTTCTCTAAAAAATCAAAATTAAACGTTTCATCTGTAATTGGCTGAACTTTTGCTAGTGCATATGTTGAGCCTTTTTGAGAGAAGAAATCGTATGTTGAACCTTCGTTACGAATACCATTCATAACAATTGGGTTTACTTCCTCCTCAGGGAACATCGTATCTAAGCCCAAGTTCATTAACGCTTTATTTGCATTGAAGCGCACATAAGCTTTTACTTCTGGGGAAAGCCCTGTTTCAGCATAGATATCTTCCGTATACTTCATTTCATTTTGGTACAGGTCTAACAATAGCTCATAGCCCCATACTTTTAGCTCGTCTTGCTTTTCTGGAGAGAATTTACGGAAAATATTTTGTGCAAAGAAGCCAATTGCTACACCATGAATTGATTCGTCACGTAAAATGAGGGAAATAACTTCCGCGCTATTACGCAAAGTACCTTGCCCACCTAAATAAAGCGGGTAGAAAAAGCCGGAGTAGAATAAAAAGCTTTCTAGCATAACAGAAGCAAACATCGCTTTCCATAATGACTCATCATCGTTTTCTTTAATTGCTAAATAAACATCGCTAATGCGTTTCGCCTTATATTGTAAAAATTCGTTTTTCTTAACCCACTCGAAGACCGCATCAATTTCATCGTTATTACATAACGTTGTAAAGATATACGAATAGGATTTTGCATGAATCGCTTCAAAAGAGCCGAAAACAGTTAATACGGCTTTTTCCTGCAAATCATTATTATATTTCGCAATTTCGTTCATGCCGATATTCGTTTGCACCGTATCTAACAATGTTAAGCCACCGAATACTTTTTTGTACGTATCTTGGTGCTCAAAGTCTTTCCACTGTTTAATATCCTTTGATACAGCAATCTCCTCTGGCTGCCACATTTGCTTCCATTGCTGGTCCCAAAATACTTTCGCCAAATCGCTTGTCGGCTTATTCCAGTTAACCGCCTCATATGGTTTTAAATTGAGCATGATACACACTCCTCTAAAGTTTGTAATCGTTGACGCACGTAATATACTGTTTTAATGCCCTTCATCCAAGCATAAATATACACTTTCGCTAATTGTTCTGTTGTCCAACGATCAGTTACATATAATGTCATTGAAATTCCTTGATCGACATGCTTTTGTGCTGCTACATATAGGTCGATTAATTTATATGGATCAACTTCATATGCTTCCACATATAAATGACGATTATCATTATTTAAAAACGGCATCGGATAAATTGTACGACTATCTGCATAGTCTCGAATTTCCACGCGCTCTGTACATGGTGCAAGTGATGCTGTGCTGCTGCGAATATAGGAAATACTGCCTGTCGGTGCAACAGCTAGGCGGTAGGCGTTAAATACGCCATGCTCAGCTACCTGCTCTTTTAACTCCTGCCACATTGCAGCAGTAATTAGCGGCACATTACCTAATGCTTCTTTAACCGCTTTCGATGGCTCTCTCTCTTCTTTTGCTATATAAGAGTCGAAGTAATTACCGTTGGCGTATTCGCTCTCCTCATAACGATAGAATGTTTCACCCTTCTCTTTGGCAATTTGCATAGATGCTTGTAATGAATAGTAATTTAATGCTTCCATAAAGTAATCGACAAATTCAATTGACTCTGGTGAGCCATATAAAATATTCGATTGCACTAAATGACCATGAAGGTTCATTACCCCAAGACCAACAGAATGCATTAATTTATTCGCCTTCGCTACAGATGGCACATTTTTAATATTTGTCATTAATGATACATTCGTTAAGAGCTGCATACTTGTCGTAATAAGCTCTTCAAAGTTTTCGCTTTTTGTTGCGCGGTAAATGTCGATAGAGCCTAAGTTACACGATACATCTAAGCCGTAAACATTTGGCTGATCCATATCTGTAATATCACTCGTCGTTTGTACTTGTAAAATTTCTGTACACAAATTCGACATTTTCACTCGGCCTAGGCCTTTTAATGCGTGATTTTCGTTGACATTATCATCAAACACCTCGAATGGATAGCCCGATTCAAATTGTGTCTTTTTAATTTCCGTATAAAGCTTGCGTGCATTAATGCGCTTTAGTTTTCGAATGTTCGGATTATCAAGCAATTCATAATACATTTCCGTCATGCTAATTTCGGACATGCGCTTGCCATATTCACGATAAATATCGTATGGGCTAAATAAAATAATATCTTTGTCACGCTTCATTAGCTCAAAGAAAATCGATGGGATAATAACCCCTGTCGATAATGTCGCTAAGCGAATTTTTTCGTCAGCGTTAGGCTTTTTCGATGAAATAAATTCTTCAATATCACCGTGGAAAATATTCAAATAGACAACGCCTGAGCCATTGCGCTGCCCTAGCTGGTTGGAATAGGAGAAAGAGTTTTCTAATAGCTTAGCAACAGGCATAACGCCGCTAGCACGATTTAAAATCCCTTTAATCGGGTCGCCTAATGGGCGTAAATCCGTTAACAATGTTCCTACGCCTCCCCCTAAACGAGAAAGCTCTAGGCAATAACCGATATTTTCTGCGATGGAATTCATCGTATCATCAACCGTCAATTTAAAGCAGCTTACTAGCTCACCACGCGCCTTTTTACCGCTGTTTAGTGCCGTTGGTGTCGCGGGCTGATATGCCTCCATAATACTGCGTACAGCACGCTCTGCAAGGCTTTGGTCTCCCTGTGCTAAATATAACGAAATAATCGTAATGCGATCCTCATATTTCTCTAAAATCTCTTGACCGTCACGGCTTTTCATTGCGTAGCTTTCATAAAATTTGCTGGCACTCATAAAGGATGGAAAACGGAATTTATAAGAATAAGCTATTTTGAATAACCTTTTAATAAATTCCATCGGATACATTTCTAAAAAATCTCTTTCATAGTATCCTTCATCGATTAAATATTTAAGCTTTTCTTCCAAGTCTATATAATAACGCATTTTCACATTGACATTTTCTAAAAAATACTTACGTGTCGCTTCTTTATCCTTGTCCAAATCTAAAATGCCTGTCGAGCTATAACTATTCAATAAATCATTATTGAGCTTTAAATACTCTTTCAAATCTTTTCCCCACCTTCAATAACAGTTTGATAATATTCTCGAATTGCTTCATAATCGTGTGCAAATCCCCGAAGCTCTAGTTTGCGAACAATCGGTATTTGATAAGTGGCATTTATTTTATCGGCGGAGCCGCAAAAAACATTGTGCCCAAAATTGGAATTGCCGCTTGCAATCACACCTTTACAAAACGTAGCGTTTTCTTGCAAAAATTCCTCTACTATTTGTGGCACTGTACCAAGTCCATCCGTATAAGTAAATAATAAATAGGGCTCAGAAAGCTTGAGCCCCTTCGTCATCTCAATGTTCGGTAATTGGAGCTGATTGATGATAAAGCGCACATTTCCTGTCCTGCTTGCAAAGACAATCATCCAACTAGCTTGCTAATCTCTTCGTTAATTTGTGAAAAATCATGGATTAGCTGACCGTCGATTTCTAAAATCGGAACCGTTAAGAAACCTGCATTGACGATTTTCTCTTTTGCCGCAGCATCTAAATCTATATTAACTGTTTCGTAGCGCCCCTCTAAACCAGCTTCATTTAACTCCGATTTAACAAACATACATTTTGGACAAACTGTTTTTGTGTACAAGATCATTACGATAACCTCTTTCCATTTATTTTTTCATAGCATGTACCATTGTGCTTTGCCACATATACAAGTGAAACGATTATGTATTAGCATAATTATTGCGAACAATTCTTATTGCTAGAAAACTAAATTTTAATTTTCCATTTTTTTCTCGCCATGTATACTTATAATCTATACAAAATCTGAACAAGGTAACGCGCTAGATGTATGAGGAAAGCCCTTTATATAGCCATCCTCGCTATATTTCCTATATGTAGTGCGTTTTTCAGAAAAACAACACTATATATAGTGTTTATTTTGAACTGCATTTATTGTATCATACTCGATTTTAAAAAAACAACTCTTGCAATTTTTTTATTTTCATGAAAACATATATTCCATTTTGAAAATCATCATAAATACCTATTGCATTTAATTTATGAGTCAACAATTTTGAATAAACAACAAAAAGCTATATCAAAATAATTTTGATATAGCTTTTATTCTTCTGTTTTACAGCCACTCTTCCAACGAGCTCAAGCAATAAGTAGGTCGTTCTTTCTGCAATTGGGCTTGCTCTGTAGGAGTAACACCTGTATTCACATGAACCGTATCACAGCCAAAGCGAATGCCGCATAAAATATCCGTTTGATAATTATCGCCAATCAATACCATTTCATTTTTACAATAATGATGTGTTGAGGCAATCGCTTCTAACATAATTGGTGATGGCTTGCCAATGAAGACAGGCTCTACACCTCCTACGCTTGCTACAAGCCTTACAAAGGAGCCATTGCCAGGCACGAAGCCTTGCTCTGTTGGAAATTTAACATCTTCATTTGTAGCAATTAAATGTGCACCATTCTGCACAGCCAAGCAGGCATTTACTAGCTTTGAATAATTTACCTCTCGATCAATCCCCATCACAAAAACCTTTGCATCCGCTTCATCTGTAATATGTATCCCTTGGGATTGCAGGGCCTCTCGAATACCATCCGAGCCAATAAGCTGCACTTTTTGCTGGGGAAATCGCTCACTTATATATGTCGCCGTCACGACTGCGCTCGAATAAATATGCTCTAAAGGCGCAGCAATGCCTAATGCCGCTAATTTTTGCTGCAATTGCACAGGCGTTTTTGAAGAGTTATTCGTTACATAAAACGGTTCAATGCCCTCCTGTTGCAATTTATGAATAAAGGTAATGGCACTGTCAATCCCTTTGTTTCCACGATAAACCGTTCCGTCTAAATCAAAACAATATGCTTTATAGCGCTTCATTTATTTATCCTCAGGCAAAAATGCGGAAACAGGTCCAAGCTCATTCGTTAAATAATCTTGCACTTTGCCTGAAAACTGTTTTAAGGCCCCTAACGAGCCTGAAAGCACTTTTATGACTTCTTCATCATCCACTTGAATAAATTCGCGTACAAGCATTTTACGCAAGCCTACAACAGCTTTTAGAGACGCGTCCATATCTGGTGAAATGACTTTCTCATCTACTAATATATCGATAATATCTTCATAACTGCCCGGGTCGCGCATAATAAAGCCATCAATCATTAAATTACCAACGTCCATCATCGATTCCATTACATTATGACCGATACGCTCAAGTGCTAGCTTTGTCATATCATTTTCAAGCCAATTTTCTTGCTCTTCAAAAATCGCCAGCAATGTATCTAAATGTTGTAAGTTTAATGAAATTTTATTTCGATCTACGAAATACATTCAAAACGCCTCCTAGTACCTAAATAGTTGATAGTGTTTTCTTATCTATAGTAACATATTCTAGAGATACGAAAAGGAGATAGAAATTCAAATGGAAAGATTTTTCTTATATGATGATGTAGAGGATACGAAAACGCGCTTCGTTAGCTTCGCAGGCAAAACACAGCGTTATGATTTAGCGATATTACAAAGTGGACGCTTTTTTGGTAAAGTACTTGTTTTAGATATTCAGTTCGGTCGCTTTGCGATTATCGGTCCCGACGATGTAGAGGAGCCGGGCTATTTAGAGCACGTCTACAATCGCACCGAGGAAGAGACAGCTGATTTGCGTGCGTATTTGACAGAGCTACTAAGCTAAGGACTCACGCAGCATGCTAAAAGGGCGTGTTTGAAAAGCTTTTTTGAGACAAAGTTAATGACAATTTATTGTGACTACCGCAGGAGCAAGTATTTTCTGCGACGAGTAACCGCAGGAGCAATTATTTAATGTCAAAAATAAGGCTGTCCGAAAAGGAATACCCTTTTGGACAGCCTCATTTTTAGACCGTGAAACTTAGTCACTTTATAGTTCAGTCACTTTATAGCTCTTCTATCAATTCCTCTGTATCAACTGCAACTTCCTGCTGTGGTGCTCGCCCTATTTTTTGAACGATAAAATAAGCGCAGCCAAAATTACAGTATTCAAATAAATAATCCTCAAATGTACTGATTTTTGTATCAAAGGTAGATTTGTGATTGCGATCATCAAAGAATCCTTTTAGACGAAGCTGGCCATATCCCCAATCTCCTACGATATAATCATATTTCGTCAAAATATCTGAGAATCGCTCTAAAAATACTTCTTCATTAAAGCCTTCTCGCACATTTTCGATTAC
This sequence comes from Metasolibacillus fluoroglycofenilyticus, assembly GCF_003049645.1. Lineage (GTDB taxonomy): Bacteria > Bacillota > Bacilli > Bacillales_A > Planococcaceae > Metasolibacillus > Metasolibacillus fluoroglycofenilyticus. The sequence goes on from NZ_PYWK01000002.1 coordinate 65,751, forward strand.
TTCATAAATATAACCTTCTGCAACAATCATTGAAATACCACCTATCTATTTGCACATGGCTATGCTTTCGCCTGTGCCTGACGTTCTTTTGTTGCTGCATTTACTTGCTCATCTGCATGGTAGCTACTGCGCACTAATGGACCTGCCTCGCAGTGACTAAAGCCTTTTTCCATTGCAATTTTGCGAAGCTTCCCGAATTCTAGCGGAGAATAATACTTTTTAACTGACAAATGCTTTTTCGTCGGCTGCAAATATTGACCAATTGTCATTATATCTACATTATTTGCACGCAAATCATCCATCACTTCTAAAATTTCATCCCATGTTTCGCCTAGACCAATCATTAATGAGGATTTTGTCGGGATATCTGGCTGCATTTCCTTTGAGCGACGTAAAAACTCTAAAGAGCGATCATATTTTGCTCGTGCACGAACTCTCGGTGTTAAGCGACGCACCGTTTCGATATTATGATTTAAAATATCCGGTTTCGCATCCATAACCATCTGTAAATTTTCTTCTATCCCACCTAAATCAGATGGCAATACTTCAACAGATGTCGCTGGACTTTTACGACGAATCGCACGAATTGTTTCCGCTAATACGCCCGCGCCACCATCCTTTAAATCATCACGTGCTACCATTGTAATAACAACATGCTTTAAATCCATAATTTTTACTGAGTCTGCTACGCGCTCTGGCTCTGCTAAATCGAGCTCTGTCGGTAAACCTGTTTTAACCGCACAAAAACGGCATGCACGCGTGCATACTGAACCTAAAATCATCATCGTTGCCGTACGACGCTCTCCCCAACACTCATGAATATTTGGACAACGCGCTTCCTCACAAACTGTATGCAAGTTGTTATCGCGCATTAATTTTTTTAAGCCTTTATATTGTTCATTTGTATTTAATTTAATTTTCAACCAGTCTGGCTTGCGTATGTGCTCTTCTTTTGCTGTAGGTTTACAAGATGTCATCCAATTTCGCCCCTATCATAAAATCAATTACGCCTCGGCTAGCTTTTTCAAGCATGCACAGGAAAGCTTCTACAAAATCTGTGATATTTGCCGGAGGCTTTATTTTGATTTGCGCGAGAAGCTGAACATCCGCGCAAGTCAAAATAAAACTTTAGTACTTTTAGTCAATGTACCATATTCCATGCGCTACAACAACTTTATTTATAGCGGGGCATTCAAAAAGCGTGCTTAGGTACTGTTTTTCGAACGTTTGGTTAATCATAAGGGACAGGTACCTCTAACGATGGCTGTATGCCTTCTCCACCATTCGTATAAATATGTGGAACCGAACCTTGCACTAGGCCAATTGCTACAGGAATATACTGCTCTACTGTCGATGATTTCGTAGCAAACGGCACAATAATTTGTACATTCACCTCTAAATGAATACTTACCTCAACATAGGCATTATTTATACCAAATTCTCTAATAGTGGATTGTACATCACTATGTACATTCCCTATAATATGAAATCGAATCGGTATTTTTGGTCCTAAATTTCCGAGTAAAGGAAGATTAGCAGCTTGCCCGAGTGGTACAAAAAAAACGATACCATCGCCCGCTTCCATTTTCCCGACATCGTATTCGACATTTTCTAAGTTTGGTAAATGTGTTAAATCTCCATTTTCCGCTTGCTCTAAATATTCTTTCACCAAAGCCTGTGTTTCTGCGCGAACACGATTAATGATTTCCGTATTAAACTTTGTCGTAATCATTTCACTTGAGCCCGACGGTAAATTTTCAATAATATCATTCACATCTAATACGCTAGAAGTGCGTGCATTAATCGCTTTATTGACAACAAAAGAAGCCACTTTATTCGTTTGCACTTCTGCATATTGTAAATAGGTTGGCATTAAACGAGCATTCATCCAATATAAAAATAATATAATGACAACGATAAGTGTCAAAATGACAAAAACGGCTGTATTTCCTCGTTTTTTATGTTGCCTAAATCGCATTTTTCTTCGTTGTAGAAGCAGAAAAATCCCCCTTGCTCTATTCGTATGAGCAAGGAGGGGGAACTATTCAGAAGGGATAAATTCTGTTTCTATTTTTTCAATAGTAATATTGAATGTATTTGCTAAATTGATTTCATATGTAGCTACAAGCATCTCACCGTTTTCCTCAAAAATTCTTATGTATGGCAGGGATGGGTGTAACTCATTTTGTCGTGAAACAATACCTCGACGTCCGTCTGATAAAGTAAGTACGGTTCCATTCGGATAATGAACAACGCATTTTTTCAATGCTTCGACAACTTTTGCATCGTATAATGTCCCAGCATCTTTTTCTAGAACGGCAATACCTTCTGAAGGCAGTACTTTTTCACGATAAACACGATTCGATGTAACAGCATCAAATACATCTGCTACAGCAATAATTTTAGCAAATGGGTGTATTTCAAATTCGACTAGACCTCTAGGGTAGCCGCTTCCGTCTAAGCGTTCATGATGTTGGAAGGCACAGTGTGCTACCAAGAGTGAGATGGAATGTAGATTACGTAGCAAATCGAAGCCATAACGAGCATGCAATTTCATTTCATTATATTCGTCCTCTGTAAGAGCACCTGGTTTTTTTAAAATTTCAGCTGGTACTAATAACTTTCCAATATCATGCAAGATTGCACCAACGCCAATTAAGCGCAACTCTTCGTAGGAATATCCTAATTCCTTCGCAATGGCAATTGAATATAATGTAACTTGGAAAGAGTGATGATATAAGTATTGATCGTATAAATATGCATCTGATAAAATAGTTAAAAATTCATGGCTATCAACAATCGTATCAAGTAGCCCCTCTACAATCCCATTAATAGCCTTTGACTGTTGCTCGATAATATACGAAGCCTGTGCCCCTTTAAGGTTTCTAACCGTTTCAAATGTCTTTGTAATTTCTTTAACTACTCTATGACGAACAATTGGGTCGACTGTTTCCTCAATTTGTATGCCGTCAGATATTAAATCATCTATATAAATATATCGAATGTTTAATTGTTGCAATCTTTCAATGATTCGGTGATTGATGACAACGCCTTGGTGCAAGAGTGGATGACCCGCTTCATTCCATATCGTCTTCCCAATGACCATGCCTTCTTTCACAACATTTAATGATATTAATCGCATATTTATAATTTAACCCCAATTCTACTATATACATTATTTTTATTATATAAGTAATAAACAAAATAAGATAGATGTACAAATGAAAAAATCATGCATATTGATTGAGCCAACAACATTTCGACTCATATTTGCCGCAGTTTTTCATGCTCACATAGAAGTGCCTCAGCAAAAAAATGATAGCTCCTTCATAATCCAAGTAAAACAATACTCTCAAATTAAAAAGAAATCAACATACATGATAATTTAATTTCTTTCAGCGAATGTCTATACACTTGCTGATAAAGAGGAATTAGGTAGTTGTCACAGGGCGTGACAATTTTAGGTTAACTTCAACTAATTAGCTCAAAAAATTTGGAAGGGGCTGCCCGAAAAGTGTACATCTTTTCGGACAGCCCTTCTTCTATATTAAATATTGACTAAAAATACTTGTACCTGCGGTTACTCGTCGCAAAGAGTTCGTCTCAAAATAGCTTTTCCGACGACCTCTTTCATCACTTAAATTTATTTTGTCCATAAAGTTTTAATATATCTCGTAAAAATAAAGGGAGGTAATAATGTTTTTTGGCATATTTAAAACTCGGGAAAAAATAACCAAATGTAAATAAATCAAGCGTCACCAATTTATATGTGCGTTGCAAATCTGCCACTTCACCATTAATAATTAGCTCACGCTGGGCATTCAAATCAAAATGATAGGTTAACAGCTTGCCAAATACAATTCCTCTAAAGCCCAGCCCTTTAAATTGGAGTTGTGGCCATTCCTCGTTCATTGATTGCATATAAATTTCCTTCAGCTCCGTACCGGTAAGCTCAATCGTACATAAGTTAATTGGATGAGGGAAAATCCGATGAAGGTCGTATGCTGATACATAGCCTTTTTGCAAGTCCTCTAAAAAAATACCCGCATTGAAAAGGGCACAATCTGCACTTGAATATTGAATCATTGCCTCTGCAAATAAATTGGAAAGCTGTGAATAATGAAACCATTCTTTATTATACGTTTTTGGTGCTGTAAAAATCGGTTTATCTAGCTTTTCCTGCGCTTCTTGCATTAAACCTTGCAAAAATGCTGGCTCCTCTTTCGGGCTAGGGAGCAATGCACACTCGATGACCTTTTCTTGCTTCGTTATCCTTTTCGTTTGATGGTCAAAGTCAATGGTTAAATGCCCTACATATTGACCGAATTTTCCACAGCCAGTTAGCAGCACCTCTCCAATGAATTTTCCTGTCTCGAATAGATGATGTGTATGTGACCCAAAAATTACGTCGATTTCAGGGCATTCATCTGCAAGTAGCTCATCCTCTGTCTTTCCTAAATGAGATAAGCAAATGAGAATATCCACCTGCTCCTTTAACTGCTCGACAATCTGGATAATCGCAATTCTCGGCTCCGTTACTTGCCAGCTTAACGAACGATAAAATGCTTCGAACTGTGCAGTTGCACCTACAACCCCAATTTTCGTTCCATATTTCGTCGTTAAAATAGTATACGGCTTAAGCCATGCAGGCTGCTCCCCTTTTGATGCATATAAATTAGCAACAACAACTTCAAACTGTGCATCTTCGTACAGTGCTTCTAAGTCTTCAGTAGCAAATGTAATTCCCTCATTGTTGCCAAGCGTCACAACATCATATTGTGCCTCGTTCAATAGTTGAACATTGCCTTTGCCTTTCGTTGCCTCCGTATAAATATTTGAACGATCAATATGGTCGCCAATATCTAGTAAAAAGCTAGGCTCACCTTGTGCAGCTAATAATGTACGTTGTGCATGAATATAATTCTGCGTACGCATCCAAAATTCAAAATGACTATGTAAATCGTTCGTATGAAAAAAATGAATTCTTTCTTGCACAATGCACACCAGCTTTCTTTAAAAATCGATAATATTCGCCTGAGGCTCCATCTGTTATTTTAGCATCAAAATAGCCCATCTATAATAGAACGAACACCTAACAACAATAGAATGATCCGCAATACAAGTACCAATGTTTCTGATTTTAACTTTTTATTTAATTTTGCACCATATTTTGCTCCAATATATGCTCCCGGAATAACCGGTAATGTATATAGCCACGGGACATTTCCTAAATAAATATGCGAAGCAGAGTTGACAATCGATGTTAAAAATACTAAAAACATCGATGTAGCAATAGCCACATGCGGTGGGAATAAGAATAAAATCAGCATTGCCGGAACTATCATCGAGCCACCACCGATGCCAAACAGCCCCGACATACAGCCGACTGCAAATGTTAATAAAAAGGCAAACCAAATGGGGTAACCATACACATATTCCTTGCCTTCACTATCTATATATGTTTGCTTCTTTCCATGCTCGACAAACCAATAAACAGGCTTTAATTTATCACGTACTAATAAAATAATCGATAGAATAATTAATAAAATACCAAAATATAAATTAAATGATGGCAAATCTAACCCTTTATTAATCCATGCACCAAGCATCGTCCCTGGTACACTACCCGCAAAGAAAATAAAGCCTGTTTTATAATCTACCGTTTTTGACTTCATTTGTGTTACTGTAGAGGCGAGACCTGTAAAAATCATCATCACAACAGATAGACCAACAACCGTTTGTGGTGTAATATCTGGAATCAGCCCTAAATTAATACCTATAAATAGCGTAGCAGGTACTAAAATAACTCCCCCACCTAATCCAACAAGCGCCCCTATAATACCGGAGGTCATCGCAATAATAAATAACAATATAAATTCCATTAAAATTCCCCTTCAAAAATATTTAGTTGTTTTGGTGATAAATTTTCAAAGTGCAAGCCCAGTATTTCCTTTAGGCGCTGTGCGTTTGGCGCGGCATGATAATCAGAGTTATTATTAAACAGTACATAAACTCCCTGCGCCTGCTGCCGCAATTGCCTTACATAGGATGCTATTGATTGTAGCTCATCTTCATTATAATCATATAGAAAACGAACTTTGCGCCAATTATGTGCATTGCCACTATTGCGCCAGCCATGCACATTGCGACCATGAATACGAAATAGCACCTTATCTGCTGTCGCAACAGGTACGAGCGGAACAGAGCCCGTCCCTGCCTGCGGTTCATCACAAACAGTATGAATAAAGTTGTGCTCCTGTAAAAAGTGCAATGTTTTCTCCCTCATTTGCGGAGCATACCAAGTTTGATTGCGAAATTCTATCGCTAATGGCAAATTCGGTAATTGCTGTTTGACATAGCGAATATAATTAACATTTTTCGTTGTGCAATCAAACCAAGGAGGAAATTGTACAAGCACCATCGCTAGCTTATTTAAGCGCTGAAATGTATGTGCACATTCTAAAAAGGCTTGAAACATATCATTCCGCGTCTCATATGGTAACTCATCACGCAAATGTCCTGTAATTCCTTGATAAGCCTTTAATATAAATTGAAAATTATCAGGTGTATCCTGGCACCATTTTTCGACATTTTGATTGGCTGGAATGGCATAAAAAGATGTATCTACTTCAACAATTGGAAAATGTCCACTATAATCAAATAGTTTATCACGTGCCGTCGTCACCGTTGAATATAGAGCAGGATGATCTCCCCAGCCTGTTAGCCCAATCGAAATCATTTCCTCTCCCCCTTCCTATATGCTCCTTTATCATAACATAAAGTAAAACTTCACTCAGTGAGGACAATACTTAACCGCTGCTTGAAGAATATTATGGCTTCAAAATATTATACATGCCGATTGTAAAACTGCTGTTACGTTCACTCAAAGCTTATGTAACAATCTTTATCCTAACTACATCATTACCCTTGTTGCATTGTGCGTAAGCAAACATCTGTTAGTATCTCAATCCCATTGACAATGGCTTGATGATTAAATTGCATATGTGGGTCATGCAACCCGGGCATTACATCTGCCCCTAGAGCAAGCATCGTCGCCTTTAAATGCGGCCTTTCAATCGTGTAAAAATGAAAATCATCTGCACCTGGCGTAATAATCGTTGGGAAGGCAGGTCTTTCTAACACATGCTCAATTGACTGCGCTAAAAGTGCTGCCGCCTCGTCATGCACAACTGCTGCTGGAACATAATCAAAAAACTCAATTGTAATGGGTACTTGATGCAACGCACTTAATTGCGTACATATTGTTTTTACCTTCTGCTGTAATTCCTCCATTATCGCATTCGTTTGTGCACGTAAATCTAAACCAAATGTTGCTTTGCCGGGTATAATATTAAAATTTTCAGAGCCTGCATATAAATTGGTCATTTTTGCAGTCGCCGCTATATGTGGGTCTGTGTAGGTTAACCCTAAATGATGCACAATAGAAGCAGCTACTTCAATTGCATTGACCCCTTTATGCGGGCGCGCACCGTGATGATCCACGCCACCAATTTGCCCTTTTACAAAGACACATGAGCCATGCTGAATGCCTGCTGCACAATTTGGAAAAGCAATTTCATCAAATGGTCGTAAATGAACGCCGTAAAAATAATCTAAATCATCAATCACACCTTCTTGAATGACGCTTAAAGAACCATTGCCAAGCTCCTCTGCTGGTTGGAAAATAGCGCGTACTGTTCCGTTGAATTCACCTACTTCCTTTAGTCGATGCATAACGCCTGTCACAATCGTCATATGTGCATCATGCCCACATGAATGATTTGCCTTCATTTCTCCATCCACTTCCTGCCATAGTGCATCCATATCTGCGCGCAACCCTATTTTCGGTGAGCCCGAACCAATTTCAACAGAAAAACCAGGTATATTTTTAAATCTTTTTGGCTGAAAACCAGCCGCTTCAAATAATGCAACGAGATAATTAGTCGTTTCAACTTCCTTAAAGCTTATTTCACCATGTGCGTGTAAATGGCTGAAAATATCCAACATTTTTTCTTTCATAAAAAAACTCCTCACATAATGCATTGTCGTTTGTCTATACGTTCATCCTATAATCTTTTAGTTTGTTCTTGACTTCATCACTTTTGCTTTGTACGATACAATTAACGACCACTTAGCGACATGGTTTTATTGTAAAAAAGATTGCTGTCATATGCAAGAAATTTTCCGACAACAAAGTAGTGCATCACGTTATTTCACTAATGTTGGAAGCTGTAAGCGGTAAAGTGCTGAGGGACGACCTTTTTGGTGCGCAGATTGCTCCCCGATAATCGTTACATAGCTGGCATCATGTAATTTTTTCAACATGCGCTCAGCCGTTCTTCTTGTTACTTGTAAAAATTTCGCTAACTGTGCCGCTGTAAAGGGCTCACTAGTTTGCAATGCCGCATATGCAAAAATACGCGATATATTTTGTGGGCTTAAGCGGACTTCTTGTGCCAATGCTGCAAGCTGTGGATGCTTTACAGAAAACGCAGTTTGTTTTTCTATAATCGGGTAAGGTCCATGTAATGTTTGTTTAGCATCCATAAAATAAAACTGCTTTGATTGTGTAAAGGAGCTTGCTACAAGTGCATTATTATAAGCAGCTTCCATTGAATGCCCACTGCCGAAAGCAATTCGCACATTAGCATTTAAAGCGCCATGCCATTTTTCGAACAAAGGGTGCGCAATAACCGATTTGATTTTACCAACTGTCGAATAGACAACGGTGCCATGCTCCTTCTTCGTTAATGTCGCATCTAGTAACTGAGCAAAAGTAGCTAGCTCCTCAGGCAAACAATACTGCTCTTGAATGAGTCCAACCACAACCTGAGCAGCTTCAGCCTTCGCTAATAATGCCTGTTCTTTTGCCTTGGCTAGCGTATGAAGTATGTCATTGTCCGTATCAACAATGTGGATAGCTGGATAACCTTCCTCACATAATTGGTCATATACTGCATGAATGCTCGTAATCGCAAAATCTGTTTGGCCACTAGCTAGTGCTTTGCGATGAAAGGCGACTACAGGCTGTGATGGCTGGGCATTTTGCAAACATAATGTATGAACAGTAGGTGGAGTATGCAGGTCGTTACATAAGTTTCGCCACTCTTCCTCATCGCGATAATCAAGAGAAATACGTGTTAAATTGTAGCCTAATTGAACAGCCTTTAATAAAGTAATTGCTAAAGCTTGTACATCTTGACGTAAATAAACAACAGGTATTTGTAGCTGCTCTACTTGCTGCTTGGCAAAAGCATAGGGCAGCGAACCTGAAAACATTAATACATCACAATGCTCAAGCATTTTTACTAGCTCAGGTGCTTCAGCTGGCTCTTTATATGCATAACATTTCAGTTGATAAGAAGAATCCGATTCAGCGAGTGCTTGTGCTTGCTTGCAAAAGCTTGCTGAACCAATTAAAGCAATTGTCATCATAAAAAAGAAAACCTCCAAATCAGAAAGGATGTACAATATGAAAATTAAAAAAATCGAACTATTTGCTATTGAGCTCCCATTAAAGGAACCATTTATTATTAGCTATGCTACCTATTATACGATGCCTTCCTTAATCGTCAAAGTGACTTTAGATAATGGTGTTATCGGCTATGGCGAAGGCGTTGCAGATGAGCACGTAACAGGGGAAAGCATGTACGGCGCATTTGAAATTATCGAGAAAATTTTAGCCCCTCGCTTAATTGGTCTAAATCCGCTGAATATGGAAGCCATTCATGATGTCATGGATGCTGCAATATTGGCAGCTCCTACAGCGAAGGCTGCACTTGATATTGCGTGCTACGATGCCGCTGCAAAATCATTGAACATTCCTGTCTATGATTTACTAGGTGGACGCTTCCATGAGGCATTTCCAATTACCCACGTTTTAAGCATTCAAGACCCTTCAGTAATGGCACAAGAAGCAATGGGTAAAATAGAAGAAGGCTATCGTTCATTCAAACTAAAAGTTGGTGAAAAAATGGTAGAGGACGTTAAGCGTATTCAAGCAGTAAGAGAAGCAGTCGGCCCTGAAATCGCCATTCGCGTTGATGTTAACCAAGGGTGGAAAAATAGCGCAACCGCATTACAAGCACTTGCACTCCTTGAAAACTGTCATCTCGACTGGATTGAACAGCCCATTGTAGCACATGATATTGACGGCATGGTCGAAATTAAACAGAAGACTGCTACACCTGTAATGATTGATGAGGGACTTGTTGGCATGACAGAAATGCGCACAATTATCCAAAAGCAGGCCGCGCATAAAGTGAATATTAAGCTGATGAAATGTGGCGGTATTTATAAGGCAAATAAGCTCGCTATTATGGCTGAAATGGCCAATATTGAATGTCAAGTAGGCTCCATGGTCGAATCATCAATTGGCTCAGCAGCAGGCTATCACGTGGCCTTCTCTAAAAAATCAATGACTAGCGTTGAATTAACAGGTCCACTAAAATATAGCGAGGATGTAGGCAATCTGCAATTCGATATTCCATTTATTCGTTTAAGTGACAAACCGGGTCTAGGTATTGATGTGGATGAAATTAAGCTTGCGAAGCTAACAGTAAAACAAAGTGTTATAAGCTAAGTTAGTCGTCCGAAAAGCTAATATGAGCCCCATGCGATAGTGACAATTTATTATGACTATTGCGTGAGCGCACAAGTTTAGCAGCAAATTAATAAAGAAACATGTGATTGCCATACAAAATTACCTTAGCGGACAGTCCTCTTACGTACTAAAAAAATCGATTGAATTGCACCCCGATTGTTAGACATAACTAGAATCGAAGGTGCAATTTTTTATGGCTAAATTCGATAAACAAGAAAAAACAGTTTCTTAAGTAAATTATAGGATTTATTATTATTGCCTAGGCAAGTAGATAAATATCTCTATTAAAATACATTTATTGTATATTTAAACCTTATTTTGGCACTCTTGTAACGAATCCTATAATGAATTACTATTACTTTGGATAGGTAAATTTTCTGAACATTTAATACAAGGAGGATATTTTATAGTGAAAAAATTGCTAGGACTGCTTTTTTTAATGTTGCTATTAGCCGCGTGTGGCAATAATACACCAGAAGAAAGCTCGACAGATCATAGCGAAACAGAAAATAAAGAAGCTGCTACTTCTGAAAATGAGAACGAAGAAGTAGAAACCGAAGTGGAAGCGGACGAAGAAGCCGCTGCTAGCTTAAGCTCCCTAGCCTCTTGTGAAGGTATTTTATTTGAGGTAGGGAAAACGATTGAAGGCAAGCAACTAGCTGCATGTATGGCAGATGCGATGATAGCAGCAGGCACTGGCTCGCATAAAGCGATTTCATCAACGGGCACTACAATGGTCGATTTTCAATGGAATCCTGATTTTTCAATGCATGTCAAAAGCCAAGACATGTCTGTTATTGTTGATGGCGACACAGGTTGGATGAATATGCCCGACGTAGGCTGGGTAGAGGAAACAGACGAACCGAGGACAGGTGAGCAAGTCATTGCATCAAATGTTATAAAACTAACTCGTGTTTTAGGACACCCACTTATCATCGCTGAAAACTTTGCACAAGCACCTACATGGCATGTTGTCGAACAGGCCTCTGTACCCGATGCCGATGCTTTCGTTGATACAGCATGGCATTTAGTCCCAGAAGAACCGATTAATCTTCTTGGCACTACACTCACAGATGTACAGCTTTGGGTAACGAATAATTATTTAGGTGCCTATTACATTGCAACAGCAACAATTGGTGAAGTGTCTGAGACAACGAGCAATACCTTTACCCAATGGGGAGGACCTGTCCATATTCCAAGCCCTGAATAATAGGAGCTTAGCATTATGAAAAAAGTTTGCTTATTTTTTAGTATGTACTTTATTCATTTCAGCTTGTAGCAATCATAAGGTCAAAAATCAAACTGCCGCCTAAATGGCAAGTACAATTACCTCTAGTAAAAAACAAATCTTGACAGTTCAAACTACTTAATTTAAAAATACTTCAAGCTAGCCAAAAACGTCTGAAAAGCGTGTTAAAGCACGGTCTTTCAGACGTTTATTAGTCATTAATTAATTTCCGCTTTTAAAAATACTAAAACAAGATATTTGGAAGCATTTTCTGAAACGAATATTTCGAACTAATTCGCTTCATTATCCTCTAAAATTTGTACACGCTCCTCAAAGCTAACTACCCTATGCATTTCATGCAGCATCCAAAGATAGCCGAATTCATCACTGAATACAGCATTTGATACGCCAAAATCAGGCAGTTCAGTAACTGCTTGTACTTCCTTACAGCCTGCTTTCATTGCTTTTTCATATGTGTCTGCAATATTTGGCACTAAAATATTAAACCAAATTGGCTTTGGGTCATTAGGCTTCGGTGCAATCATTTGATATTCAGGATTTTCATCTAATAAATGAAACCTGACATCATATAATTTAAAAACTGCTTCATTTTTGCCAACAGGGAAATCTGTTACTTCCACACGCTCTATATCAAAAATTTTCTCATATAATGCTAATGCCTTCAAACTATCCGTTACAACCATATCGATTTCTACACCAACCATTTTAGACACTCCTTTAATTTTAATGAAATCCTATTATTAGAGTACCACAATGACCGTTAATTATTACATCATTCGCATTCGAGTTATTGCGATATGCATAAAAAAGACGTCCGAAAAGCAGTGCTTTGCATGCTTTTTGGACGCCCTGAGTAATCTATTAACCGATAGAACCTTCCATTTCATAGTTGATTAGGCGGTTCATTTCTACTGCGTATTCCATTGGTAATTCTTTTGTGAATGGCTCGATGAAGCCCATTACAATCATTTCTGTTGCTTCAAGCTCAGAAATACCACGGCTCATTAGGTAGAATAATTGTTCTTCGGATACTTTTGAAACTTTTGCTTCGTGCTCTAGTGACACGTTGTCGTTTAAAATTTCGTTGTATGGAATTGTATCTGAAGTTGACTCGTTATCCATAATTAATGTATCACATTCGATGTTTGCGCGTGCGCCAGTCGCTTTAGGACCGAAGCGTACGATACCGCGGTAAGAAACTTTACCACCGTGGTGCGCAATCGATTTTGACACGATTGTTGAAGATGTATTTGGTGCAAGGTGAATCATTTTTGCGCCTGCATCTTGGTGCTGACCTTTACCTGCTAATGCAATTGATAATGTCATACCACGCGCACCTTCACCGCGTAAAATACATGATGGATATTTCATCGTTAATTTCGAGCCAATGTTGCCATCAATCCATTCCATCGTACCATTAGCGTCAACTACTGTACGCTTCGTTACAAGATTATAGACGTTGTTTGCCCAGTTTTGAATCGTCGTGTAACGGCAGTATGCATCTTTTTTAACGATAATTTCTACTACTGCTGAGTGTAGCGAGTTTGTTGTGTAAACAGGGGCTGTACAGCCTTCTACATAGTGTACATGTGCACCTTCATCTACGATAATCAAAGTACGCTCGAATTGACCCATGTTTTCAGAGTTAATACGGAAGTACGCTTGTAATGGTGTTTCAACTTTAACACCTGGTGGTACGTAAATGAATGAACCACCTGACCAAACTGCTGAGTTTAAAGCAGAGAATTTATTGTCTGCATAAGGAATAACTGTGCCCCAGTATTGCTTGAAAATATCTTCATTTTCTTTTAATGCTGAGTCTGTATCCTTGAAAATAATGCCTAGGTCTTCTAAATCCTTTTTCATGTTGTGGTAAACTACTTCAGATTCGTACTGAGCAGATACACCAGCAAGGTATTTTTGCTCCGCTTCAGGAATACCTAATTTATCAAATGTTGCTTTAATTTCTTCTGGTACTTCATCCCATGAGCGCTGTGTTGCTTCAGATGGCTTTACGTAATAAGTAATTTCATCGAAGTTTAACGCTGAAAGGTCGCCACCCCATTGAGGCATTGGCATTTTATAAAATTGCTCAAGAGCTTTCAAGCGGTAATCAAGCATCCACTTTGGCTCTTCTTTCATATTTGAGATTTCACGAACGATTTCCTCTGTTAAACCACGCTCAGAACGGAAAACTGATACGTCCTTGTCGTGGAAGCCATATTTGTAATCGCCAATATCAGGCATCTTTTTAGCCATTTTTTCTCCTCCGTTCAGTCTAATTATTGTGCTTCGCTTTTCACGCCTTTTTCCATTGCCTTCCAAGCTAATGTCGCACATTTAATGCGGGCTGGGAATTGTGATACGCCTTGTAACGCTTCTACATCACCTAAATCGTATTTATCTAGGTCGTATTCCTCGCCAAGCATCATTTTCGAGAAAATATCTGCTAGCTCTAACGCTTCTTCAAGTTTTTTCCCTTTGATGATTTGTGTCATCATCGATGCAGAAGACATTGAAATCGAGCAGCCTTCGCCGTCAAATTTCGCATCTTCTACAATACCGTCAGTCAATTTTAATGTTAAATGAATACGGTCACCACATGTAGGGTTGTTCATATCAATTGTGACGTTATTTTCTTCCAAAATTCCCTTGTTACGAGGGTTTTTATAATGTTCCATAATAACAGAACGATATAGTTGGTCTAAATTATTAAAAGACATCGTTGAAATACTCCTTCGCTCTGCGCAGTCCTGCAACTAAACGGTCAATATCTGCTTCATCATTGTATAGATAGAAGCTTGCGCGCGCTGTTGCAGTAACTTGAAGCCATTTCATTAACGGTTGAGCACAATGGTGGCCAGCTCTTACTGCGATTCCATTCATATCTAATACTGTCGCAACATCATGTGGATGTACATCATCTAAATTAAATGTAACAAGTCCGCAACGTTGCATTGGGTCGCGAGGGCCAAAAATTTGTAAGCCTTCGATTTTCTCTAGCTCATCCATTGCATAGGCTGCTAATTTATGCTCATGTGCAGTGATATTGTCTAAGCCAATCTCATTTAAAAAGTCAATTGCTGCACCTAAACCAATTGCGCCTGCAATGATTGGTGTACCACCTTCAAATTTCCACGGTAGCTCTTTCCATGTTGAATCATAAAGACCTACGAAATCAATCATTTCGCCGCCAAATTCAATCGGCTCCATCTTGTCTAAAAGCGCCTCTTTCCCATATAGTACACCAATACCTGTTGGTGCACACATTTTATGCCCGGAAAACGTTAAAAAATCACAATCTAATTCTTGCACATCCACATTCACATGCGGTGCCGCCTGCGCTGCGTCAACGACCATAATCGCTCCATTTTCATGTGCAATTTTAGCAATGTCCTTAATTGGATTAATCGTCCCTAAAACATTCGATACATACATCATCGCAACAATTTTCGTTTTGTTTGTAATTGTTGCACGTACTGCGTCTAAAGAAATAGTGCCATCCTCTTGTAAATCAATATATTTCAAAACAGCGCCCTTTTCTTTTGCAAGCTGCTGCCAAGGAATAATATTGGAATGATGCTCCATATACGTAATGACAATTTCATCACCTTCTTGAAGCGTTTGACGACCATAGCCTGCTGCAACTGTGTTTAAAGCTGTTGTCGTACCACGAGTAAAAATAACTTCCTTTGTAGAACGAGCATTAATAAATTGGCGTACTTTTTCACGTGCTCCTTCGTATGAATCTGTTGCACGGTTACCTAAAGTATGTACACCACGGTGAACATTGGAATTATCTAACTCATAATATTTTTTTACTGCTTCAATTACTTGAATAGGCTTTTGCGACGTTGCTGCACTATCGAGATAAACGAGCGGATGCCCGTTTATTTCTTGATTGAGTACAGGGAAATAATTTTTAATGTCTTTTATATTCATTATCGAACTTTCCTTTCGATAACCTCCGTCAGCTGCTTTTTAACGCCTTCAATTGGCAAGTTTGTAACAACTGGCGCAAGGAATCCGTGAATTACAAGACGCTCTGCCTCTGCTTTCGAAATGCCACGACTCATTAAGTAATAAAGCTGAATCGGGTCAACACGCCCAACAGATGCCGCGTGTCCTGCTGTTACATCGTCTTCATCAATTAAAAGAATTGGGTTGGCATCGCCACGTGCTTTGTCAGAAAGCATTAACACGCGAGATTCTTGCTCTGCATTTGCTTTTGTTGCACCATGTTCAATTTTACCGATACCATTGAAAATAGATTGTGCACCGTCTTTCATTACACCGTGCTTTAAAATTTGTCCATCAGAGTTTTTACCCCAATGACGTACTTCTGTTGTAAAGTTTTGCTTTTGTGTACCGCGACCTACAACGACTGTTTTCGTATCAGCAACCGAACCGTCACCAATTAGATGTGAAATATTTTCAGAAATTGTATCTGAATCATTCATTAAACCTAGTGCCCACTCGATTTTGCCATCACGTGCAACGTTAGCACGGCGATTTACATATGTTGTAAAGCCTTTTGCGAGAACATCTACAGCACCGAACACTACTTGCGCATTGTCTTTTACAACAACCTCAGCAATGATATTTGCTTGCCCTTTTGATTCCTCAATTGTTGATACATATGTTTCAACATACGTCACGCTTGAAGATTCTTCAGCTACAACTAATACGTGGTTGAATAATGAAGCTTCTGCATCATCGTTAACGAAAACAACTTGTAATGGCTCTTCTATGATAACGTTGCGTGGCACGTAAACGAATACGCCACCGTTCACAAGTGCTGCATGATAAGCCGCTAATTTATGCTCATCTACTTTAACAGCTGTTGTCATGAAATATTTTTGTACTAAGTCGCTATGCTCGCGAACTGCTGTTTGAATATCTGTGAAAATAACACCTTTTGCTTGAAGCTCTTCTGATACTTTAATGAATGCTGGTGTGTTATTACGTTGAATATAAAGGTTTTGCTGCCCCTCTACATCGATTAAAGCCGCTACCTCTGCAGATAAGCTATCTAATGATGTGTACGGTGCGCTTTCTACTGTATGTTTAGGAAATTCAGTGAAATTCCATTTTGTAATATTTGTTTTATCAGGCGTTGGTAATGCTAGTTCAGCCGCTTGTGCAAGTGCTGCCACACGGAAATCAGCAAACCAAGCTGGCTCATTATTGCTTTGTGAGAACGAGCGTACTTCTTCTGCTGATAACGCCAATTTTGTGTCAACCGTCATCTTGTTCGTCCTCCTCTACTTATAGATCTGCTTCTACAGTTTCTTCTTCAATACCTAATTCTTGCTTGATCCAGTCGTAACCTTCTGCTTCTAAGCGCTGAGCAAGCTCTGCACCACCAGATTTTACAACTTTACCTTGCATCATTACGTGCACATGGTCTGGTGTGATGTAGTTTAATAAACGTTGATAGTGCGTAATCATTAAGCAGCCGAAGCCTTCACCGCGCATCTCGTTGATTCCTTTTGATACAACTTTCAATGCGTCGATATCAAGACCTGAGTCGATTTCATCAAGAATAGCGATTGCTGGCTTAATCATCATTAATTGTAAAATTTCATTACGCTTTTTCTCACCACCAGAGAAGCCTTCGTTTAAATAACGTTGACCCATTTCCTCTGGCATTTCTAAAAATTCCATTGTTTTATCTAATTCACGGATAAATTTCATTAACGAAATTTCATCGCCCTCTTCACGACGCGCATTAATTGCTGAGCGTAAGAAGTCCGCGTTTGTCACACCAGCGATTTCCGATGGATACTGCATAGCAAGGAATAAACCAGCTTTCGCACGCTCGTCTACTTCCATTTCCAATACATCTTCCCCATCTAATAACACTTGACCTTGTGTTACTTCATATTTAGGATGCCCCATAATTGCAGATGCTAACGTTGACTTACCTGTACCGTTAGGCCCCATAATTGCGTGCACTTCGTTTGTGTTGATTGTTAGGTTTACACCTTTTAAAATCTCTTTTCCGTCGATTTCAACGTGAAGATCTTTAATTTCTAAAGTTGCCATTAAATTACCTCCATAATGTTCATTGCATGGGTATCCCATTGCATAATTATTGTCATGTACAATCTTAACTGAAAAGGAGTATCGTTGCAAATAGTTTAGAATAATTTTAATTAAATGATGTAAGAAAGTTTATTAAGAGCTTCTATACTATGCATAATTTCCTAAGAATAACTTGAAATGCTTATCAATTAGGAGATTTTCAATAAGAATGATTTAATTGAGAATGGATTTCAATTAAAAATTCAGAATTGTTTGAGTGCCTGGCACCCTGTATAATAAAAATAGAGGTGATTATATTGGAGCTACGTCAATTACGCTATTTTGTTGCAGTTGCGGAACGTGAACATATTTCAGAAGCGGCAGAACATTTACATGTTGCACAATCCGCTGTCAGCAGGCAAATAGCTAACTTGGAAGAAGAGCTAGGCACGCCGCTCTTCGAACGCATCGGTCGCAATGTCAAGCTCACACCTGTCGGGAAAATTTTCCTCGAACATAGCATTACGGCATTGGAGGCAATTGATTTCGCTACAAAACAAGTAGAGGAATATTTAGACCCGAAAAAAGGAGTCATTAAAGTTGGTTTCCCAACGAGCTTAGCGAGCTATGTATTACCGACTGTTATTTCAGCCTTTAAGCGCGAATATCCTGATGTGGCCTTTCAATTGCGCCAAGGCTCATATAAGTATTTAATTGAGGCTGTGAAAAATCGAGAGCTGAATTTGGCGCTGTTAGGCCCTATTCCACCAAAGGATGAATCGCTAAATGTGAATGTACTATTTAGTGAAAATATGTATGCCTTGCTTCCTCTATCACATCCATTAACTAAAAACGAAACAATCAATTTAATCGATTTGCGAAATGATGATTTTGTGATGTTTCCTGAAGGCTATATTTTACATAAGGTCGTAATGGACGCTTGTCGCTCTTTAGGTTTTGCACCAAATATTACCTCTGAGGGAGAGGATATGGATGCTTTAAAAGGCCTTGTAGCAGCTGGCATTGGTGTTACGCTATTGCCTGAAAGCTCGCTCTATGATTCCACACCACGCCTCACAGTAAAAATCCCTATTGCGATGCCTGTTATCCGCCGGACAGTAGGCGTCATTTATCCCACAACGCGAGATTTAGCCCCTTCCGAGCAAATTTTCTTGTCGTTTGTTAGCGACTTTTTCTCTCGTTTAACACAGTTTCAGTAATTTACTACGACGTGCTTTATTCGAAAAGCTTATGTTTGCGGTTAATCAGTGCAAAAAATAGTTCAGCAGCGCGCTACTCTTCGACTGAATTAAAGGGCATTGCCTGCCCAAAGAGTAATCCTCTTCACGGTTCGTTCATATATGTAAAACAAAGCCCGTACCATTTTACACAACATAAAGTGGTACGGGCTTTTTAGCTATAAGGGAGAACTCTCAAAATAGTTGTAAGCGATTTAGAAAGTTATCTATTATTTTTCAACTGGTACGACAGCGCCGTCCCATTCTTTTAAAATAAAGTCTTGAATTTCTTTCGATAATAATACTTCCACTAATTTTTGAATCGCCTCATTGTTTTCATCACCGCTACGTGTCGCAATGATATTCACATATGGCGAATCCGAGCTTTCGATAGCAATTGAATCATTAATCGGGCTAATCCCTGCATCTATTGCGAAGTTTGAGTTGATAACAACAACATCACCTTCACCATTGTTGTAATACGTTACTAACATTTCTGGTGCAGAGTTTGCATCGATATTTAAGTTTTTCGGATTATCAACAATATCCTCTAATCTAGCCTCTGATTTTACTACGCCTTCTTTTAGCGTAATTAAGCCTAAGCTTTCAAATAATGTTAAAATACGACCTTGCTCTGTAACAGAGTTGGAAATAATAACTGTTGCCCCATCAGGTAGCTCATCAAGTGATTTATATTTTTGTGAATAAACACCGATTGGCTCGATATGAATACCGCCTGCATTGGCAAAATCATAGCCCTTTTCTTTCATTTCATTCTCGAAATACGGAATCGTTTGGAAATAGTTTGCATCTAATTCACCGGAATCTAAATCTTGGTTTGGCATTACATATTCTTGATATGGGCGAACTTCAATTTCTACCCCTTGCTCAGCTAAAATTGGCTTTGCTTGCTCTAAAATAATATCGTGTAAGCCGTATGATGCACCGATAACTAATTTTGTCGGCTCGGCTGTTTCTGTAGTACCATTATCGCTTTCTGTGTTACTGCCTGTATTTGCTTCTTCATTACTGTCATCCTTTGCGCCACAAGCTGCTAGCACTAGCACAAGTGTTGATAATAATAAGACTGATAACCATTTTTTCATTCTTTTTCTTCCTCTCTTTTTTAACTTTCTATATGTCAACAAGTTACCTTGTAAAGACCTAACGCTTATCCACTTTTTTCGTCATCATATCGCCAATCCACTGAAAAACAAAAACGATAATGACAATTAATATTGTTGCCATTTGCGTCACATCACTGCGACTGCGTTGGAAGCCATCGATATAAGCTAATTGCCCTAAACCTCCTGCACCTATAATGCCCGCCATCGCTGTATAACCAACAAGCGCAACAGCTGTCACTGTAATACCCGAAATCAACGCGGGTAATGCTTCAGGAATAAGCACTTTAAAAATAATCGTCGATGTTCTTGCCCCCATCGAACGAGCTGCCTCGATTACCCCTTTATCAATTTCTCGTAGCGCAATAAGCACCATACGTGCATAAAATGGCGCTGCACCGACAATTAAAGCAGGCAGTGCTGCATTCGTTCCGCGAATCGTTCCAACGAGAAATAAAGTAAATGGAACTAATAAAATAATCAAAACGATAAACGGAATCGAACGGAAAATATTGACGATGGAGCCTGTTATAAAATGAACGATTTTATTCGCCCAAAGCTGATACGGACTCGTTAAAAATAGTAAAATACCAATCGCTAGCCCTAATATAAATGTAATTACTGTAGAAACAGCGGTCATATAAATTGTTTCATACGCTGCCTGCCACATTTTATCCCAATTGACGTTCGGAAATAATTGTTCAACCACGCTCAATCACCTCCGCTTGAATATTGTTTGTTGCTAGCAATTGCAGAGCACCTTCTATATTTTCCTGTGCCCCATCAATATGCACAATTAACGTACCGTAAGGACCATTTGCTGTATGCGATATAGCTCCGTGTACGATGTTTATCTCTACGTCGAATTGCTTTATTAACTGCGACATAATCGGCTCCTTTGTCGCTTGTCCAACAAATGTAATACGCACAATTTTCCCAGTTGGATAGTTTGCGATAATTTGCTCGATGGATTCCTTCGTTTCGCTCGAATCGGACACTTGTGATACGAAGTTTTTCGTAATCGTGGCCTGTGGGCTTTGAAACACCTCTAATACCTTGCCCTGCTCTACTACTTGTCCCGCTTCCATTACCGCAACGCGATGACAAATTTTGCGAATAACATGCATTTCATGTGTAATTAAGACGATTGTCAATCCAAGCTTTTTATTAATATCGAGGAGCAACTCTAAAATTGACTCTGTTGTTTCTGGATCGAGTGCTGAAGTTGCCTCATCACAAAGCAATACCTCAGGATTATTAGCTAATGCTCGTGCAATACCGACACGTTGCTTTTGCCCACCTGATAATTGTGAAGGATAGGCCTTTTCCCTTCCTTCCAAACCGACAAGCTTGATTAACTCTTGCACACGTATAGCTCGCTCACTTTTACGAATACCTGCAATTTCTAAAGGAAATGCAATATTCTCCTCCACTGTACGTGACCAAAGTAAATTAAAGTGTTGGAAAATCATACTAATTTTTTGGCGCGCTTGGCGAAGCTTAGTGCCAGAAATTTTCGCTATATCCTCGCCACTAACAATAACCTCACCTGCTGTCGGCTTTTCCAAACCATTTAACAGGCGAATAAGGGTACTTTTACCAGCGCCACTATAGCCGATAATACCGAATATTTCACCTTGCTGTATCGTTAAACTAACATCACGCACAGCAGTCAATTCGCCATTTTTCGTTTTATAAACCTTCGTTATATTAGTTAATTGAATCATCGTCATACTCCTTTAAGGGTGGGGCGTCTGAAAAGCGTGCAATACGCCGCTTTTTAGACGATTCAGTTGTATTTTAATCAATTACACCTTGGCATAATTGCGTCCAGATTTTTTCAAGCTCGCTTGAAAACTCCCCTTTAAAATCTGTGACATCCGCCGGAGGCGATGTTCTTAGACTGAGTTCCTATGATTCAGCAAGTGTTTGGATACCCGCTGAAATAGGTCTAATGCTTGCATCCATCTCGACACCTATAGAGGTGGAAGACTACTGCTGAAAGACATTAAAATTAATTACCATGTATAAAAAATAAGTAACTGATTTTGAAATTAATTAAGTGAAAAGCAAATTTTTCACTACATCCAAGATGAATTAAGCCTTTCAGACAACCCCGTTTTCATTCGTGTTTTGTTACCGTTTAGAAAGATAAGAAATTAAGAAAAAGCAAAAAGCCCTTCTACTTTGAACAAGCAGAAAGGCTTACATAACAAAACATATGTTGAACCGTTCTCTCATCTTTCAAAGTGTTATACTTTGCGTGACTTGGCACCTTTTCACATATGTGATGGTTGCCGGGCTTCATAGGGCACTTCCCTCCGCCGCTCTTTATAAGAGTACTTTATTTAATTTGTAGTTTTAGTATGAATGTACTTTATCATGATATAAAAAGGGAGTCAACTACTTTTTAATATTTCATATAAATTTAGTACGGATTGAAAGGCATAAATTTTTTCAAAAACACCTTCACCTCTTGAAATAACTAGGCAAGGGACACTTTCGACTTGCAATTCAACCGCTAGCTTTTCAGAATAATTTAGATTCATTTTTCCAATAGGCATAGTAGGCAATAGCTGTTCTACTACATTCATCATTTTAGATGCTACAGCGCAAGTTCCACAAATTGGTGTATATAAATATAGTGTAACTATATCGTTTTTCGTCAACTGTTGTTGCCATTGCTCAATTGTCCATTCTTCCATTCTCATTGTCCTACTTTGTTCGTATATTTACTTTTTTCAGGAGCGCAGCTAATACCGTTGCTGGTGTTTTTGCTACCTCTTTATACTGTGCAGGTATTTCAAGTTGCACCGCCTCTGAGTAAATGCGCCTCATTAGCTTGCGCATTTTTTGCCCCGATAAATCTGCATCAAAAAGCGTATAAAGACTAAGATACTCATATGGTGCTAAAAGTTCAAGTAAACTGTCTTCACTCATCGTTCCGTTTGTACATAAAATAATCGCCTCTTCAGCAAGTACTTGCTCAAGCTTTAATTTATCCGAACGCCCTTCCACAACCATACAAATCATCGAAACTTCTCCTTCCAATATGATAAAACACCAAAATCCAGCATGGACTTTGGTGTTTTTATGTTTTATTCTGCAGTCATTTCATCGTATTGCTCAGCAGTCATTAACTCATCTAATTCAGATGGGTTTGCTAGCTCAACAACTACCATCCATGCTTGTTCGTATGGAGATTCGTTTACGAATTCTGGGTTATCACCTAGCTCTTCGTTTACTTCTACCACTTTCCCCGATACTGGCGCATATAGCTCTGATACAGTTTTAACTGACTCAACGCTACCAAATGGCTCATTAATTTGTAATTCGTCGCCTACTTCTGGTAGTTCAACGAATACGATATCACCTAGTTCATTTTGTGCAAAATGCGTAATACCGATACGAACCTTACCATCTTCAAGTTTTACCCATTCGTGCTCTTTTGAATAACGTAATTCTGTTGGTGTGCTCATGAAAACCCCTCCAAATATGTAATACATTCAACTTCAGTTTGCCATATTTCTTGCTTAAAAACAAGTTACTATTCACGTTATTTCCACGATTCTAAGAAGTCAGACTCCTTGAAACCTAATGTCACTTTTTTGCCATCTGTTACAAGCGGTCGTTTAATCAGCATTCCATCAGATGCAAGCAATTCTAGCTGCTCTTCCTCCGTCATATCCTGTAGCTTATCCTTTAAACCAAGCTCCTTATACTTCATCCCAGACGTATTGAAAAATTTTTTTAATGGTAGCCCACTCGTCTCATAAATTGCTTGTAACTGCTCTTTTGTTGGCGTCTCCTCCACAATATGTATCGATTCATATGTTATATTATGATCGTCCAGCCATTTTTGTGCTTTTTTACATGTTGAGCATTTTGGATATTGAAAAATTGAAATTGTCATTTATCAGTCGCTCCTTTTCATTGCTTATTAAGCAATAATATCATAAATCATAGAAAATTCTTTTAAAAAGCGCTTGAAAAACATTTTATATCATATTACCTTACCTATGAAAGGTGGCTGAAAATATGAAAATAACCATTGAAGTATTACTTGAATCACGAATTGCCTATTTCCGAAATGTTGGCGAATATGGTGGAGAACAAAATCAAGCATTAATGGCATCTTGTAAAGAATGGGCAAAATTGAATAATGTTTTTGAGCATTCTACAATTTTAGGTATACCACAGGATAATCCAGCAGTTACTCCTAAAGAGGCATGTCGTTATGATGTTTGCGTTATTGTAAACGAAGACTTCCATGTGGCAGAACCCGCTCAGGTTGGGCAATTTTCAGGTGGGAAATACGCCGTTTTCTTACTTGACCATACTAAAGAAGCCGTTAGTGAATTTTGGGGCAATATTTTTTCTGAGATAGAAAAGAATAACTTGTTAATAAGAGAAACGCCAATTATTGAGAGGTATACTGCACAAATGATCGAGAACCATTTATGTGAAATACTAGTTCCTATTCAGTAACAAGAGAGTTAAATAAATGTTGTTAGGACAGACCTAATTGTTACTGGTCTTTCCTAACACACTCACAATTGCATAAAGCTTGCAACAATTTATCAAGCTGCTGTGCCTTATGATAAAAATAATCAATAGCTTGCTTCATTGCTTGTGCATCCTTTTGCACTAACATTAAAATTCCTTTCAAATACCACAGGCCAATAGTTCGGCTAAACATAGGAAAATCTATTTCTCTCTCATAAAGCGTAAAAAATTCCTCTATATAATTCTGTAATATTTCATCCTCTGGTAAATAAGACGTGAAAAGTGCGACTAAATCAAAATATTTTGTGCCTTGACGAGCTTCGCTAAAATCTATAAATAGTGCCTGCCCGTTTAATTGACATAAAACATTCCAGCGCCCTAAATCTCCATGAATCCAAACATCCTTCTGTTCATCTAATTGTATGAAACTGTCTATATTCGTGTTGAATGCTTGAAATATATATGGATAATATTGCTTTAAAAGCCGCTTATTTTGATTCCATAATCTCGCTAATAAAAAGCGATTTTCATTGATATAATCTGTCTGAAAATGCTGCATACTTTTTTGTAAACCTTGATAAGCTGTTAGTAGTTTAGATAATGATATCGGTTGTTGATGATTTTCTATATATAGCTGTACTTGATAGATGCTTTCTTCAATTTGGATAAAGGGCTTATTTGATGCGGTACGTAAAATTTCTGCTACAATTGCGGGTTCTGTCCTTCTAATATGTGTAAGTAAATCATATTCAAACTGTGCCTTTGAAGTTGATTTTATCGTTTTCACAATATATTTGTGCTGGGTTTCTGTCGTAATTAAATATGTTGTCGCAGATTGCCCCTTTGTTATTTTTTCGCTATGGATAATGGAATCAATCCCGTATTCCTCCATTAACTGGGCTAAAAAATCCATCATTATCGCCTCCTTTAGATTGAAAAAGCACCTGATTCATTTATAAAATCAGGTGCTTTTATAGTAAATATTAAACGATATACTTCTCTGCTTCAATTAACTTGTCAGCAGCTTCACGTTTTTTCGTAATTAAGTTATATGGATTGTTACGTGTTAATTTACGTAGTGCTGATAAAGTCATGCGGCCTGCGTCGCCTTCAACTGAAGCAAGTAGCGTGTCTTTTGCTTCTTTTTCAATTTCAGCAAATGCTTCTTGGCAGAAGATTTGCGTGTATAGCAGCTTTTGTGCAGCTTTTTCTGCACCGTCGCGCTCGATTGCTTTTTGTGTACGAATAACAGCCGATTCCATTGCATAAAGCTGGTTCGCAATGTTGGCAATGTTCACTAAAACTTCTTGCTCTGCTTCTAATTTTACACCGAAGCGTTGAGCTGCTGCGCCCGCTGCTAATACTGCGATTTTCTTCGCGTTTTTCACTAAGTATAACTCTTGCGCTAATGGCTCATCGCCTACTTCTTCAGGCATCATCATTAACAGCTCAGATTGTAGGTTTTGCGCTACTTGTAATAGCGGTAATTCACCTTTTAATGCTTTTTTCATAAATGTACCTGGTACAATCATGCGATTAATTTCATTTGTTCCTTCGAAAATACGGTTAATACGAGAGTCACGGTAAATGCGCTCCACTTCATATTCAGCCATAAAGCCATAGCCACCATGTAATTGAACCGCCTCATCCGCTACATAGTCTAATGTTTCAGAACCGAATACTTTAGCAATCGAGCACTCAATTGCGTACTCTGCCACAGCGCCAGCAATCGCTTTTCCATCCTTTTGCTCTTCAGCTGACAATTGGCTTAAGCGATCCTCGAAATAGCCTACTGTACGGTAGTTTAATGATTCAGATGCGTAAATATGAGAAGCCATTGTTGCAAGCTTTTCCTTTGTTAAGTTAAAGCTTGAAATTGGCGTATTAAATTGCTTACGTTGATTTGCATATTGCACAGCTAGCTCAAATGCACGCTTTGAGCCACCAACTGTACCTACACCTAATTTATAGCGACCGATATTTAAAATGTTGAAGGCGATAATATGACCACGTCCAACTTCACCTAATAAATTTTCTACTGGAACTTCTGCATCTTCTAAAATTAATGTACGTGTTGAAGAAGATTTAATCCCCATTTTCTTCTCCTCTGGGCCTACAGAAACGCCTGGATATGAGCGTTCTACGATGAATGCAGAGAATTTATCGCCATCAATTTTAGCATACACTACAAATACATCTGCAAAACCAGCGTTTGTAATCCATTGCTTTTCACCATTTAATACATAGTGTGTACCAGCAGCATTTAATTTTGCTGTTGTTTTTGCACCCAATGCATCAGAACCTGAGCCTGGCTCTGTTAATGCATAAGCCGCAATTAATTCACCTGAAGCAAGCTTTGGTAAGTATTTTGATTTTTGCTCATGGTTACCGAATAATACGATTGGTAATGAACCGATACCAACATGTGCACCATGTGTAATCGAGAAGCCACCTGCTACAGACATTTTTTCTGCGATTAATGCAGAAGAGATTTTATCCAATTCTAATCCTTCGTATTCTTCTGGTACGTCAGCTGCTAAAAGCCCTAGCTCCCCAGCTGTTTTAAGTAAACGAACAGAATGCTCGAACTCATGGTTTTCTAAATGTTCTACAACTGGTAGTACTTCGTTCGCTACATACTCCTCAGTTGTTTTCGCAATCATTTTTTGCTCATCAGTGAAATCCTCTGGTGTAATTACACGATTAATATCTACTTCTTCTACTAAAAAGCTTCCGCCTTTAATAATATTTGTCATAACAAATTCCCCCTTGAAATATATATGAACATTCATTCAGTAAAAAATTATAAAGTAGCTAGATGACTACTCCACTTCATCATCTAGCCTTATGGTTTAAAGTACTTCAAACACGCCAGCAGCGCCCATACCGCCACCGATGCACATTGTGACAACGCCATATTTGCCACCGCGACGTTTTAATTCGTGGATTAATTTCAATGTTAAAATCGTTCCTGTTGCACCAAGTGGGTGTCCTAATGCAATTGCACCACCATTAACATTCACTTTTTCTTCATCAATCCCTAAATGTCGTACTACTTGCAATGATTGTGAAGCGAATGCTTCATTAATTTCCCATAAGTCAATTTGCTCTTGTGAGAGTCCTGCAATTTCTAACGCTTTTGGCACTGCAACAATCGGACCAATCCCCATTACTTCTGGAGCTACTCCACCAACTGCAAAGCCTAAAAATTTAGCAAGCGGCTTTAAGCCCTGTGCTTCCGCTTCCTCGCGTTCCATTACAAGAACAGCTGCTGCGCCATCTGAAGTTTGCGAAGAATTCCCTGCTGTAACAGAGCCTTGAATGTTAAATGCAGGGCGTAATTTGGCTAAACCTTCAACTGAAGTGCCTGGACGCACACCCTCATCCGTATCGAAAATAAACTTCTTTTCCTGTAGCTTATTATTGGCATCTACATAATGCTGTACAACTTCGACAGGTACGATTTCATCCTTGAATTTGCCTTCTTTAATCGCCTTTTCTGCCAATTCGTGAGAGCGTACTGCAAATTTATCTTGGTCTTCGCGACTTACTTCATAACGCTTGGCTACTTCTTCCGCTGTATGACCCATACTCATATAATATTGCGGCGCTTCCTCAGCAAGCTTTGGATTTAAACGAATCGTATTTCCTGTCATCGGAATCATACTCATCGACTCAACACCGCCGGCTAGTATCGCCTTTGAGTGCCCAAGCATAATGCGCTCGGCAGCGTATGCAATTGTTTGTAAGCCTGATGAGCAGAAACGATTAACAGTTAATGCTGGCGTTGTATCTGGCAAGCCAGCTAATGCGCCAATATTACGTGCTACATTCATCCCCTGCTCCGCCTCTGGCATCGCACAGCCCATAATTAAATCATCAATTGGCCCTGTATAACCTGCACGATTCAATGTTTCCTTTACTACAAGTGCACCGAAATCATCTGGACGAACTGTTGCAAGTGACCCCTTTTTCGCTTTTCCAATTGGTGTACGAGCACCTGCTACAATGACGGCTTCACGCATCA
Organism: Metasolibacillus fluoroglycofenilyticus; assembly: GCF_003049645.1. Taxonomy (GTDB): domain Bacteria; phylum Bacillota; class Bacilli; order Bacillales_A; family Planococcaceae; genus Metasolibacillus; species Metasolibacillus fluoroglycofenilyticus. The sequence goes on from NZ_PYWK01000002.1 coordinate 94,525, forward strand.
TTATTCTCCCCCTTTTACTACAAGCTTTTATTAGTTACGTAATGGCTTCCCTTTTACAAGCATGTGCTGCATACGCATTTGCGATTTTGGATCAGCAACTAAATGTAAAAATGCCTCTTTTTCCAAATTTAATAAATATTCCTCAGTTACCTCTGTTCCATATGGCACTAAACCACCCGCAATAACATAAGCTAGCTTTTTAGCAATTTTCAAATCATGCTCGCTAATATAACCTGACTGGAACATGCCTTGCGCTCCGAGAAGTAACGTAGCATAGCCGGGTGCACCAACAACCTTTACTTTCTGTTTTAACGGTGCTGTATAGCCTGCTTCATAAAGTGCTAATGCCGCCTGTTTTGCATCGTATAATTGATGATCTGCGTTGACAGAAATGCCATCTGCGAAGTTTAAGAAATTGTTTTCACGCGCTTCTTCACCAGAAGTCGATACTTTTGCCATTGCAATTGTTTCAAACACCTTCGTAGCGATTGCTTGATAGTCAATTTCTACACCATTCGGCAGCCCTTTTAATAGCTTTTGGTAGAGTCCGATATTACCGCCGCCACCTGGAATTAAGCCGACGCCCACTTCCACAAGCCCCATATATGTTTCAGCCGATGCTTGGATATGCGCTGCTGGTAAGCACACCTCCGCACCACCACCTAACGCCATTTGGAAAGGCGCTGCAACGACAGGCTTTTGACAATATTTAATGCGACGCATTGCATTTTGGAATGCACGCACCACGTAATCTAGCTCGAAAATATTATCATCCTGTGCTTCCATTAAAATCATGCCTAAGTTTGCGCCAACACAGAAATTTTTACCTTGGTTGCCAATGACTAAGCCCTTATAGTTCGCTTCCACTTCATCAATAGCAAAGTTAAGCATTTGAATAATATCTAAGCCAATCGCATTGGATTGTGAGTGGAATTCCAATAAGGCAATCCCATCGCCTAAATCAATTAAGCTCGCACCTGTATTTGATTTAATGACACCGTGCTTTTTCTTATAGCGCTTTAAATCAATTACTTTCGGATTTACCGGTACTTTTTCATATGCTGTACCGTTATAAAAGGCTAAATCGCCATCGATTTCTGAGTAGAATTTGTCAAAGCCCTTTTCTAATAAACCTTTGACAAAGGCAGGCACTTCAAGCCCTTCCGCTTCCATTTTTGCAACGGAATCTTTTACACCGATTGCATCCCAAATTTCAAATGGTCCTTGTGTCCAACCGAAGCCCCATTTCATCGCATTGTCGATTGCGACGATATCATCTGCAATTTCGCCATGGAGCTGTGCGGAATAAATTAATGTTGGTGCAAAGACATTCCATAATAGCTCACCAACACGGTCATTCGCATAAACAAGCGTCTTCACCTTATTTGCTAAGCCCTTCACTTGCTTTGCCATTTCCATCGATGGTGTTTTCAATTTTTTCACTGGCTCGTATTCGAATGTTTGTAGGTTTAATTCAAGAATTTCCTTTCCTTGCTTTAAGAAGAAGCCTTGCCCTGATTTTGCACCGAGCCAGCCATTGGCAATCATTTTTTCCATCACTGGTGATTCTGTAAACACTTGCTGCTCTTCACCTGTCGTATTGTCGTAAACATTTTTTGCTACATGTGCAAACGTGTCTAAGCCTACAACATCTAGCGTGCGGAATGTCGCGGATTTCGGACGACCGATTAAAGGTCCTGTTACGGAATCCACCTCACCAATTGAAAAGCCGCGCTCCTGCATTTCACGCATCGTCACAAGTAGACCATATGTACCGATACGATTAGCGATAAAGTTCGGCGTATCCTTCGCTATTACGACGCCTTTCCCAAGCACATCCTCACCAAAGTCACGCATAAACGCCACAACCTCTGGCGCAGTTGTTTCTGCTGGAATCACTTCTAATAGCTTTAAGTAGCGCGGTGGATTGAAGAAATGCGTTCCAAGGAAATGCTTTTTAAAATCCTCTGAGCGCCCCTCTGCCATCGCATTAATGCTAATGCCAGATGTATTTGATGTAATAATTGTGCCTGGCTGTCTAACTGCATCAATTTTTTCATATAAGCTCTTTTTTATATCTAAATTTTCAACGACTACTTCAATAATCCAGTCCACATCTTTTAATTTTTCTAAATCATCCTCGAAGTTCCCCGCTGTAATTAAAGCTAGATTTTGCTTTGATGAAAGCGGTGCTGGCTTTTGCTTCAATAATTTTTGCATTGCGCCTTGTGCAAAGCGATTGCGTACTGCTGGATGCTCAAGCGTTAACCCCTTCGCCTGCTCCTCTGCTGTTAATTCCTTCGGTGCAATATCCAACAATAATGTCGGAATACCGATATTCGCTAAATGCGCTGCAATACCTGAACCCATAACCCCTGAGCCTAAAACGGCTGCTTTTTTTATGCTGTAAGCCACGAGCAATTCCCCCTTGTGCAATCTTTTGAATGAACAGTCATTCATTTTGTAGTGAAAAAAAATAGCTCACTACGATATTATTTTTTAAAACATATTTTCTGTCTTTAGTGTAGTTTATTTCTTTTATTAAAGCAATATTTTTTTCGCATTATTTTCAAAAAATTGAAAAAGAAGCACCTCCCTCGCCGCATTAAGCTAAATTTCTTCCGTTACTTTGTGAAAATGTGTACACTATTCGTAAAAGGAGTGATATAACAATGGAACAAATAACGACATTAGAACGCTTTAATGAGCTGATTTCTACGGAGCAAGCAGTCATTATGAAATTTTTCGCCGGCTGGTGCCCAGACTGTACGCGCATGGATATGTTTATCGACCCAATTATTGAGGAATACAGCCAATATCAATGGTATTCAATTAATCGTGATGATTTCCCTGAACTGGCGGAAAAATATCAAGTAATGGGTATCCCATCATTATTAATCTTCAAAAATGGTGAAAAATTAGCGCATTTACATAGTGCAAATGCAAAATCACCAGCACAAGTAACTGAATTTTTAGATGCTCAGGCATAAATTAACCTTTCTGAAAAATAGACTATCATACCATTTCTTAGAAAGAAGTTAAAAGTCGTCAAAGCTAGGGGTCATCTGAAAATTCATTTTGAGACGCCCCCTTGTGGCGAGTAATTATTTTCTGTGCTGACAGCGAAGCAACAAGTACAAGTATTTTTAGCAATTATTTAATATAGAAGCAGGGACTATCCGGAAAGATATACGCTTTTCGAATAGTCCCTCACTTTTCATTTTAGAAATGCATATTGCTCTTTATTTCTTTAATTCTCTGAAATATTTATGTGGTTCTTTATACACAAATGTCATATTCGGGATATTTTCGCTCTTTCGCTCGTATCCACTCAATTTATTTATATTTGACGCCAGTCTATTTTCAATATTTGTATTCATATTAAAACGGATACCGTAGCCAAATACATCTGCACTCTTCTCTTCCCACCATCTGAGCTCACCGGCAATTTCAAAATGCTCGTTCATAATATCAAATGTTACATTAAACTTCATATCCTGATTAACAGGCAGTTTTAGGTTAGATAATATCTTCATCCCGCCTAAGCTTATATTCTCAATTAAAACGGGGGATTTCCCAACCGTTACTGCATGTCCATTAAACTCAACAATTGTTAAAAAGCCTAGTATTGGATATGGGAAACGATAGCGATAGTACTGCCGCCTTTCCACAGTTACAGCTTTATTATATTTGCTTTTCGGTATAACATAGCCAGTTTTTAATATCGCTTTGAATGTTGATTCTTTTGCAGGCTTTGAAAAAATATAGCCTTGCACAGAATCACATTCTATTTGCTTCAAAAATTCTAGCTGCTCTACTGTTTCTACTCCCTCTGCTACAACTTCCATCCCGAGTGATTTTGCTAAATGAATTGTCGATTTAATAATTACGTCATCAATGCTATTTTCTTCGAATAAATTTTGCACAAAAATTTTATCCACTTTCAAAATATTCGGTCTTATTTTTCGGATATAATCTAGTGAGGAATAGCCCTTGCCGAAATCGTCAACGACAATTCGAATTCCAAGTTGCTTAAATCTTTCAATGGATTCACTAATAATTATTTCCTCATGTAAGAACATGCTTTGGCTAATTTCAAAACGCAATAAAGCTGGATTGATTTCATATCGCTCTAATAAATTTGAGACCGAATCATAAAAGCCTTTCTTCAGTAAACGTAGCACTGGAATTATAATTGTAATCGGTTTTAATGGAATTTGCTCACTTTGCCATACTTGCATAGATTGAAGCACTTTTTCTAACAGCCAATCTGTTATTGGATTGATTAAATGATTCTCTTCAGCTAGAGAAATAAATTCCTCAGGCATAACAAGTCCCCAGTCTGGATGATTCCAGCGAATAAAAGCCCTTGCCCCTGTAAGTAATCCCCTTCTAGGGTCGACTTGAGGCTGATAAAATACCGCAAATTGCTTTTCAATAATCGCTTTTCGCATATCTCGTTCTAATATATATTGCTTGAAAGTAGAGATGCTTGCAACATGCGACGAAAGCTGATAATTATTCTTTCCTTTTTTCTTTGCCTCCTGCAGGGCATTATGTGCTTTTTCAAGCAGTGTTCTCTCATCTAAAGCTTCCTCTGGGTAAAACGAAATACCGATGCTTGTCGTGACGCTTAACTCAAATTCTTGAATTGTAAATGGCTGTTGAATATTTTTTAAAATGTCTTCAGCTAACTTTAGTATGTTGTTTTTATTCGCATGATTATATGCGAGAATCATAAAGCTATTATTACCCATTCGAGCAATTTCACCATCAGATGGTGTCATATTTTTCAGTTTTTGCGCTAGTATTTTTAAAGCCTCATTACCAATTGTGTAGCCTAATGAATTGTTTATTATGTGGAAGCGGTCAATATCAATGTGTAAAACTGCAAATGGCTCTTTATTTTTCGTAAATTGCCCTAATGTTTTTCTCATTTTTGCTTGATTTGGGAGGCCTGTTAGCGCATCATATTGTGCCAAATACAATAGCTCTTGCTCCATTTCAATTTCTCTCGTAATATCAAGCACAAGTCCAAATACATTCGTTACGTCGCCACTTTGGTTAAAACGAGGTATGATTTGTTCAAGCAACCACTTTTTTTGACCATTTAGACAAGTAATTGAATAAATTTCTTGTACTTTTTCACCTGCAACAACACGTGTCTTTGCTTGATTAATACTATTTATATATTCTTCATTAATAAGCTCAAACCAAGCATTATCATTCAAATAAAGCGTTTTTGTTGGAAGGCATAATATTTCCTCCAATCCCTTCGATGTGTAAATAAAGGGACCGTCCATTGATTCACGCATCCAAATCCCCGAGGTCAAATGGTCAAAAATATACTGGTATTCTAGCATATGCTTTTCTATGTTGCTGCTAACCTTCACATACACACTTGTTATTCTATCCCCTTCCTTAATCGGCACAAACGATAAAGTAAGCGGAAGTTCTTCAAGTTGCTTATTGCGAACTGTAATGTCGACTTGATTTGTTATTCCTTTTAATGCGTTGATAAAGCTTATTTTTAATTGTTTAAGTGTTTCAGGCGAAGTAAATTTACGAAAGTCATTTGTTGAAGTGATTTCTGTGCCGAAAAATGCTTCCATCTTCTCTCGGCTTGCTGCATACAACTCTCCTTGTCGCGAAAAGACAAAGACAATTTCCGGGTCATTTGTTACCAGTGAAGTATAAAACTGTAGTAAATCTTCGTGAGTGGTTTCCATTACATATGTCGAGCTGTTATCATTACTTTTTCTCTTAGAAAATACATTAAAAAAACGGCTTTTTTGGCTTGGTGTTTTCATAGTATATCCCTCCAAATGAAAAAGCATGCTCTTTCAATATCCATTATAGTATAAAAGGACTTTTTCTTTAATAAGTACATTAGACTAATTTGAGAAAAAGTTACCAATAAACACGAAAAAAACGGATATTTGCAAGCTGAAAATCATTAGAGTTCAATTTAGATAGTTATTTTAACCTATCATTTTAATTAATTATGACTCAACTAACTTTTCCTATCAGTAAAGTTTTGCTGTAACCAATTGAAAAAGGGACATCCGAAAAGTCATTTTGAGACGCCCCTCGCGATGATTATTCGCAGAATCAAGCATTTTTAGTAAATATTCAATATAGAAGCAAAAGCTGTGCGAAAAGATGAACACTTTTCGCACAGCTTACGCATTTATTAATTACGCCTCGACGTAATTGCGTCCAGATTTTTCAAGCCGTTTGGTAGAAGTTAGCTTAAAACCGTCATGACACGCGCTAACGGTTAACTGACCTGCGTCGTGCATGCCTCCCTTCAAAATCTGTAATATCCGCCGCACGATGCTAGTTGCCCAGTCGTTATCGCAGGAGGCGATGTTCTTAGACTGAGTCCCTATGATTCAGCGGGTGTTTGGACCCCCACTGAAAATAGCCTAATACTTGCATTCATCTCGTCACCTATAGAGGTGGGAGACTTCTGCCGAGAGAAGTTAAACTTTCCTTCTATTTCCTAATGTCAAAACAATAATCCCTGCAAAAATCATTATAATACCTAGCCATGATGTCCACGCTAAATATTCGTTTAAGAAAAACGCCCCTAATAGCGCAGCCGTCAATGGTTCTGCTAAGCTCAATGTTACCGCAGCCGAAGAGGGGACCGCGCGCAAGCCATTCAAAAATAAAACATAGGCAACACTCGTCGCCATGATGCCCATATAAAGCATCGCTAAAGCATTCGATGGCATTGCTAGCCAGCTAACACCATCTGACCAGGCAAGCGGTATTAAAAATAACGCACATAACGAAAACGTCATCGCCACAGCTGGTAATGTCGCTACCCGCTCTGTTAAACGTTTGCTGACATTCGTGTAAAAAGCAAACATACAGCCACCAAGTAGGGCTAACATGACACCAAAGCTATTCACCGTTGCGTCTCCGCCAATTGCAAATAGCAATATGCAGCCGACAATCGCAAAGCTCGTCGATATTGCCCAAATGCGTGTCGGCTTTATTTTCCAAAAAAGCCATTCAATAATCCCTGCAAAAATAGGAGCACTACCAATTGTTACAACTGTACCAATCGCTACACCTGTATATCGGATGGATGAGAAAAATAAGCATTGGAACAGGGCAATCGATAATGCCGCAAGTATATTCCATTTCCAAGGCCATGTTTTCCACTGAATTGCTCGTGCAAAAAGGACAAAGATAAGTAGTATGCCCCCTCCGATTGCCGAGCGTATGCATGCAACCGCAAAAGGTGAAATGCTTCCTTGTAAAAAAGTTTGAGTTGTACCTGTCGTTCCCCATAAAACAGCAGCTAATAACACTGCGATATATGGTAGTAAATTCATAGCTATTCCCTCCGTCTAAGTATCAATTACGCCTCCGCGTAATTACATCCAGATTTCTCGAGCTCTTTACTGAAAGTTAACCTAAAACTGTCCAACGGTTAACTGACCTGCGTCGTGCAGGCCACCTTTCAAAATCTGTGACATCCGCCGAAGGCTCTATCTAGATTCAGTGAGTGTTTGTACATCCTTGCAAGATAAAGGATTTGTCTCACTACCTGTAGCAATGGACGTTCTCAATATCTGTACCTGATAACTTGCTTTTAGTACAAATAAGCATTACTAAATCTAGATAATTCTTTTTAGCGAAGGTTTGCTGGTACATCCTGCTCAAATAATGGCTTCCAAAGCATTGAATTCCCCCTCCTTATTGGCTTAGCGCTTTTTCTAATGATTGCAAATGATAAAAAGTTGACGCTTGGAAATATTCTTCTTGATATTGTAAATAAAAGGCGTTCCCACCAATCATGCGCACAAATAAAAAATCTGTCAGCCATGCAGGGCTATCTACCTCATCCAAAATAGCAATTTGCATGAATGTGCCATCCTGAATGAAGGCGATATTCGTACCCTTCCCATCGAAAGTATATAAAACTTCCTCTGTCAATTGCGTTTGATAAGAATTAGTCCCACTTAATTCGCTGAGTGCTCCTTTTGCATATTGAAAATTATTCATATGCTCATTATAGTAAATAACATAATATTCTGCACCCTCAAAATAGTTAGTCGTTATATGAATTGCACGCTTATCCTCTAAAATATAATATTCTGCCTGAGGGTTATCTTTTAACGTACCTATTTCATAAAACTGCCCTTCTTTTTCCAATATTAAATAAATTTCGTTAACACGATTGTCCTTCTCAAGAGAGCGTTTTTTCATAAAATGAACAATCGTAGCTGAATGATTTAATTTTTGAGGTGATTGGACGTTAACTGTAGCTGTTATATAATCATTTATTTGTACAATTTGTGCTGCCGGTGCCTCTCTCGGTACTAGCTCTAATTGCTCTGGTGCTAAAAATGGCTCAAAAACCGACCATTCCTCATAGATATTTTCATATATTGTAAAATTACCATCCTCTAATTGCTTCACAAACAAAGGATGAATATATGTCTGCTCCTGTGTCACATCATTATGTGTAATATATAATTTATACATCAGCTCCTCAGTAAGTGGAATCATCTTAATTATTTTCAATGTACTAAAATCAATAGCGTTGTACTTTAAAAAAAGCTCTTTATTCGAAGCCACTACCTCTGTCGTTGAAACTTCTTCTATTAAAGCATAATCCTTCCGTTCGATTGCTTGGAAATATTTAATCGCAGCATCAGCAGCTTGCTCTGGAAGCAATTTTTCAAACTGCTTTGTAATTAGCTCACTTGCCGGTTGCACTTGCTCATTAGCAGGTGGGAGCAAATAAATAATAAAGGCTAGGCATGTTATTGCTAGAACAGCAAAAAGTGGCTGAATGAAGCGTAATGGTTGATGCTTTTTAGGTTTTGTTGCTAATTGTTTCACCTTGTCCTCTGTTAACCAATGCTCCTCACCAATGACTGCGTCAATTCCCTTTTTAATTTGTGAACCGCTCATCAAGCCCACTCCCCTCCAAACAATTTTTAAGCTTTTCTCGTCCTCTACGAAGTCGTGTTTTCACCGTATTGACAGAGCAATTTAAAATTTCCGCAATCGTTTCGACTTTCATGTCCTTATAATAATGAAGCACGATAACTTCACGATATTTGATTGGTAACGCTAACACCGCATAACCAATTTGTTGCTGTTCGCTATTCATAATCGCTTGCTTTTCTGCGGAATTTGCCCCTTGAAAGATTGTTTGAATTTTCATTGATAGTACAGTGTTTTTATAGCTCCAACTTCGTAAATAGTCGTAGCTGCGATTAATAGTCATACGGTATAAATATGTACGATAACTAGCATTGCCTCGAAAATCCTGCTGTTTTTCAAAAGCTTTTAACAGGACATCTTGAACGATATCCTCTGCTACTTCCTTGCTTTTCACATATGTAAAGGCGAGCCGCAACAGTTCCTCACCATGCTCACGAATAAATTGCTCTAGCTGTGACAACCGCTATCCCCCCCTTTTTCGTTTCACGTTAGACGGAGCACCTGCTCATTTGGTTTCAAATTTTGAAACTATGTTTTATTTACAGCGTATAATAAAGTGAACCCCCAGTCCATAAAGGCTCTCACATACTTCTATGAATTTGATGATAAAAGAACGGTTAAAATTTGGGATTTTACAAATGGAGGGATTGCAATGCGTGTACTGCTAGAAATCAAAGGAACTTCACAATACGATGCGAGCGTTCAGCCAAATTACCAAAATTCTGCATGTGGTCCAACAACGCTACACGTTATTTTAAAGTATTTTCACATAGCCAAAGAAATTAATGATTTATATAAACAGCTAGGTACAACAAAAATCGGCTTATTTCAATGGCGTCTCATCAAAAGAATGCGCAAGTTGTTCGGTGCTAATTTTACTATTCAAGGTTGCTCGCTTGCAGAAGCATTGGCACAGCTTGAACAAGGAAATCCTGTGGCATTGAAATTCGACCAATATTTTAGCCTACAGTGGCGGTCAAAAAAGAAGCCTCTATTCAAATATCACTGGGTTCCACTCATTGGCTATGAAAGAAAAGACGGGAAATTATATTTAATCATCCATGATAACGGTGGACGAGGCCGAAACAGCCAAATACGTTCATTTTGCTATGAGGACAATAAGCATGTGTTAAGCTTTGTAAAAATAGAGCAGAAAAATACATAAGGGCTATATGAAAAAGCAACTGCCTTTCCATATAGCGCTAGAACCTGCTGCTCCGTTTATCCCGCATTAACGGGCAGTAAGACGCCCACTTCAAAACTTATGTGAAAATATGCTAAGGATAAGTGGGAGATTAACTGCCCGTAAATGCCCGAGTGGTTCAACTAACAATCCGTGGAGAAAAGCATCCACGGATTGAAGGTTCACTTTATCCCGCATTAACGGGCAGTAAGACGCCCACTTCAAAAATTATGTGAAAATACGCTAAGGATAAGTGGGAGATTAACTGCCCGTAAATGCCCGAGTGGTTCAACTAACAATCAGCAGGGATGAGAAACATCCCCACTGATTGAAGTTTCACTTTATGATACAGAAGCTATGCCATGTAATTTTTTGCGACGAGTAACCTTATTTTCTATATCGTTTCAAAACGCTTTGCAAATACAGTGTTGCGCAAACTTACTGCAATAATAACCCCTAGCACCGCACCAATTGCACTTGACACGAGGAAGGCTGGCATAAAAGCAAGTGCCGTAACAGATGTACCCATTAATATTTTTGCATATGGGACAGCTACTAATGATGCAATCACACCTGTACCAATCACTTCACCAATACCCGCCAGCCATACTTTATGGCTATATTTATAAGCTATAGCCGCTAAAAAAGCCCCGATGACACTACCAGGAATCGCAAGTAACGAGCCTGTTCCCGTAAAAATACGAACTAATGCTGTAACGAAAGCAATTACTACAGCTGGCACAGGTCCTAACAATATAGCACTCACAACATTGACAGCATGTTGAATAGGATATGCACGCGCAATACCTGTAGGAATCGCTACAAACATTGAACCTGCCACTGCAATGGCCACAAACAGCGCCATAACAGTTAATTTACGAACTGACATAAACAACACCTCTTTTAATTGTTATTTTTGAGCATTACTTATCAGTGGATTTGCGCAAATTATTTGCACATTTCTTTCCAAGCAAATTTTCCTCCTAAAAATAAATTTAAAAATGCCGCACCCATTGTAGAAAGGGAGCGGCATAGAGTGAGCAAATTCAATCAATGTCGCCACTTCCCTACGCTAGTGTGAGCTAGATCAGGTTCAAAGGGTCTGCATAGTACATATACATCTCAGCCTTTCAAAAGGCTCCCCTAGTGGTGCAAGCAATTTTCTTCTATTATTACGGTAATTTTGTTATTCGTCAATGTCTTTATAGACCAAGCGAACGTGCGTGGCGGATAATTAAGCGCAAGCCTTTATTATCAAGCTGTGATGCAACCGCCTCATTAAACGCAGGAACTACTAAGTCATTTAGCTCCGCTTCAATGGCTGCATCACAATTAATTGTTGCGAGCTGATGCGAGAGCTTTAGCATGTCCATACTTTCATGGATTTTAGTACGCTGCGCAGGCTTTAGTTGGTCAAGTGCTGCTAGCACTCCATCAATTGAATGATAGGTTTGAATGAGTTGCAGTGCTGTTTTAGGACCAATTCCTTTGACACCCGGATAGCCATCGCTCGCATCCCCCATAAACGCCTTCACCTCAGCAAATTGCTTTGGGGCGATGCCATATTCTTCGCGAAAGCGCTGCTCTGTGTACGTATCATATTCTGTATAACCCTTTTTAGTAAAAGCGATTGTTGTCTTATCATTTAATAATTGTAATAAGTCGCGGTCACCGCTAATGACAGTAATTTCCGCATCGTCTTTCCATTTCTCAATCATGGAGCCGATTAAATCGTCTGCCTCCAAGCCACTAATGCCGAAGTTTTTCCAGCCCATCATTTCTGATACATCCTTCACCATATCAAACTGTGGCAGCATTTCTTCTGGTGGTGCAGGGCGGTTTGCTTTATATCCCTCGAATAAATCATTGCGGAATGTATGCATGCCCATATCCCAACAAACAGCTAAATGCGTCGGCTTCATCAAGTTTTGAGCTGTTAAAACATGACGGGCAAAGCCTTGTACTCCATTTGTTGGCGTGCCATCCTCTAAACGAATATATTGTTTCATCGCAGCGGAGGCGAAAAATGAACGAAATAGTAGTGCCATGCCATCAACAATAAGTAAATGTGGTTTTTCCATATGTATTCCTCCATTCCCCCTTAGCATAACATGACGCTAGCGAAAAAGTCATTTTGCGCCTGCTTCTAGCGTCTTACATAGGCGAAAAGAGTCATGCCTACACCTAGTGCAGCACAAACTAAATACATTTGTGAATAAGGTAGTAAATCTGCGACTGGTCCCATCACTCCCCCTCCTAAAGTAATACCTAAGTCTGCAGTCGCAATAAATAGACCAAGCTGTATGCTACGATTAGCGCTCGGCAATACAAAGGTTAAATAGGTTGTTAAAAAATGATTATCACAAACAATTGTCAATGCTTTTTCTAAGGGAAATCGAAAAAAGCTGCTTCCCTACTTATCCAAAGGATTTTCGGTAAACAGCTTCGTTAATAATCAATTACGCTTCAGCTAACTATAATCTAGATTTTCTTAAGCTTGCTTAAAAACTTCTCTTTATTAACGAGTATTTAGCTACCCGCTGAAATCGGTCAAATGCTTACATTCACCTCCCCATCTTTAAAGGTAGGTGACCTCTGTATCTGTCGCTTAACTATCGGTACAGAAAGCATTTGCCCAAAAAATCAAGGCATTAAATATTGTGCAATTTTCTCTACATCTTTATTGAATACACGGTCCTCTGTAATACCTGCCGCAATTTCACGGATTTCTTGCCATTTTTCATATAACTTTGGAGCCATTTTCTTCACATCTCGATATTCAACAGCTGTCGCAGCACAAAATGCTTCAATAGCTAAAACACGTCGTGTATTCGCAATTATATTATAGGCATGGCGCGCGCCTGTTGTCCCCATGCTAACATGGTCCTCTTGATTTGCAGAAGATGGAATAGAATCAACAGATGCTGGATGTGCAAGTGTTTTATTTTCTGATACGAGGCTTGCTGCTGCATATTGTAAAATCATCGCTCCCGATTGCAAGCCTTGGTGTGCGCTTAAAAATGCTGGTAACCCTTCGCTTAGAGCTGGATTGACAAGACGCTCGATACGACGCTCAGAAACATTCGCTAATTCAGCAACACCAATTTTTAAGAAATCCATCGCAAAAGCAATTGGCTGACCGTGGAAATTCCCTCCTGAAATAACGCAGTCCTCTTCATCAAAAATTAATGGATTATCTGTCGCCGCATTCATTTCAATTTCTAGCTTTTCCTTTACGTAGTTTAAAACTTGCCAGCTTGCCCCATGAATTTGTGGAATGCAGCGTAAAGAATAAGGGTCTTGTACACGCAATTCACCTTGCGTTGTCATGAGCTCGCTGCCTTCAAACCAATCGCGCATACGAGCTGCTACAGCGCTTTGTTCTTTAAAGCCGCGCACCTCATGAACAGTAGGATGGAAAGCATCTTTAATACCTCGTAAACTCTCCAATGTTAAGCCGCTAATCCACTCGCTCGCGTAGGCTAACTTTTCAGCTTCAATATAGTTCACAACACCCTGTGCTGTCATTGCTTGTGTTCCATTAATAAGTGCAAGACCTTCCTTTGCTTGCAAGACGATTGGCTCTACATCGTATTTATTCCAAACTTCACTCGCTGCAAGCACTGTACCACCTCGCAAAACTTCGCCTTCTCCAATTAACGTTAAGACTAAATGAGATAATGGAGCTAAATCGCCTGATGCCCCAAGTGAGCCTTGCTGTGGAATGGCTGGATGAATTTGTTCATTGACCATCATCGCCAAACGTTCCAATACTTCATAGCGAATGCCTGAAAATCCTTTTAATAGAGCATTTAAGCGTAACACTGTCATCGCTCGTGTCACCGTTTCAGGAAATAGTTCGCCAAAGCCACAAGCATGTGAACGAATTAAATTAATTTGTAATGCGCCAACCTCAGCTTCGGCAATTTTCACGTCACTAAACTTGCCGAAGCCTGTGTTAATACCATACACTGTTTTATCGTCGGCAACGATGCGCTCCACATGCTCACGGCTTTTTAATACGCGCTGTTTTGCTGCTTCATCGATGGCGATTGTTTCCCCTTTATATAAAATCGCTTTCATTTGTTCAATCGTTAAGTCACTACCATTTAAAATAATCATTTTCCCGTCCCCTTTGTCATTATCTCTCCCTTTATATTATTAGCTAAAAAATAATATTTTTCTAGTTATTTTTTTCAAAAACCCCTTCATTACAATAGAGTAAGAAAGCAAAATTTTATATTAATATAATTTTACCATAAATAATTATAAGCAAATTTACCGCACAAAGAGATATAAAGCTTGAATACGGCTACAACCTTTGATTATCTACTAAAGCAAAGTGATATTTTCCTCTCAACAATAAATTTTTTCATTTACGTGGAGTATTTTGCGAAAAGAAGTTCTCAAAAAATGAATCTTTTTGGCGGAAAAGAAAGTATACTATTCATATACAACGAAAAGAGAGGGGTTTTTTTATGGGCTTATTAAAAGCAGGTATTGGTGCAGCACAGGGAGTTTTAGCAGACCAATGGAGAGAATACTTTTACTGCGAGTCTATCCCAGCAGATGTCCTTATTACAAAAGGCATAAATAAACGAGGAAAACGCGGCTTTAACTTTAAAGGCAGCGATAATATTATTAGCAACGGCTCTATAATTGCGATTAACGAAGGACAGGCAATGATTATTGTCGACCAAGGACAAATCGTAGAATTTTGTGCTGAAGCTGGCGAATTTGTTTACGATACATCAACAGAGCCGAGCATCTTTTACGGCGATTTAAAAGAGAGCATTATTGAATCTTTTAAATCATTTGGAAAACGTGTAGCATTTGGTGGTCAGGCTCCAAAGGACCAACGCGTTTATTTTTTCAATACAAAAGAAATTACAGGCAATAAATATGGAACTCCGACCCCCGTTCCGTTTCGTGTTATTGACACAAATATCGGGCTAGATATCGATATTTCAATTCGCTGTAATGGTGAATATTCGTTCAAAATTGTAGACCCTATTTTGTTCTATACGAATGTTTCTGGTAATGTGCAAACAGAGTTTCGTCGCGAAACAATTGACAGCCAATTACGCTCTGAGTTATTAACAGCTCTGCAGCCTGCCTTTGCTAAAATTTCAGATATGGGTATTCGTTATAGCTCTTTACCAGGACGTACGATGGAGCTATCACAAGCTTTAAACGATGTGCTATCTGAAAAATGGGGTAATTTACGTGGTATTTCAATTATCTCGTTCGGTGTAAATACGGTGAAAGCATCTGAAGAAGATGAAAAGATGATGAAGGATTTACAAAAAAATGCGGTATTGCGTAATCCAAACATGGCTGCTGCCACAATGATCGGTGCCCAAAGCGATGCGATGAAAATGGCTGCCCAAAATGAGGCGGGCGCTTTCGTTGGCTTTGCAGGTATGAATATGGCTGCTCAGGCGGGTGGGGTGAATGCACAAGACTTATTTAAAATGGGACAGCAAACGCCAACGCCGCCTACGGCAAACGGAGCACAAGGTTGGACTTGCTCATGTGGTGCTGCAAATAGTGGAAAATTCTGTGTAGAATGTGGGAAGCCTCAACCTCAAAGTGGCTGGGTTTGTTCATGTGGTACACAAAATGAAGGAAAGTTTTGTAAGGAATGTGGGTCGGCAAAGCCCGCAAGCTTCAAATGTGATAAATGCGGCTGGCAGCCAGAAGGAGCGGTTCCTAAGTTCTGTCCAGAATGTGGTGATGTATTTGATGATAATGACCGCGCATAAATAATGGGGTTGTCTGAAAGCGGTACGCTAACCTGCTTTCAGACAACCCTTTTCCATTTTACTAAAATATTAATCATTACGAAAAAATATAAGCATTCTTTAAAGGGCATTTTTTCTAAGTTTTAAAATGGATACGTTTTTTAAGTACGCTTCATATCGCGAATCGCTTGAATTGATAAACGAACAAGTAAAATAGCACATAAAAATAAGCCGACATAAGCAACTGTATTTAGATAAATTGCGTAAGCAGTATGCATAAATTGAGAAATTGCTAATAGTGCTACCGAAATTAAGCCGAACGTAATGCCGACAAATAACAACACAAAGCGAGAAAATAATTGTGTTACAAAGATAGCATTATGCTTATCTGAAAAGACATCGTGATGTAAAATAATTTTACCACTCTCTACTTTTTTAAAAAGTTGATTCATGCGACGTGGAATTTTTCGAATTGTTGGTAAAATGAGCGCTAACTCTTCCTCCAAGTATTTTTTCGTCGTTAATGGCTCTTTAAATGGACGTTTCATTGCCGCTTGTATATAATGGCTAGAAAATGCCCTTGCTTCTTGGAAAATGTCGAAATTCGGGTCGATTGTATGAAGCGTGCCATCCAATGTTACAAGCGCACGTAATGCGGTGCTGACAGATGGATAAAAATGAAGCCCAAACTCCCGTGCAATGGAGAAAATTGAATAAATAAGCTCATCTGTTTGTACAGTTTCTGTATATGAAATTTTTAGCAATACTTGCCCAATTGCCTGCTCCATCTCTTCTTGATCGACTTCTGCTGCATTTTCAACTAATTCCGCAACCCCTTCATAGACAACACTTGCGTCATTTAATGCAATCCCAATTAAAAATTGCTTTAATCCGTCCTGTTGCTTCGCAGCCAGTCGCCCAACAGCTCCAAAGTCTAACAGCGTCATCGTCCCTGTACGTTTCGCAATATAAATATTGCCTGGATGAGGGTCCGCATGAAAAATACCTGAAATTAATGCCTGCTCCAAAAAGCTGTTGAATAAGTTTTGAGCAAATTGATGACGATTTATTTGAAACTGCTCATACACTTCATCAGCGACTGCTACCGACTTACCATCAATATACTCCATCACTAAAATATTAGCATTACTATAATGTGTATAAATGCGAGGTATGTGCACCTTATCAGCGCTAGCACGAAGTACATTCGCTACTTGCTGGGTGTTACGTGCTTCAATTTGAAAGTCAATTTCCTCCATAAGTGAAGCAGCAAAGCCAATCGCTAAATCGCGAAATCCTAGATTTTCTGCCCATACCGACTTACTCGAAACCCACTGTGCAAATTCTACTAAAATGCTCAAGTCATCACGCATGATTTCTTTCACATCGGGACGCAATAGCTTTACTGCTACTTGCTCATTTGTTGCACGTAGCACAGCCTTATGAACTTGTCCAATCGATGCGGCCGCAAGAGGCTCCTCGCTAAAATATGAAAATACTTCTTCAACAGGCTGCGTTAAATTTGCCTGCAACACTTCATTTACTTGCTCTGCTGTTAAGGGGCGTACATTTTGCTGTAGCTTTTCAAGCTCATCAATAAAAATCGGTGAAAATAATTCCTTGCGTGTCGATAAAACCTGCCCGAATTTAATAAAAATGCCGCCACATTGCTCTAATGTGTCACGCAATGCAATCGCTAACTCACGATCATTATCTCGGTTACGTGCATACTTGACAGTGCGCGTAATGCCGTTTGTTACAGCAATTTGTACTACTTGTCGTAGGCGCTTTTGTCTGCGCCATTGTTGAATAATACGCATAATGAAGGATTTTCTATCTGTCATGCGTGCACCATTTTCATCAATAGCAATAGGGTCAAATAGCTCAAATAGCAAATAAAATAACATAGAAAGCAGAAGCATGCTACCAACCCATAGCAATGTAGCAATATTCATGACGTTTTGCATCACGTCACCCATTAAATAGTCCGTATCACGAACATAAGTGTACCAAAAGACAAATGTGGTTAAAATAACGCTTAATACAACGGATAATATACGACGAAATAAATTGACCTGTGAACCAATCAACCGTCCACTAAGAAAAAATATAACGATGGAAAATAATACGACTTGTCCGATAAATTGTAGACCGTTCATCCTCTTCTCCCCTTACGCTATAGTCAATTGTACCAATACTTCCACATTGCCTCTTATTGCTTTACTAATCATACAAGTAGATTCAGCTTTTAATGCTAACCGTTCTGCCATCACTTTATTTTTTTCAGTGCTGTCAGCAAGCTGTATCGTTAAATTATGAATAATTTGCTTATATGTAAAGACGCCATTTGTCACATCTACGATGCCCTCTGATTGCATGTTTAAATTTGCTTCAATGCCCGTTCTTTCAAGCATTGCGGCAAGCGAAATAATATAGCATGTAGCTGCTGCCCCTAGCAACATTTCATCGGGATTTGTTCCGATGCCTGGTCCATCCATTTCAGGAGGAATCGAAATCTGTGTAGATAAACGCTCAGCCTGTAAAGTGCCAACTGCATTTCTCCCTCCGTCCCATCTTGTTTGTAACAAAAATGTATGATGCATCATTTATCCTCCCTTATTATTATTTTAGATTTTCTGGAACAATTACTTAATAAGATGTTGCTGGCAGAGTTTTAGTTTCTGTTACAACACTATTTTCTGAAATAGAATGAATGATAACTTCGTCCGTCCCCTTTGTCAGGACAATTCCATTTAGTTGACCATCCTTTAGGATGACACCACCATCAAGACCTATTTTTTTCCCACATGGAGAAATCCACAGCTCCCCTGTACCACTGTTATTCAAATAAGGCGTTGGTGTATGCCCAAATACAACGGTCTCTTTTGCTAAATGTGGTGTATGATGGAATTTTTCACGAATCCATATGAAATCACGTGGCTCTGTTTGTGCTGCATCCTCTTTTTCTGGATCAATGCCACCATGTACAAAAAAGTATTTATCCCATTGGTGAAATAATGGCAATGCATCCATCCACTCCAGTAGCTCAGCATAATATTTTATAATACAACTTGCTATTTCTTCAGGCGTATTTGCATTCCATTCTGGTTGCTGTAAGCTAGCAAGTGTAGCCGTTCCCCCTATATTATTTCCTAGGTAATGTGCCCATTCTGGTTCTGCCAACCATTTTAAAAATAAGCGCTCATGATTACCTGTTAAGGCAATAGCTCCTTGTTCTGTCAACGCCTTCACTTTCTTCAAAACAGCTAAACTTTCTTTTCCTCGGTCTATATAATCTCCTAAAAAAATGAGTTGTTCCTCCTCCGGTCGCCAAAACGTCAATAATTTTTCTAAACGATTATAGTGACCATGTATATCTGCTATGACAAATACCTTTTCCATTTTTACCTTATCAACACCTTTATGACTAGTTTATGTATGCTTTCTATCATTACCGCCTTCAAATCATCGGCAAATTCTCTAATTATTCTCGTATACAACTCATATAAACAGTCTAAACTATGATAATCAAGAAGGAAAGGCGAATGATATTTGTGAAAATTATAATTCGAACTTCATCTGCTAAATGGCTCAAGAAAATTAATACAAAATATAGCCCTAACGCACAATATACTTTACAGCTCTTACATCTTCTATCCGACAATTCAAACGATATAATTTTCCAAAAAAAACAAACAAGTGAAGGGTTTGTAACAATTATTTATTCAAGCTCTCTTGTAGAGAAAATGACGCTACAAGCAGTTGTGCTTGTGCCGCTCTCGCATTCAATTTATCAAATTTATCAAACGGCAGAGCCAATACACTTTAAGCAAATCGCTGCACTTGAGCAAAAAATTAATGCGGGCAATACTATCTTATATTTTCATGAAACGCAGCAATATTTAGCATTAGACACATATAGCGCACCTATTCGCGCCATTACAAATACAGAAATCGAATCGACTGTGATTGGCCCACAAGACTCTTTTACAGAATCATTAGAAACAAATATTTCACTTATTCGACGTCGTATTCGAAGTCATTTATTAAAAAATGAAAGTATGTATCTTAGCAGTAATAAGCAATATCAAGTGTCCATTATGTATATTGATAATATCGTTAACAAAAAGTTGCTAAGGAAACTGAAAAAGCGCCTTCAGCACGTGAATCCAACATCACTATTAGATACCGCTATGCTGAAGCAGCTAATTGAGGATAATCCATTTTCCCCCTTTCCACAATATTATATGAGCGTGCGACCAGATACTATTGCACATTATTTATTAGACGGTCGAATTGCACTTTTAATAAACAATAGCCAAACCGTTATCGTATGCCCTACATCATTTTTCGAAATGTTTACGAGCATTGAGGATTATTATAATCGTTGGACAACTGCTACATTACTTCGTTCTTTACGCTTTTTCGGCTTTTTTTTAACAATAATGATTACGCCAACGTATATATCAGCATTGACCTTTCACCCGGATTTATTGCCGTATGAGCTATTGCTAAACTTGCAGGAATCTAGAAGTAAAGTACCCTTTCCACCATTATTCGAAGTATTATTTATCGAATTAATTATAGAAGTCCTGCGAGAGGCTGGTTCACGAATGCCTGCGAAAGTTGGACAAACAATCGGTATTGTTGGTGGTATCGTTATCGGAACAGCGGCTGTTGAAGCAGGATTAATTAGTAATATTTTAATTGTACTCGTTGCAACATCAGCGTTACTATCCTTTTTGCCTCCTACTTTTATAATGAGTAACACAAGTCGATTAGTACGTTATTTCTTTATTATTGCCGCGGGTTGCTTCGGCTTATTTGGGCAAATGCTTGTTTTTGTTTGGCTTTTCATCCATTTATTACGCATCCGCTCTTTAGGAGAACCTTATATGGCTCCTTTTATCCCACGTAAATGGACAGATTTATTGAACAGTGTCATTCGCTTTCCAATGGCTTTTTTAAAACATCGAATGGGTATATCCAAAAGCCAAAAAAGCTAATGTATTTACGAAAATGAGGATGAAAAAAATATGAGGTCAACACAAAAGAAAGTATTAACTAAAGTGCATGTACTGTTTTTAGTACAAAGTTGTTTAATTGGAACAGGGATATTACAGCTGCCTCAAAAATTAAGTTCCATGGGCTATAGCCAAGCATTTATGCCAATTTTATTCAGCATCATTGCTACCATTACTTTATGGCCCATGATATTGCTTAACTCTAAATTTCCAACTAACAATTTATTTCAAATAAATGAAATTTTATTAGGGAAAATAATCGGTAAATTTTTTAATTTTTTACTCGTTCTATTATTCACCATTATTTGTATAGATTCTATAAGTAGCTATATGCTATTAATTCAAAGCACTGCATTACCCGAGCAAACGATTACTCTACCTGTTATTTGTTTTTTGGCACTGCTTGTTTATTTAGTTAGAGGTGGTATTTTTGCCATTGCTCGTTTTTCAATTTTGACATTCTTTATAACGATTCCGATGGTTTTATTCACAAAATGGGCTATACAAAAAGGAGAGTTTAGTCATTTTTTTCCTTTGTTTAATTTCACATTCCAAGAGTTTTACGAGGCGACTAAAAACGGCTATTTATCTTTTTTAGGTTATGAGCTTATTTTGTTTTACTATCCGTTTATTATTCAGCAGAAAAGTGCCTTTAAATATGCAACAATCGGTATTTGGATATCTGGTGTTTTAATGCTGATTACGACAGGTGTGAGCGTTATGTATTTTTCTGAATGGCAATTAAGCAATATTGAATTTGCTGTTTTAAATATTTTTAAGGCTGGGGAATATTCCTTTATTGAGCGCATTGATATTATCGGAATGACGCTTTGGATTTTCTTAGTTTATTCCACTGTCGCTTTATATTTATGGGCAGCAAATGAGGGCTTTAAATCACTTATTTTAGCGAAATCTCAAATCCATTTATATATTTTAGTAATTGCCATCTTCATTGCGCTTATAATACCTCTTTCACAGCACTTGAAGGAAAAAATCTTTACAATTAATAACTATGTATTTTATTTATTACTGCTTTGGCCGATTTTTTTATCCATCATCTATTTTTTCAGAAAAAAGCAGGTGCAGCAATGAAGAATAGATTACTTCTTATTTTCCTTTTGTTATTTGTCACTGGGTGCTCTGAGCAAGAGAAGAAAATTCCAATTGAAGAAGTAGATATGATTGGGATTATGGCATTTGATTATGTTGATGAAAAAACAAAAAAGCTCACTGTCGCGATTCCGCAATATTCACCCGACGCTAAAAAAGACACGAAGATATTTTCTACAGAAACCGATTTAGTATCCCAAGGTATCGTCAAAATCGAAGCTTCTTCTGATCGTAAAGTTGTCTTAAACCAGCTTCGAGTTATTTTAGTCAGTGAAGAATTTGCTCGCAAAGGGCAGGTCAGGACAGTGATTGAGCATATTTATCGCAATGCAGAAGTGGGTAATAAAGCATTAATTGCTGTTGTCAAAGACCGTGCAGAGGGCATTCTTTATGCTGAATATCCTGATAAGCCAAATATTAATTTTTATTTAAACGATTTGCTACTACCTAGTCTTAATACAGCCTTTAATCCAAATACTAATATTCATGATTTTATTTATGGTACGACAAATACGACAAAGGACGCTTCCGCCCCATATCTTGAGCTACTTGGTGATAGAATTGAAATTGCAAATATCGCATTATTTAAGGATGATGTTATGGTAGACACCATCCCCCCGAATGAAGCAATCTTTATCCAGGCGTTACAAGGTAGAAAAAATCTTGCACCACTTGTAATTGATATACCTGATGATACAAAAGTATTGCTAAATCTTGTTAAAAGCAAAAGCAAAATTGAAAGCAATAAAGATAGGAATTATCCAAAGCTTACTATCCATTTAGAAATTAAGGCAACCTTAAGTGAATACAGTATTGAAGATACAGAAAAATTAAATTCATGGAAAGAAATCAGTGACTTAGAAAAATCAATCAATCAACAATTAGAGAAGGATATTAAAGCATTTGTAGAAAAATTAAATAAAAAACAAGTCGACCCAATTGGTTTAAGTGAATATTTCCGTAAATATACACATGGCAAATGGACACGCGAAATGACAGATGAAATACTAGATAAATTAGAAGTAGACATTCATGTAAAAACAATTATTGTTAGTACAGGGACACTAAAGTAATAACGTAGGGAGTAACGACATAGAAAGCAGCATTTTCCCTTTTAAAAAACCATGCATTTTTCTAAGTAGCAAATATTTCAATCAAATAGCAAAAAGGTTATCTGAAAGCATGCTAGCGCACTGCTTTCAGATAACCTTTTAATTTAAAACTTTAATTTTCACTTTTTTTACTCCCCATTGCATTGCATTCTCATATTCAGGGATAAAGACGTCAATTTTATGCCCTTTAATCGCGCCTCCTGTATCACCTGCAATTGCCTCTCCATAGCCCTCTACCCATACCTTTGTACCAAGCGGAATTACCCTTGGGTCAACGGCAATTACTTTTTGATTTGGATTTGCGCGTAAATCAATGCCATAAGCTGTTGTTCCTGAACAGCCTTTACAATAAGCTGTATATGCAGTTGCGGTCACGACCATTTCGTCACCTTGCTGTTGCTCAAATACATCTGTATTTTGTACTGGATTATTCGGTGGTGTAGCGGGCGTTGTAGCTACGACTTTTTCCTCATAGGTAGTAGCAGGCTCGTCCCCATCATTATAAATCGTCAACTGGTCTCCCGGGAAAATTAGTGTATTTGTAACACCGTTCCATGCCATTAAGGAATTAAGTGAGACGCCGTATTTTAATGCTATACGGTATAAATTATCTCCTTCTACAACTGTGTATGTGGTCGTTTCATCTTCCTGTAATTCCTCAATATTTAATGCGTCCCATGCGTGAATGCTGTAGTCATCAAATAAATGATCGCTTATAGGCAATGGAATAGCCGCCATTGGCGATATTGCTGCTATATTAAACAAAAACGACAACACTAAACTAATTACTGCTAGTTTGTATTTCAAAACAATGCTCCTCCTTTATGGATGCTATGAATTTTCAGTTAGTGTTGCCGCATATAAATAAAAATA
This sequence comes from Metasolibacillus fluoroglycofenilyticus, assembly GCF_003049645.1. Lineage (GTDB taxonomy): Bacteria > Bacillota > Bacilli > Bacillales_A > Planococcaceae > Metasolibacillus > Metasolibacillus fluoroglycofenilyticus. Next base: position 118,544 of record NZ_PYWK01000002.1, read on the forward strand.
AACATTTTTTCTCAAATTTGATTATTTATTTGGGTTTTCTTACAAAAAGGAGGACATATCGACATTACAATTAGCTTATGTATGATTGTAAAAAACGAGGAAGCGGTGCTTGCTCGATGTCTTGATTCAATTAAAGCAGCTGTTGATGAAATTAACATTATTGATACAGGCTCCACAGACGCAACAAAAAGCATTGCCGCAAAATATACTTCTCGAATTTTTGATTTTCAATGGATTCATCATTTTGCAGCAGCGCGAAATTTCTCCTTTCAGCAGGCGACAAAGGATTATATTTTATGGCTTGATGCGGACGACATTATCACAAATGAAGAGCTGGTCAAATTGCAACATTTAAAATTGACGCTCTCACCTACTGTTGATGCTGTCTCAATGCATTATCACCTCAACTTTGATACAGAAGGAAATGTCACCTACTCACTGAGACGTAATCGACTTGTAAGAAGACAGCGGCAATTTCAATGGATTGGTGCAGTGCATGAATATTTAGCAGTGGATGGCACAATCATTCATAGCGATATTGCCATATCGCATCAGCCATTAAGCCGCGATGCTTCGCGCAATCTAGCTATTTATGAGCGATTGCTTACTGCTGGAGAAGTATTTTCAACGCGCGACCTTTATTATTATGCGAATGAGCTTAAAGACCACAGGCAATATGAAAAAGCAATATCGTTCTACGAACAGTTTTTAGCAACAGAGCAGGGCTGGGTAGAAGATTGTATACAAGCCTGCTTTAAAATGGCTGATTGCTACAGCGCTTTACAAAACGAAAAACGTGCAATCCAATCAATTACTAGAAGTCTCACATTTGATTCACCACGCCCAGAGGCTTGCTGTCGCTTCGGTTTTTATTTTATGGAGCAGCATAAAAATCAGCAGGCAATTTATTGGTATGAGCAGGCACTCACTATAAAGGAGCCAAGTCATACACCATTCCGCAATCACATTTTTACAACATGGCTCCCCCATTTACAGCTCTGTGTACTGTATGATCGTTTACAGCAATATGAGCTCGCTTATGAACATCATATACAGGCAAAAAGCTTTTATCCAACGCATCCTCAAATACTTCATAACGAACAGTATTTTCAGCAGCTCTTTCCTGAACGATAATAGAAAATTTAATTAGGCTATTGAAAAAAACAGAGATAACTCTGCTTTCCCAATAGCCTTGAATATTTAGAAATTATAATTTAAAGAATATGAAATTTTCACATTAGCTACTGAAGCAGCCGTACCTGCTAATTGAATATCCGCAATATTATTTGCCGTTATTGATATAGAATTACCAGGAGTAATTGGGGGAATTGCTGGTGTTGCAGGGCTACTTGTAACTGTTAGTGTAACATCTCCTGTTGATGAGCTTGCGTTTTCCACTAAAATTGTGCCATTAATCGCGAAAGGCGTGGAATTCTCCCATACTGTAACTGCTGTCTCATCAGTTAATGTTAAGTCTTGACATACAGAATCATGGACACTTGTTTTACTACCGCAACAGCTTCCTAATTTCGCCATATTCTCACCTCCTTTTCTAAGCAATGAAAGCTTGGCATATAGATAGCTAGATTTTTGACGGAGTCCGCCTTCAAAATCTATGCTATTTGCCAAAAGCTTTATCCTGACCCAAAAGAGACCTTGTAATTTCAAGAGCTGAATCAGGATAAAATCATAGCTAGTATATGTGTCAGTGATTATGAAGCATTGGTCAACCGAACTACTAAAGGTAAATCTCTTGTAACTTCTTTGCTGTTATCGTTAATTCAATTGTGCTATTAGCCTGTGCTTTGATTTCTATTGCTTTCATATTGTGTAAGGTGAATGCTTTACATGTTTTATCTATTGTAACAATAGTAATAGCTCCTCCTCGCTTATAGAGCTTTAATTCAAGGGGTTGTTCCGTATGAACATTTAAGGTTACGGTATTATCTAAATTATGCATATTATTTATCCATGAAAAACTAGGCTTTCCTTCTGGATTGCCTGAAATTGTTGTGCAGATTTTTGTTTGTACAGCGCTGTTACATACGTAACTATCATAAATATGGAAACAAACTGGCATACAATAAAAGCAATTCAAATCGACAATAATCCTCTGTTTAGTGCGAACAAGCTTTTTTTGACAACAGCAAGGGAAAAGGATTTCAAGTATGGCACACTGACCATTTTCTATGACAGCAATTAATGAAAAAAACGCGAAATAAACGGACAGTTTTGTGAAAATCCTACAACTGTTAAAGGCTGACCATTTTCACCTAATAATATAAATGGTCGCCCCTTTTCTATTTTGGTCATGTCCATGCATTGCCCCTCCCCCCGTTTTCACTGCATTTTTTATAGTTTATGGAACACTTTTTAGGAAATATAGTTTTTTGTCCGTCCATTAATCAAATAAGGAGAATAAGTTAACATAGAGTGTCCAAAAAGCCGTACGTACCCAGAATTTTGGGCGTTGGCAATGATACTTTAGCAAAAAATTTACTTAGAGCTTTCTTTGGAAACGTGAGAAACAAATAGTTTAGCCGTGTTTCTCACAAATTAAAATGAAGTAACGAAAACTAAAATTGCATAGTATTTGCAAAACAAGACAGTTTTTTAGATAGCTTCTCTCTGTATTCATTTTATCGCCTATAGAGAGAATGATTTCTACACCTATCACCTTGCTATCAGTATAAAAACATGTGCTCCTGCGCTTACTCGTCGTAAAAAAATTTGCTGAAAGAAATTGAAATATGCTAGAAAGGAGGAAAATTGATGGAAATACAAAATTGTAAAAAATGCGCTTCAAAAAATTGTAATTGCAACCGTCCCTTAGGTTGCAAAGGGGTCACCGGAGCTACCGGACCTACTGGACCTACCGGAGAAGCTGGCGCTACTGGAGCCACTGGGCCTACCGGGGAAGCTGGCGCTACTGGAGCCACTGGGCCTACCGGAGAAACTGGCGCTACTGGAGCCACTGGGCCTGCTTTTACCGAGGGATTCTCAGCCTTTAAACCCTCATTAATAACAACTGGCTCAACTGTTATTACAAACTGGACAGTTTCCGCTCCTTATTACACAACAGCAGGCTTTAATGCGACATCAGGCGTCTTTACAGTGCCTACAACTGGAAAATATGCCTTTGCTGCTACGCTTAATTATTCGACAACTGCAACGATTAGTTTATCTTTAGGTAGTGGCATCAACCCTGCATTTTATCTTCGTCGAAATGGTTCTAGCAATGTAATTAGTGGATTGTTTCCATTGTTAAACGTGTCAGTCACTTTACTAACATTGCGTGCTATTTTAGGAAACGGTACAGTCACACTCGCTGGGGATTTATTGTTAAATGCAGGCGATACAATTGATTTATATTATGAGGCAAGTGGTTTAACAATTGGCTTAAATTTAGGAGGTGTCAACTCTGCAGGTATGGTATGGTCTTGTCATCGCATTGCTTAATCAAAAAGCGCCTATCGGGAAAATATGCGAATGCCTACATTTCCCGATAGCGCTAAAATTCATTTTTAATCTTGCTTTGGAAAGAGGATGCCTCCCCTATTTTCATGAGATATTAAAAACGGTACAAGCGCTTTTGATATTTCCTCTGGTGGATAAGGCTTTGTTAAATATTTTTCCACCTTATATTTCGCTACTAATTCCTGCGCTTCATCTAGTGCGGAAGAAATAACAATTGGTATTTTGCTTGTTTGCTCTGTTTCCTTTAATTGCTGAATTAATTCCCATCCACTCATATCATCACTTAACATTAAATCAACAATGATACCGATGAATGGTGTGCTTAACGCTTCTGTATATGCCTTTTGCGGGTCATTATGGTAAATAACAGTAAAGCCTTTACTTTTTAATTCCTCAGATAATAGTAAAGCTAAGCTAGAATCGTCCTCAACAAGCATGACATTTGCACCTTGTGATAGCAATAAATGGGATTGCTCATCTATCATGCTCTCATGCTCGTTTTCTAGAGGTAGTGTAAAGTAAACTATCGTACCTTGCCCTTCCTCAGATTCAATCCAAATATCACCGTTATGCATCAAAATGATTTCACGACAAATTGCTAGGCCAAGCCCAGTTCCTCCAATTTTACGTCTAGCACTATTATCAATCCGTTTAAACTTTTGGAATAACTGTGAAACATCTTCTTTTGCAATGCCAATTCCTTCATCTTGCACACCCACTTGCAGCATTTGTCCTTTATTTTCGAGTGTAATCATTACATTGCCACCATTCGGTGAAAACTTGATGGCATTGCTAACAATATTTACAAATACTTGAATTAGCCGTTCTTCATCTGCCTTCACCATAATAGCACGTGCTTTATCAATTAATTGGATATGATGTTTTTTTTCGTGGCGAAAACGATTAATGACATCCATAACAATCTCATTTACTTGCAAGGGCTTCATCATGTATTGCTGTCTACCAGATTCCATCCGTTGCAAATCAAGGAAGTCATTAATTAAATTTGTTAAACGCTGAGCCTCTTTATGAATGGTTTCGACATATTTTTGTTGACGCTCAGGCTTTAATGTTTTTGTTAGTAGTAGCTCTGTAAAGCCAAGCACACTCGAAAGTGGTGTACGCAATTCATGACTCACTGTGCTGACAAGCTCAGATTTCATTTTATCAATCTCGTATTCACGCGTGATATCACGATGAACAAAAATTGTCCCTAGTTTTTCAGCACCTTCAAATAAGCATGTAGCATATACTTCGATGAATGTTTCCTGTTCTGTTGAAATAGAGTAACGTAGTTTGCGTGTATGCTTGAAGCTTTCCTCAATTGCCTTTTCAAAAAACGCACGCAAATCATCTGGCTCTTTGCTAAATGATTCAAAGTGGCTTAGCCACACCTTTTTGGCAGTTAACTGCGTATTTAGTGCTGATTGCATTTGCGTCATTTGTGCAAAGGCACGGTTAATTAACACGATATCACCTGCGCTTGAAACGAGCTGCAAGCCTTCATTAATCGTTTCGATAATATTTTTATTTAATTGTCTTGAGCGCTCTACTTCCTCATACATTAATATGCGGTCAAAGGCAATCGATACACGCTTTAACAAACCATTTAGTCCACTTTGTTCCTCCGCTAAAAAAGCATGTCCTTCTCGTGTCGCCATTAATATTGCGACAAGCTTGCCTTGTGCATTTAAAATGGATGAATATAAGTCATAGACATAATATGGCTCCTGTGCTATACCGCGCTCTCCCGCTGCTACTTCCCGCTTTATAACAAAGAAACCTTCCTGCTCAAGGCGCATAAGCTTATTGCTGTCTAAATGCTGCATTAGATTAGTAGCAAACTCAATGCTAAGCCCCTTCATTGCATGAACATCGCCCTCAAGCCAAGTTAAAATGCTCGTATCAAATTGATAAATATCATTTAGATAATCATGCAAATTGTTAATCAGTTGCTGCTTATCTAACGTAAATGTTAATGCATGATTAAGCTGATTATATTTTTCAAGCTGATTTAACGAATGCTGTAGCTGCAATTGATTTCCCTGCAACTCATCCTGCTGCATTAATAATTCTTCATTTTGTGTCGTTAGCTCTTCTTCCTTATCCTGAATGGATAAAGTCATATTGACGAAGGCATTTGCTAAAATACCTAATTCATCGTCCATTTTCTCCAAATCTTTCGTATCGAAGGATTGTCCAAGAGCAAACGCATTTGTTGCAATCGTTAGCTGCTCAATTGGTCGAATTAAATTATCGAGCAGCCTTCTCACAATAAAGCTTATGAGTAGCACAATTAAAACGCTAACAAGAAGTGATAAAGCTGCAGAACTTTGCCCATAGCCAATATTTTTTTCAAATAGGTCATCTAATTCCTTATCTGTTTTTTCTTTATATTCGTTGGTGAGATTAATTACTCTAGCAACAACAACATTCATTCGGTCATTCGAGAGCGTTCGTAAAGACTCATAATCCACTTTTTCTACATAGGAAACAGCCTCTGGTAATATATCATCTTGATAAATAAGCAAATAATTCATCAGCTCCTGATAAAGCTCTTGCTCTTCAAACGTTAGCTCCATCGTTGCAAATTGTTGGAGTTGTTGGTCAATTTCCGTTAAATCAGCATATGCTTGCTGTAAATATTGCTCGTTTTTATAGGCAAAATACCCTCGCGCTTGAAAAAAAGCATCCTTATACGTTTCAGTTAAAGAATCTACGATGACTGTTTTCTCTACGAGCAGCCTCTGTTCTTTTTCTAAACTTTTATTGCGTTCATTCATATAAAAGTAAAGTACAGCAATTAGCAGCAAAAAAAGGCTTGCTATCAAAAGCAGCTTTCTAAAAAAACGACTACGTATATTTTTCCTAAATAACAGCTTGTCATTGACCATTTAAAATATCCTCGACGACTTCCATTAACTTCACTGGACTAAATGGCTTTGACATAAAGTAATCCACCCCTTTTTCAAACACCTTTTGGCGATCCTCCTCCTGCGATTTAGCAGTCAGCATTAATATTGGTAGATTAGCCTTTATTTGTGCAGGTAAGCGTTCAATTACTTCAATGCCTGTAACATGTGGCATCATATAATCTAAAATCATTAAATCATAATGCTCTTGTGCCACTCTTTCTAACGCTTCCTGCCCATTCTCTGCTTCTTCAATTTCATACCCCATATCCTCTAGCGTATCGCGAATAAGCATACGCAAAATTTCCTCATCATCAACTACTAAAACTCTTGCCATCATCATACCTCCTTCTAGCAGCTTCTTTTTCTATCCTTTGCTGCCTTTAAAAATACGTTCTGCTAAATGTAATATACGTGATGATACATCAGCAATTTGGAATGGCTTACGAATATAGTCATCTGCACCATTTTTAAATGCTTCTAATACATACGTTTCCCCAATTCGCCCTGTCAACATGGAAACGATAACTTCCTTTGAGCTATAATTTGCCCTGATTTCTTTTAATACCTCAATCCCACTCATATTCGGTAGCATCCAATCTAATAAAATTACATATTTGTAGTTCGGGTCATACCAGCTTGATTGTAAAAATTCAAGCCCATCACCATATGTAGCTACTTCGATAATTGTTTCGCCGCTTGTTACGAGCCCTTCAAAATGCTTTGCGATTATATCGCGAATAATGTAAACATCATCAATGACAATGACTTTAATTTTTTCAGATTTTTTCATATCGATAATTGAATGGTCGAACAAAACAACGCAATTTCTGCCCGCTTCCTTTGCTGAATAAAGCGCGTGGTCTGCTGCCTCTAGTAATTTCTTTTCATGCTTATAATTTGGGCCCACTGTCATCATACCTGAAGAAAATGTTACATGAAAAACGGTATTATTTGCTGTAAAAGCCCTCTTTTCCATTGCTTGACGTACTTTTTCAACGAGCCTGTAGCCTTCCTCAACTGTCGTCTTCGGCATTAATAAAACAAATTCCTCTCCACCGTAGCGACAGAACACATCATGCTCCCTCTTCAATTCCTTGACGAGCGCTGCAAAGCCCCTTAACACTTCATCCCCAACTAAATGTCCATAAGTGTCATTTACTTTTTTAAAATAATCTAAATCAAGAATGGCAATCGTAAATACTTCTTTCATCCTCTCGTATTGCTGAATTAACATTTTTAATTGGCTTTCAAAATATTTTCGATTATACACTTGTGTTAATTCATCAATGACAATGGCATATTCAAGCTCTTTTCTATAAGCTAGACGATTCGTCACATATGCGAGCAAAACATCTTCATCAATCGGCTTAGCAACGAAATCCATTGCACCTAGCTCAAACGCTTTAATTCGATTTTCCTTGCTATGATGACTGCTCATAATTGCAATAAATGTGCGGTCTTTTTTTATTTTTTTAATATTATTTAAAATAGAGAAGCCATCTATATCTGGTAACATAATGTCTAAAAAGACGATGGCAGGCTGTAACTCATAAATTAACTCAATTCCACGCTTGCCATTATGAGCAATCATCACTGAAAAACCTTTTTCCTCTAAAATATTTTTTAAATAAGAAATAAACACCATATCATCATCAACAATTAATATAAACTCTTTTGTTATACCACTCGTCACAAGGTTTAATGATGTTTCCTTTATTTCTTGTGAAGGATTATTCGTTTCATAAAATGAAAGAGCTTCAATTAGCGGACTTAAATAAAATGTCCACTCGCGCTTTCCCCATTCCTTCTCACTCGTATCATTAAGATTTACCAGCTTGTCAGTAGCGATTATCGTTAGCTCATTTAATCCAACTGAGCCAGCAGTTCCTTTTAACATATGTAAAAAAGAATATATTTCTTTTTCTATAATGGAGTCTGCCTTAGCCCATTCTTGAAATTTTTCGCGCATGCGTTGATACATCATTTGCTGGTATTTCTCTGCTCCCATTGTCAAACTCTCCAATCAACATAATCTTGTGTAAAGTATATCGCATTGCTATGAAAAAGATAGTTGATTTAATGAACAAATTATATATTTTCATTGGATATTATAGATGTATAATCAATTATAGTGCATAATTAATAGAGAGAATTTTATTAAGGAGATTTATATATGAACTTTTCAATTCGACAAGAGCGTCCGTCAGATTATGAAATTACTGAGGATGTAATACGTCAAGCTTTTTTAGATGAGGATATGAGCAATCAAAAGGAGCATTTCCTTGTACAGCGTATTCGTCAATCATCCGCTTTTTTACCGGAGCTTTCGTTAGTCGCAGTTGATAGTGAAGATAAAATAATCGGTCACATTTTACTATCGAAAATTACGATTGAAGATGGCGAGAAATCTATTGATTCTTTAGCACTTGCACCTGTCTCGGTTTTACCGGCATGTCAAAATAAAGGAGTCGGTAGTCAATTGATACAGGAGGTATTGCAAAAAGCAGCCGAAATCGGTCAGCAATCGGTTATCGTACTAGGCCATGCGGCATACTATCCGAAATTCGGCTTCCGTCAAGCGCGAGGGTGGAATATTTTTGCTCCATTTGAGGTACCAAGCGAGATTTTTATGGCACTTGAATTAGTGCCAGATGCACTACAAAATGTGCAGGGTACTGTGCGTTATTCGGAGGCATTCGATAGCTAACTTAAGCACATCAAAAACAAATTTCCTATGAATACCTTTTACTTCCTTGTTCTAAAGAAAATACTTTTTCTAAGTCAAGGGCTGCCCGAAAAGGCAGCCCCCTCCTTTAAATCTAATATTTCCTTCATTTTCCAAAAACCTTTTTGCTCTCCTACCTTAGTAAGCTATTTTTTAAAACACACCTGCCAGCGTCCCACTAAAGCCTTTCAATAATCGTTGCATTCGCCATGCCCATACCTTCACAAATTGCTAGTAAACCGTAGCGCTGCTGCTCTCTTTGCATGCGGTAAAGCATTGTCGTCAGTAGCTTTGTACCTGTTGCACCAAGTGGATGCCCTAAAGCAATTGCACCACCGTCTACATTTAATTTGTCAATGCTTGCCCCTGTATCCCTTGCCCAAGCAAGAGGCACTGGTGCAAAGGCTTCGTTCACCTCATATGTATCCATATCAGCTAAAGATAAACCTGCTTTTAACAATACTTTTTCTGTTGCTGCCATTGGACCTGTAAGCATGAGTGTCGGGTCAGAGCCTACGACTGCACGGGCAACAATGCGAGCTAATGGCTTAATGCCTAGCGCCTCTGCTCTCTCACGTGACATTAGTAAAACTGCCGATGCACCATCACTCATTTGGCTTGCATTGCCCGCTGTAATAACGCCATCCTCTTGAAAAACAGCTTTTAAGCTGCTCAAGCTTTCCAGCGTCGTATCTTTTCTTGGTCCTTCATCCGTATTAAAAATAACGGTCTCACCTGTTTCATTTTGCACTTCAATAGGAATAATTTCCTCTATAAATTTCCCTTCAGCAATTGCCTTTAATGCACGCTGATGACTCATCACAGCATAGTTATTTAATTGCTTTGCACTCAGTCCCCACTTCTCCGCAATACGCTCCGCTGATAAGCCTTGGTGAATAATTTCATGCTGCTTTGTTAGCTGCTCACTAGGTGCTACTCCCATATAATTTGAGCCCATCATCATACGTGTCATACTTTCCACACCACCAGCAATAACAATATCCATATCGCCTGCTAAAATGGCCTGTGCCGCAAAATGAACTGCCTGCTGACTAGAGCCACATTGACGGTCAATTGTCACGCCAGGTACATGGACGGGAAAGCCTGCGATTAATAGTGCGGTCCGTGCAATATTCCCTGCCTGCTCCGCGCTTTGCGTCACACAGCCTAAAATAACATCCTCTACATCTGCCTTCTGAATACCAGCTCGCTTCACAACCTCTTCCAAAACTACTGCGGCTAAATCATCTGCCCGCATTTGACTAAGTGCCCCTTTACGTTTTCCAACCGCCGTTCGAGTTGCGGCTACAATGACTACTTCACGCATATTAAAAATCCCCCTTTGTTTAAATTATATATGCTGCGAATCATTTTCTAAAAACTGAAACATTAACGAAGCGTTCGTATACTGCTCAAGCGAATTAATGTTGTCCATAATAAACTCCCAGCTTTTTGCATATAACGTGCTATAATCCTCATTCTGCTCAAATGGCATATACTGTGCTAGAAATTGCTCAATTGGTATTTCTAGCTGTTCTAAAAAATCTTCTATCTTTTCTACCTTATCCTCTTTACATGGATTCATTTCATTAAACGCAACATGCTCTAAATGGCGCGAAAAATAATAAGCTTGATAGGCATATTGCGCAATATGAGTTGCTGAACTCATTATATGGACATTGCGCGACCTAATTTCATTGCGCTCCTCAATTCTGCTCTTTTGTTCCTCGGAATTAACCGTTATACAATCTTTATTATACTGTGTCAAAACGCCTTGCTCCGTATCGACTATAATATGCTCTGGCGCTATAAAACAGCCATCTGTATCAAGTATATGCAGCACTGCTAATATATTGGAAGCTTTAAATTTTCGCTTCATTAATATTTCTTTTACTCTGTCTCCGATTACTTCTTTAATAGCCAACTCTTTTTTCTCTCTTTGATAGAAGATATCGCCATTTTGTGGCTCAAAGCGAATTTCCTTCTCTTTAAATAACTGTCTTAAACGCTCAATTAGTAGTAATTCATCAGTGTCACCTTCGACTAATAAAATAACAACCTTTTTTTGTGCCCTAGCCAATTATTTTACCTGCTTTCCTAAAAGACTTTTTAATATCGTACATATTCGTTTCATTATAGATAGCCTCATCTTGCCCGCCTAATTGAATCGCTCTCAAATAAATATCACGCGCATTGCTTAATTTTTTCACACCTTTTAGCTGCATATAACGCTGTTCCTCATTTAATGTTGTAAACCATAAATTTTGAATTGGGAGCACCTCTAAAATTCTCAAATTATGCGACGTGAAAAATAATTGACCTTTCCCACTTTCACTAAGAACTTCTAGCATTTCCCCTAATAAGTATTCAAAAATACCCGCATCTAATTCATCAATCACAACACAAGCATTTGGATTATTATATACAGCGATTAATGTGCTTAAAATGGAAATAATTTTCAATATCCCTTGTGATTCGCTACGTAAAGGAAGCTCAATGTCCTCCTTTACCGACAAAAATTCAAAACGAACACCATCTTGTCCACTACTCATTTTTTCAATATTTATTTCACGTACTTTTATAAAAAGCCCTGGAATAATTGTTGTTAATACCATATTTGTTTGTTCCACAACTTTTTCAATCGTTGTAAACATTTCTCTAGGTAAAAGCATTGTATCCCTTAATTCATACGGTATGTTTCCTCTTACACCTTCCACATGAATACGAAAAGGCATAACGAGATTTGCGACAAGTAAACCGTAATGAATCGCATCAATTACATGGAAATTATCAGTAAAATCTTGCTTTAGATTTTTAATTATTTCATTTTCTGCTTCATTACAAAACGATGCCAACACGCACGCTAATTCTTCCCTAAAAATAAAGGATGTTGCATTTTCATCCGCTAAATGATTGGCTACTAGCAAGCTAACTCTTTGCTTTTCGCGAAACAATTCCATTGTTTTATTACGAATTGAAATTTTGTTATCCTGCTTCGATATTAGCTCTTTATAGCGTTTTCCACTTTTATTTTCCTTATAGGATAAAGTCTCCTTCAAAACCTTTAATGTTTCGTATCCCTCTTGCAATTCCACAAAATATTTAACAAAATATTGTCCTAATTGGTTGGTTATAAGAAATTCAATGTGTAATTCAATGCTTTTTTCTTTAAAATAAATAAGCTTTTTTCTATTATCAGGCAATGCTTTTGCTTGTAGCAATGTTTTTAAAAGACTAAATGCTTCAACAACAGCCGTTTTTCCAGAGCCATTTTGACCATAAAACCCGATGATATCAGCCCCATCTAGATTAAAAGTAGAATTCGTTTTAAATATGCCGTGTTTTACATTTTTTAAGCATTGAATTGTTACATGATTAATTCTTATAATTGTTTCCAATTTTATACCCCCAACAATTAATATCTGTAAATTCCCTTTTATAGAAAGGAATTATACTTCACTATGCTGTTTTGTTATCTCAAATCGCACATCCCCAGCAAATTGTCCATTTATAAAGCTGCGCTCTGCGATATCCCAGCCATTATTAGTGTTCTTCACGATGCTAGAAGCTCGCGTACCGTAGCCATCAAAATGGATGAAAATAGATGAAAGCTTTTGTTCCATTTCAAACGGCACGCCTGTGGCAGGTAAATCCCGATTCTCTGCTCTTATTGTGTCCTTTAAAATTGCAAATAATGCCTCATCTTCCGTAGTTGTTTCAATTGTTTCATTAAAAGCATTCTTTAAACGCATCACTTTTGGCCATGGTGTATTAAGCGTCGCATTTGATATACAATGAATACCTGGTGGAACAATCATTAGCTCATCCATCACCGTGTTGTAATGCACTAAATTTTCTTCATCATAAAGCAATACATTAAATGCTCCATACAAATGTCGCTCCTTCTGTAGCTGCTGTGCAAACTGTAGGGCGCTTAGCGGCGTATTCATAAAATCGACAGGCACTTCCCCCCTCGACTTTTCTCCAGTAAGCGGTAAGCGTGGGTCACGGTAATTTGTCACTGCTGCAAAGCGTCCATTATTACTTACAGCAAGCCATGTACCCATTTTTTCCAAATCTCTACCAGCCCAAATATGCGGTGCATCTAACCAATTTTGCATTGCTTGTGCTGGTCGTCTGTAAAACTCATCTCGATTCGCAGCTACAATTAACGAATGCGCTGGATGCACTTTATAACCTAATACGATAATACACATAAAAAATCCCCCTCTACTACTTGAGAGAAGTATAAAATACATTACATCTATACGCAATTGACAGCGCTTACAAATAAGTGGAGAAAATATGATATAATAGAAATAATAATAGAATGAGGAGGGATTTTGATGCAAAAGCCGAACAAGCCCGTTTCAGAAGTTTTAATTAAGCATAAGGAACAACAAAACGTAGAAGAATTTGCCACAACGCTTGAAGCAATTGCTCAAAAGCTTAAGGAAAATGGGGAGTTTACATTTGTCCGAGGAACTGAACCAACAACTGTCCGCCCATCAGAGCAACTCAAAATCGAATACTCCTATACGAAAAAAGGTGACAAGCATTCATTTGAAATTGAGTTTGATTGGTACACAGGTAACGAAGCATTAAAGAAAATAACGATTGAATAGTTGATTGAGGGCTAGGGCTGTCCAAAAAGCCGTGCATAGCCGGCATTTTGGACAGTAGCGATGATGTTTCGCAAAATGTTGATTCATATAAAGTGAACCTTCAATCAGTGGGGGGCTTCGTACACCCCCACTGATTGGTGATAGAGGAACACAAGCGTTTTCGCATCCTGCGAAAACGCTTGTGTGACCAACATCGTGTTGGCCTCATTCTTAGTTTTTACAGGCTGTTTGATTCCCCACTTAAACATCTTGTTTTTATCTGCTGTTTTGAAGTGGGGGTCTGTGCTCCTGCGGTTACTCGTCGCAAACAAATTTGTTAATACGGGATAAGTAGAGAACGCCTCTTTTAAAAATGGAATGAACATTGGCTTTAGCAGTGTTACGCTTCAGTAAAAGGGAAGCGATGAAAACATTGATTTCAGTGCGGTGTCAAAACAAAATGGACTTTTAGGAAAACTCCATTTTTCCTAAAATAAATTTAATGTATGCTTATTATATTTTTGATTATAAACATCTAACATCCCTTGGAATTTCATAACGAATTCAAAAACAGAGATGAAATCTGTGTTGCTAATGCTAACACTTTTATCTGCGGCTGTAGCGCCGAGATAATAGCCTAAAATTTGCGGATTAGTAAAGCGTACTGTCACACTATCGGCGGATGATTGTACACTTGAATTTCTGGACTAAAGTTAGCTGGGGCATAATTAATTGAATCAAGATAAACAATCAACATGGATTCCCCTCGCTGACAGTAAGTTTTGATAGTAATAATCCTTTCCTATTAATAGCACTCTGTCTGTAAATTGCTCTATTTCACTCATATCGTGAGAAGTATAAATTATCGTAGTTCCTTGTGTTTTAGCAAGCAACTGCAAAAAACGCCCAATTTCTTGCTTCGAGCGCATATCAATACCGACAGTTGGTTCATCTAATAGCAGTAGCTCTGGCTGATGAATAAGACTAATTGCTAAATTTAATTTGCGCTTCATTCCACCTGAAAGGCTAGAAACTGGCTCCTTCCATTGCACAAGCTGCATCTCTTCACAAATTTTTTTGCAAGCTTCAATACCGATATTTTTCCAGCTTAATTGCTCAAAATAGCGCATATTATCTTCAACTGAAAAATGCTCCCAAATTGCTAAATCCTGAGGAACAAAGCCAATCTTTTGCTTAATCTCTTGATAGTGCTGACGGTATGATAATCCGTTCCAATATATTTCACCCGCATCTGGTCGCAGTAATGTGGATAAAATATGCAGTAATGTTGACTTTCCAGCACCATTCTCACCGACAAGCCCGACGATTTCCCCACGTTCAATAGTTAATGAAATATTTTCTAAAACGCTTTTCTTTTTGTAACTCTTATTAATTGTTTGCACCTCAAGCATCTTTTAACCTCCTAAACAAAAGAAGAGATATACTGCAAAAGGCTAATCCTAACAATGGCACTTCCTGCTTCAATAGAGCATAAAGAGGCTGTGTCGCACTGAGTAATTGATGGATTATGCCGCTATCTCGAATCGGTACAATACCGCTGCTTGTTAAAGTAAATAGCAAAGTAAATAAAATTGATAAAATATAATAGGTTAATACATTTTTACATAAGTGTGCGAGAATAAAAACGTAACCATTTAACGTCAATCGGAACAATAAAAGTGCCATTATTGCCCAGGCGGATATTTCATAACTAAATAGTAAAAGTGCTAATAAATCCATCATACAAAAAAAACTGAAATAAATTACAGATAAGAAAAAGACGTATTTTTTATAGGACTGTGCACTTAGTGACCAACGTAGCATTGACGGTTCCTTTCGCTCCTTCACTAGCCAATCAAATAAAAAGAAGGTTGACAATATGGTGAAGCTAGACCAAATAACCCAAGCTGATATAAACGGCGATTTCTCCATAACATCTTGTTCCATCTGAAAAAAGGAAAAAGGAATGGAGATTAAATCGGTTCCATCTTGGCGAGCACTTACTTTCCCCTCAATTATTTGTTCATCAAATAAATGCATTAAATCATTATCTTGCAATAGCTGCTCAACATCACGTACTACCTTTGAACGAAGTGCCTGCTCCATTACAATCGAGCTAACGATTTCCTTTGCCGCCTCATATGCATAAGAGCGATTCGAGGCATACGCTTCAACGATTTTTTTTCTACCTAATTTCATATTTTCCTCGTACTTGCCACGAATGACAAAAACACTATCAAGCTCGTGCTGCTCTAAAAGACGTAGCATCTCAGACTTTTTCATAATGCGTACATCTAAATACTCTACTTGCTGTAAGTGCTCAACTACTTCCGCTGCATAAGTAGAATCATCCTCTAACGCAACACCTATCGGTATTTTGCTGTCATCTAAAAGAGAAAGCATCAAGTTGTAAATAACGATTGTCGCTATAAAGGGAAATAACAGCCATACGATTGTTGACTTCCATTCATATTTTAATTGCAATATTCGCAAATAAATAGCTCTTTTCATCGTTGTCTCCTCTCCAGAAGCCGTGCCAGTAGATGATAAAGTATGGCACTCACAGCCGCAAAAATAGCTAGACTACTATAGTTCGCATAGTTGCGATTTTCAAGTGCAATATCAATCATCCATGAAAAAGCTTCATAAGGAAATGTATATGTAATAAAGTGCTGTAGTGCGTATGGAAAATAAATAATCGGCAACACGGCTCCACTTATCAGAATAACAAACACTACTAAAGCAATTTGAAGCATAAGCCTCGCTTTAGCATCATGACAAATAAGCTCTACAAGCCCTAATAAATAAGTAAAGCAAATACAATAAAATAACACGAACAATAAAAGCCGCATATAATCAAGCGGATAAAGCGCTAGCTCCAGCCAGTAATTTGCCACGCTATAAAGCACAATTAAAAATACTAGCGAGCCGACTATTGCAACAATCCCCTTAGCAATAAAACCTTGTGCAACCGTCACACCAAACATTTGTAAACGCTTCTGAATACTAAGCGTTTCCTCTTTCATTAAAAGCATATGAAAGCCCACTAGCCAAACTGTTAGACAAATGAATAATGTTGAAATTGTGTAATAATAAACAGGCTTACTTGTGGCAATGTTATTGATTGTATTTTGAACAAGTAAATTATTTTTTCCTAATGTAAAAATAGCGTATTCAATAAATATTTCTTCTTGTAACTGCCTATATTTCTCTTTGCTTATCGACGTTTCTTGCGCATATTCATATACCGTCAAAATACTCGCTTGGGCTGATTCTATATAAGAAGACATACTGTGAAGCAAGTTTTTAATCATCGCATTTTCTATCGGCTTGTTTGGATTACCAACAAGCGGTAAAGCAATTGGATTCCCCGCATATAAATCATTTGTTAAACCTGTGGGAAATTGCACATAGCTTGTTATTCGTCGCTCTTTCATTGCTTGCTGCGCTTCCTTCTCAGACATGCGCTCTATCTCAATATAGTCATTGCCTTTGAGCGCCATCACAAGCAATTGTGTTAACACCTTCGTTTCTTCAGTGCGGTCATTGTCAACAATCGCTAGTGTAGATTTCTGTTGTTCACTAGGCATCATGAATTGTAATATGAGTAGAATAATTAAAGAAATCATGCAAATCGGCATGATAAAAAGAAGAAGAAGTGAGGACCACTTCTTCTTTAAATAACGTACATTTTGCGTTGTAAAAAAGAATATATTTTTCAGTACTTTCATGTAATATACCCCTTACTCGCCTAGCGCAAATAATCTATCTCTTTAATAATCATCTTGATTTTCTTCATAGTCTTCATCAAACTCGAAGTCATAATCTTCCCCGTAATATTCATCAAAATCGAAATCTTCATCATAGTAGTAATCATCATAATAATAGTCATCATAGAAGTAATCATTAAAGCCTGTTTCTTCCATAAAGTTTTCTGCCCAAACTAAAGCATTTTCAAGAACTGTAGCCATATAATCAGAAAGCTCTTCCTCTGATAAATTACTTACATCCTTTATTTTAGCTGGTAATTCGATAGCCTTTACTTTTTTACTGTCCTGCTCAATTGTTATAGCTATTTTACCAAGACCAGCCATTTCAATGTAGATTGTATGCTCCCCATTTACGCTATCTGCCCTATACTCCGATGTACCATCCCAATTTAACGTAACTGACTCGCCTGCACCTTCAAAAATAAATTTACGTTCGAAGTTGTGCTGATTTTTTTCCTTATTTTCCTCTGACTCATAAACAATTTTCACATCTTCTAAAGCTAGTTGAACACGGTCAGATGCTTTATCACTTTTTTGGAATTTCCCATCAATGGAAACCTGCTCTTCAGCACCTTTCAATTGATAGTCAAATGTAAACTCATTACCAAATGTTTGCTTTCCAGTAATGACAAAATCATCTGTTTCTTTAAATTTCAATTCTCGTTCAATAATTTTACCCTTTTCAACCCAAATTGTTGAAACAAAGCCGAACTCGATTTCACCCAATCCATCAATCAATTGCTTTTTCATTTCTGTAACGGTTTCATCATCACAAACACCTTGTGTTGCCATAACTTGCTTTAAAATTGTCTCAAGTTCAGGGTCTGTTTCTAGCTTTTTTGCAATGGCTTCCATCACTTTTTTCACATCTTGCTTTGATAAATCCATAACAATTTTATTTTTCTCTTTTGTAAAAGCTTCTTCCGGTAACTCTTTGAAAATAGTAGTAGCTAAGTTTTTCTTAATATATTCTTGTTGCTCCTTCGTCATAATTTCTGTTTCAAATAAAACATCTTGCCCACAGCTTAGTTCGCCATCGGCTAGTTCATTTAACTTTTCTGCTGAAACAGATATTGCCTCTGTTAAAAACGGTGCATTGAATACATATTCCTCCTGTGTCGCGAACAATTCAAAATTATCTACTTTGACATCTGCAATCTCCCCACCTAAACCGAATGCAAACTTTTTATTTTTCACATCTGATGTTGCCGAAATATTAATTGCTGAAGAGTTAATAATATCGAATATTGGACTTTCCTCATAATCACTTTGAATTTCACCAGTAATTTTTAGGTCATTTTGGATAACAGCCGTTTTTGCTAATTCGGACCATTTCAATTCTTCTTTATACTTATCTTCAAAGAAAGCAACCATTTCACTAGCAGTTTCAGATTCAGCAGCAAGATATGCGGCTTTCGGAGATTTCATAAATAACGCTCCTGCACCAACCCCTCCTGCTAAAACAAGTGCTGCTACACCTCCGCCGATTAGCCATTTCTTTTTTGAACCACTCGCTACTTTTTGTTCTTGCACTTCCATACATTCTCACCTTTCTCTGTATTAATACGCCTCGACTAACTCTAATCCAGATTTCTCCAAGTTCATGCAAAAAAACGCCATAAAGCTTATGACTTCCACGAAAGGCTTCGGATTAACTTGAACTGAATTTCCCTCTATTAGCGAGTATTAAAATAATGCATTCTGAATCAGACAAGTATGTACTGTATTTTTTGTCGAAATATTTCTAATTTCTATGTCAAAAGTTATGTCTGAAAAACAGAATAGTTCTAGTATACAAAAAATGGCGTAAAAATTATAGCAAAATTTGTTTATTTATCATACATTAGGTCCATATGTATATAAAAGGCTAAAAACAGAACTAAACTATAAGACCTATTTTTAGCTCTACCTTTGTATTTAATTGTATTTTAATAAGGGCTTAAGATATTAAAACCTTCAAATACTAGCTATAAAATTCTTTTTAAATTTTTCTCAATTATTATCTAGGTATATAGAAGCAGTTTATCACGCATTAACAGGCAGTAGGGCTTCCACTTCAAGACTTAAGTGAAAATGATACTGCCCGTAAAAGCCCGATTGGTTTAACTAACAATCAGTGGGGATGAGAAAAACCTCCACTGATTGAAGTTTCACTTTATTTAATCAAGCTAATTTTTACGTAACTAAACTTACTCCTATCAAAGCTCTGTGCGTAGCTGCCATAGCTCTGGGAAGAAATATTGGTCTAACACTTTTTTCAAATAGCTAACACCACCTGAGCCACCTGTTCCCATTTTAAAGCCAATAATGCGCTCAACCGTTTTCATATGGCGGAAACGCCACTGCTGGAATAAGTCCTCAATGTCGACAAGCTCCTCAGCAAGCTCATATAAATCAAAATATTTCTCAGGCTCGCGATAAACAGCCTTCCATGCCTCTTTCACACTGTCATTTGCCTCATACTTTGCTGTTACATCGCGTGATAATACTTCCTCATCAATGGTAAATCCGCGCTTTGCCAGCGTGCGAATCGCTTCATCATATAGGCTAGGCGCATTATAAGCTTCTTGAAGCATTGCTAATATTTTTTCATCATGTGCATAAATTTGCAAAATATGCGGTGTTTTATAGCCAAAATAAAACTCTAGTAAACGATTTTGATAGGATTGAAAACCTGATGAATTCCCGAGTTGGTCTCGGAAATTTAAGTAATCAGCAGGCGTTAATGTTGCAAGCACATCCCATACGTTTTTTAGCTGGTTTTGCACTTGTGAAACACGCGCTAGCTTTTTAAATGATTCAGGTAAGCGCCCATTATGAATATCAAGCGTTGCCGATTTGACTTCATGTAAAATTTGCTTCATCCAAAGCTCACTGACATGATGGACAACGATAAAAAGCATTTCATCATGCTCATCTGTTAGCGGCTTTTGACAAGCTAAAACCTCGTTTAAATGTAAATAATCTGTATAGGTCATACGGTCTTTGAAATCCGTAACGATTTTTTTCTCATCTTCAAATGGCTTGTAATTGTTCGACATTATTGCTCCTCCTCTTTGATGACTGCTCTTACAGGACTACCATCTGCTCCTTCTATTAATAGAGGTAAAATAATCATCTCATAGCGCCCTGCTTTGATATGCTCAAGCAATAAGTTTTCTACTATATAAATATCACTTTCTACTAGCGCATGATGTATTGGTAGCTCCTTTGAAGTTACTTTATCAACCGATGGCACATCCACTCCAATTAAATTAATGCCGCTTTCTTTTAAATACGCTACAGTTTCTATTGTTAGTGTAGGTACTTCCTGAGGAAAAATATGTGCGTTAGCTAGCGTTTTTGTTTTAAAAAATACAGCATTTACTCCTGTAATTTTCCCTGCAACATGCGACATTTCAATAAATTCACTATCCAAGCATTCCACAACGACCACTTTTCCGATACAGCGCTCTAAATCAAGCTGCTCAAATGTCTGTCCATTGTTATCAAAATGAAATGGTGCGTCCATATGCGTGCCTGAGTGAAGGCTCATCTGTAGCATACCGACATTGACAGAGCCTGTTTGCTCCTTTGTTGCAACCGTTTCATAGATGAATTTTGTATCGCCTGCCCATGTCGCGATATTTTTGTTCAACGGCTGTGTTATATCAATCCACCCCATTACGCTACAATCTCTCTTTCATTCGTAAATTTCTCATATGCTTTCGTTTCCATAATATCCTTTAAAATTTCAAAACATTTATACACTTCTTCAAATGTGTTATACATTGCAACTGCCGCTAAGCGAATCCCCTGTGGTGCACGGAAATCAGGAATAACACCGCGCTCCTTCAATGCCTTGCAAATGCGTGCGGCATCTGGATGCTCTAGATAAATATGACCACCACGCCTTTCATGCTCTACTGGGCTACACACTTTAAAGCTATATTCACCAAGCATATCCTCCACGCATTGCAGCATGTAATCTGATAATGCCAACGAACGCTTTCGCACATTATCAATGCCCATTTCATTAAACAACCCAAGCGCTCCTAACAATGGCGCCATACTCAACACATTTGGTGTTCCTACCTGAAAGCCCCCAGCCTCAAATGCTGGCTCAAATGTATGACTCATCGTAAATTGCTTTTCTTTATTTGAGCCAAACCAGCCAGCTAAGCCCGGTGCTGTCCCAAAATGCTTCTCATGCACAAAAAGAGCCCCTGTACTACCCGGTCCGCCATTCAAATGCTTATACGTGCACCAAAAAGCAAAATCCACATTCCAGTCATGTAAATGATGTACAACTGAGCCAACTGAATGACATAAATCAAAGCCAATTATAATACCACGTTCATGTGCTGCCTTCGTTAATTGCTCCATATTTAAAATTTGCCCACTGCGATAAAGCACACCCGATAAAACAATTAATGCTACTTCATCTGTCATTGCCGCAATAATATCTTCTTCATCTAGCATTTGCCCATCTCGTGATGCCACGCAAATTAAATGTGACTCATCATAACCCTTTAATGCTAGTTGTGATTTTAAAGCATAAATATCAGAGGGGAAATTTAATTCATCCGCTAAAATCTTCGTTCTCTTTCCCTCTGGCTTGTAAAATGTTGCAACGAGCTGATGTAAATTGCTCGT
This sequence comes from Metasolibacillus fluoroglycofenilyticus, assembly GCF_003049645.1. Classification (GTDB taxonomy): domain Bacteria; phylum Bacillota; class Bacilli; order Bacillales_A; family Planococcaceae; genus Metasolibacillus; species Metasolibacillus fluoroglycofenilyticus. The sequence continues at coordinate 140,670 of NZ_PYWK01000002.1, forward strand.
TGTCGAGCCAGTGACAACTACCTCTTCCTTTTGTGCGCCTACAATTTGTGCCATTTGTGCACCAAGCTTCTCGGCAAGGAAAAACCAAGCATGCTCGCCCTTTGTCCAACCATCAATACCGTATTCTTTCCATGAATTCATCAAGCTGTGTAACGTCTTTTCTGCGCGCTTTGACATCAGCCCTAATGAATTGCCATCGAAATAAATACGCCCCTCTTGCATATAAAACTCCTCCCGCATTGAGGCAATTTCATATGTTTCATCTAAGCGTTTGGCATATGCCCATGTGTTTGCTGTCATGCGTCAGCCACCCCTCTTCTTATTTTTAACACTCAAATTGATAGTAACATTCATAAGGATATGAGAAAACCTTTATATTGAGCTATTAAATAGCCTTAATATTATGACAGGAAAAGAGAATGGAAATTTTGAGCCAAAAGTTCCATTAACTCGTGGACAAACGGCAAAAATACTAAAAAGAACGCTACAAATTGCAAATATGATGTAATATTTTAAATTTAAAGGAGGCCATCTGAAACATTTATTATTTCAGATGGTCTTTTCTCTTTTTCTAACTATTTCGAAAACCAGAGAATTATGCTACACTTACCAATAAGTGAATAGTAACTGCAGAATAAAGGTGCTCAATTTATGAGCTTAATAGGGAATTCGGTGCAAAACCGAAGCTGTTTCCGCAACTGTAAGTGTAGATGACTACAGAGTATACCACTGTCCAACGAGGAAAAATGCCTCTAGTAGATGGGAAGGTTCTGAACTAGGATACACGAGCCAGGAGACCTGCCTTTATTTCATCGTATTAACTCTCTTCGGAAGCTAGGAGAACTTACGGCAAATAGACGGACAGGCACACTATGCCTATTTTCTGTTTTCCATGAGATGCTTCCCCTTTTTGGAGGAGCATCTTTTTATTTTTGAGTTAACTGCAAAACATTCACGAAATAAAAAATAGGAGGTTTTGTAAATGGTTCAATTCAAAAAATGGTGGCATCTAGCGTTTGCCCTGCTTTTGGCAGTTTCGCTCGTATCACCAGCAGCAAGTGCGGCGGTATTACAGCCGGTAAATGAGGTACAACGAGCAACAGTGTCAAATGTTTCCTTATCTGTTGATGGATTATATGGCACACCTATTGTTACTTCCACAACTCAAGATGTTACTGCTAGTACAACTGCATTATCATTTTTAGAGCAAGTATTAACAGCTCAAAACAAGTCTTATGTCGTAACAGTTCACCCTACTTTTGGTCCATATCTTGAGTCAATCGAAGGACTAGCAGCTGGTAGCCTAGGTGGCTGGGATGGCTGGGTATATACAGTAAATGGTAACAGTCCCACTGTTGGATTAGACGCTTATGTATTATCTGCTAATGATGTAGTTCGTGTGTATTACACAACTTGGGCTCAATTAAAGACTACAAATACAGTTGCTGTCGATGATATAAATCCATCTGTTACAGTAAATTTAACTGGTGATTTATTTAATACTGTGGCGGCTTCTAATTTAGCAAATTGGACAATTAATACAGGTACAACTGCATTAACAGCGCAGTCGATTACTGTGAATACAAATCAACAAGCTGTCATTACATTTGCAGGTCAAGCAAATGCAGGCACTATTATCATTACGGCCTCTGCTAGTGCATTACTTGGCGGTTTAGCAAGTGATCCTCTTGAAATCGAAGTACAATAGCTAAGTCAACTAATACTGACAAGGTGATACACTCTTTCCTTGTCAGTATTTAACTATTTATAAAGGTGTGATTTTGAATTGACTATATGGAAAAAACAACTGCATATAGCACTTGTCTTTATTTTAGTATTATCACTATTCTCTCCAGTTAGTGTAATTAAAGCACAGCATTTTGAAGGAGAAATAAACGAGCTAAACATTGAAAATACTAATGAAATCAGCGATAGTAATCTTGATAATTTAATAGAACAAGATAATGCTATAGAGCCTAATAATGAAATAGAATTGGAAGATTCAACAGAGCAAGATAATGTATTAAAATCTGAAAGCGAGCTTGGGCAACAGATACCATTAGGTGATTCAGATGGATTAGCTCCTTTTATGGAATTTACACCGCCTTTAATTAATGCTATCCAGCTGAATCCAGAGGGACCTTTATTATTAAAATCGGGTGATACAGCTCAACTTACTGCTTCTATCCCAACTACAGATGATAGCGCCATAATTACATGGACTTCGAGTAATCCTGAAGTTGCAGCAGTTGATGCCGATGGGCTCATAACAGCTGTCGGCATTGGAGATACAGAGATTACTGCTACCGTAGATACAATATCTAAAACTGTTAAAGTTCAGGTTGTTCCAGAGGCAGTAAAGGAAATAAGCGATTTAATTATCGCATTGCCTGATGAATTAGAACCAACCGAAGCGATTTATCAACAACTAGTTGCAATTAGAGAAAAAGAAGCTAAATTACAACAGTTAGGCATACGAAATATATTCGATACGACGCCTTATCAACAACTGTTACGTCAAAAAGAAGCTAACTTCGCCATCAACTATATGACCGATCCAACTAATGCGACACCTCCTGTTGAGCAAATAACGACTTTAGATGCAAATCTTAGTGCTCAGCTTGAAGAAATACGTAAAGTATATACATCTCTTTTCAACATTAGCGGTCGATGGAAGCCGACTGATTCAACATTAGAAGCTCTTGATCATGCGTTAGCTGAAAAAGAAGTTAAATATGCAATTCTTGCTATTGACGCACTTCCAGAAATAGAAGATTTAACAGTAAATCCGATAATAAAAGAATCTCTAGACTATGCTAGAAAAAAGTATAATGGCATAACTAGCGTCCGAACAGTGCCTAATCCATGGGTCCCTAGTTTACCCCCTGTAAATCAACCGTTTAAAGATGACGTCACAAACAAACAAGAGCTTTTTGCCAAGGAAGCAAAATATGTAGCATTGTTAATTGATGCCATTGATGTAACTAGCCCATTCGCTTTTGAGCAATTAAAAGCAGCTAAAGATGCGTATCAAAGCTTATTACGTATAACAGACCCTGGAAACTGGCAAAGTCGCATAGGCAACTATAATACTTTGTTAGAAAAAGAAAAAATACTGAATGCAGAAGGTGATATCAATCTAGTTATCTCTAAAATTGATGCGCTTCCTTCTGTAGAAACACTAGTTTGGGCTGACAGATCGAAAGTAATTGAGGCACAGCTGGCCTATGATCAATTGCTAGATGAATTCAAAACTCGTGTCACAAACTATGCAATATTAGAGGCTTTACAAAAACGTTTAATAGAATTGCAACCTCCTACAGTCGATGCCTATCATGCTGTTGCCAATTATTTATTATCAAGCTCAGCTATACCTACTTATGGCTCAGAATGGACAATTTTAACATTAGCTCGTGGTGACAATTCTGATAAATATAAAGATTATTATGAGCAATATTATAGCAATCTCGTAAAACATGTAAAAGCAACAAATGGGAAAATAGGTAGCCAATCAACAGATTGGTCTCGAGTAATTATTGCACTTACTGCAATTGGTAAAGATCCTAGAGATGTTGGTGGTTACAATCTTGTAGAAAAGTTAACAGATTATAATTTTGCTATAAGTCCTGGCATAAACTCCGCAGTCTATTCATTGATTGCCCTTGATACTTGGGCATTCGATTTGCCAGAAACAGCAACAACAACGCGAGATAAATTAATAGATTATATTTTATCGAAGGAAATTAAAGGTGTTGGTGGCTTTGCATTAAGTGGTAGTAATGATGACGCAGACGTAACAGGGATGACACTACAAGCACTTGCACCATATTATCAAAGTAATATAAAAGTAAAAGAAGTAATTGATCGAGCAATTGCTAAATTAGCAATAATACAATTACCTAATGGTGGCTATAAATCAGCAGATTTTTCTTCATTCAAAGGTTCTGAAAACCCTGAAAGTGCTGCCCAAGTTGTAACAGCACTTGTAAGCTTAGGGATTGATGTAAATAAGGATGAACGATTTAACAAAGTCATTTCTAATATAATGACATATCAATCAACTGACGGTGGCTTTAAACATGTTCATAGCCAAACAAATGCAAATGGCATGGCAACAGTGCAGGTTGGTTATACATTAGCAGCCTACAACCGTTTACTAAGTGGACAAACAACGCTATACGATATGTCAGATACGAAAGATAATCCATCTAAGCCTGACGACGGGGATGATAGCGATGAGGAGGAGCCTTCCCCTCCTGATAATAATGGAAATCCACCAACTGTTCCTTCTGAAAAAGAGGAAATTGGCTATGCAACGGTATCTATTCGAATTTCTTCCAATGAAGTACCGTTAAGAGCAACAGCAACTAAATTATTTGCTGGAGAAACGGCTTTTGATGTTTTAAGACGTGTAACTGAGGAAAATGGCATTGCATTAAGCTATCGCCAAACAGAGTATGGCGTATATATTGATGGTATCGCAGGTCTTTATGAATTCGACCGCGGGGCTTTAAGTGGTTGGATGTATCGAGTAAATGGTCATTTCCCTTCATACTCTGCTGCCAATTACGTTCTCTCTGCAAATGATTCTGTTGAATGGCTTTATACAACTGATTTAGGAAAAGATGTTGGTGGTTATGTTGACGGAATTGAAAGTGGCGGCGCTGGTGGTACTGTCTGCGCTGAGGATGATGAGGAATGCAAAGAAAAGCAATGTCCTGAAGGCGTGGAAGATTGTGAAACTGAACAAGCTGAAAATGGTGGGGAAACAACTGTAGTGGACAGTACAGTTACTGAAATTACAGTTGAAGCTGGCAGCAACAAAGCAGTCATTACATCGGAAAATATTCAAGAATATCTTGAAAAGAATATTCAAACGCTTATCGTTCAAAGTGAAAATAACTTCAAAGTAGAAGTTCCGACAGCTACATTTGCAGGAATTCAACTTGCGGAAGATGAAAACGTAGTAATTTCAGTCACTAAGCAGCCTGAAAATAACCAATTCACTGTCAACTTTGGAATCGAAACCGCTGATGGCAGATTAAAACCACTTTCAACAAAGCAAGATTACTTAAAAGTAACGATTCCTTCTAGTGATATTTCGCCAAAGACAGTTGTTTTACAACTTGTTGGTGGTCAATATAAAGCAGTACCACATAAAATCGTGGATGGTCAAATTATTGTATTAACGAAAGCAAGCGGTACATTCGTTGTTACGGAAAGCTCAGTTACATTTAATGATATTGCCCATCTAGCAAACAAAGAGGAAATTGAGTATTTAGCAAGTCGTCTTGTTATTCAAGGTGTAACACCTGATACATTTGAACCGAATAAACCGATTACTCGTGCACAATTTGCAGCATTGGTCAGTCGCGCACTTGGCTTACAGCTAACAGGTGAAAATCCATTTAGCGATACTGATGGCAAATGGTATGAACGAGATGTTCAAGCTTTGTTTGAAGCAGGTATTACAAATGGGACGACTGCTTCAACATTTGACCCAGAAGCGCATATTACACGTGAACAAGCTGCTGCCCTAATGGCTCGTGTACTTGAATATGTGAACTATCAGGCACAGACAGCTAGCGATACAAATTATAATGATCAAAATTTAATTAGCTCTGAATACCAATCGTATATCGAGCTATTAAATAGCCTTGATATTATGACAGGTAAGCCTGATGGCTCGTTTGACCCAAAATCTTCATTAACACGTGATCAAACAGCCAAAATTTTAAAACGTACATTAATGATTATAGATATGATGTAATTTTCTCCGTAAAAAAGAGGAACCTTGAAAGCATTGATTTTCAAACGATTCATACGACTATTTAAAAGGTTGTAAATGCTGAATTGAACACCTTTTCTTTTGAAATAAAATGAATAAGTAAAAATCAATTTTTCATTGTATCAAAGACAAGTCAAACTTTTCATACAGCCTTGTTGTGACAATATAGAAGCTAGGGCTGTCCAAAAGGTATATCCTTTTTGGATGGCCCTTTTAAAATGGAGGTCGATTAAATGAAGCAAAAATTATCTATGTTACTTATGATGTTACTTGCTCTAATGCTAATTGTAGCACCCGTTTCTGCACAAAATGCTTCGACGATAGATGCTTATAAAACAACTGGGCAATTTATGGTGACGAAAGCGCCAAATCCCTCTTTTGGGGATGAGTGGTTTATTATTGCACTGGCACGCGGTGAATATGCTGTCCCAAAAGGTTATTACGATAAATACTATGCCAATGTCGTAAAGCATGTACAGGCGGTCAAAGGTGAACTACATAGCCGCAAATATACGGAGTATTCACGTTTAATTATTGCCCTCACTGCCATCGGAAAAGACCCGACAAATGTAGGTGGATATAATTTAGTTGACAAATTAGCCGATTTTGAAAAAGTCGTATGGCAAGGTCCTAATGGGGCTTATTTTGCACTTATCGCTTTAGATACATGGAATTTTGAACTTCCTAAAACAGCAACAACAACACGTGCAAAACTAATCGAGCATATTTTAAAGAAGCAATTGCCTGATGGGGGCTGGGATTTATCAGGAACAAAGGCAGACCCTGATATGACAGCGATGGCCATTCAAGCCCTTTCAACATATAAGGAGAAAACGGAAGTTAAAGCATCCATTGATAAGGCTCTTAACGCATTACAAAATTTGCAAGATAAAAATGGGAGCTACCAAAGCTGGGGCACAACTAATTTAGAAAGTGTAGCACAAGTCATTACAGCGCTTGCAAGCTTAAATATTGATGCCAATAAGGAACAGCGTTTTAATAGACTATTTACAAGCTTTTTCACGTTCTATCACGCAAAGGATGGTGGCTTTAAACATGTATTGGCAGAATCCACAGCAAATGGAATGGCAACAGAACAGGCTGCTTATACATTAGCCGCTTATAATCGACTGCTTGCTGGTAAAACAAAGCTTTATGATATGTCAGATACAAAGCCGAATAATGCGTCGACACCAGAGCAACCAAGCCAGCCAATAGCTCCTCCTCAGAAAGTAAGCTTTAAGGATATCGAGTCGCATTGGGCAAAATCAGATATTGAGGCGGCAGTAGCACAAGGCTTGCTAAAGGGTTACGAGGACAACACATTTAAGCCAAATAATAATTTAACACGTGTACAAGCTGTATCCATTTTAGTTCGAGCACTCAATTTAACAAGCACAAGCAATGCTCCTTTCACAGACATTAGCTCATACAGTGATGAGACAAAGCGAGAAATTGCAGCAGCCTATGAGGCCAATTTATTAGTAGGCAAGTCAAATAAATTTTCACCCTCCTCCCCTATTTCGCGCGAGGAATTAGCCGTAATGCTAGCAAATGCTTATACACATCAAAATGGCAAAGCTTATTTAGCTACAAATATCGCACCTTTAAGTGATATTGCAAAATTACAAAAGGAATCACAGCAGGCAATTACGTTTTTATATGATTTTGAAATTGCACAGGGTGCAGATGGTTCGTTTAATCCTGCTAATTTTATTACTCGTGCACATGCAGCAAAAATGTATGTCAATTTCTTAAAGGTAGTGAATGATTAATATGAAAAAAACGTTACAATTCATACTCGTATCATTGCTAGCTTTTATTTTAATAGCTTGTAATATTCAAACAGTGGAGCAATTCGAGCAGATGCAGGAGCAGGAGCGGAGCGTTAATTCCCCTGCTCCGGTTGAAAAACAGGAGCCAGCTCCGCAGTCAGAAGAAGAGCCTTCACCACAAAACGAGGAGCTAGCAACACAGCAAGAAACAGAGGCAATTGGACAGCAGGAAGTTGGAACCAAACAAGAGATTGAAACGAAGCAAGAAATTGAAAAACAACAGGAAATCATAAAACCTACAACACCTAAAAGTGAGCAGCAAAAAGTTGATACTAAACCAACAGCTAACACAGCAACTACACCAACAGAAAAGCCAAAGCAACAAGAAACAGAGCAGCAACAGAAGCCGGTGCCTCAAAAGCGCACTGTCACAATCGCCATTCGAGTGGATACATTGCTAAAGCATTGGGATATGTTAGACCCAGCCCTCCAAAGTGAGCAATACGTTCCGAAAGATGGCATCATTTTAAAGCAAACTACATATGAGCTGTTATCTGAGAAGGATACTGTTTGGGACGTGCTAAAGCGTGCAACAAAGGAGCATAAAATTCAAATGGAATACCAAGGAGCTAACGAAAACATTTATAGCAGTGTCTATGTAGAAGGCATTAACCATTTATATGAATTTAGCGCTGGCGAATTAAGTGGCTGGATGTATCAAGTAAATGGTGTCTATCCAAATTATGGATGTAGCCAATATGTATTAAAGGATGGAGATGTGATTGAATGGAACTATACAGTCGATTTAGGACGCGACTTAGGGCATTATTGGGATGGTAATTGATGAAGGCATTTGAAACATTTCATCCAATCGTCCTCTTTTCCTTTTTTGTCGCTGCCATTGGCTTATCTATGTTTTTTATGCACCCAATCTATTTAGCGATAACTATTTTTTCAGCCATTAGCTTAAATATTGCTTTACGGAGACAGCTTTTTTTTAAAGATTGGAAGCTCTACGTCCCTCTATTTTTTTTAATGGCTATTATCAATCCTTTAATTAGCCATAATGGGCAGCTCGTCCTACTCTATATAAATGGCAATGCACTTACAGTAGAGGCCATTATGTATGGGATTGCCATTGCCACTATGATTGTAGCGGTTATGCTTTGGTTTAGTTGCTATAATGCAGTGATTACATCTGACAAGTTTATTTATTTGTTCGGAAAAGTGGCGCCAGCCTTATCTCTCACACTGTCGATTTCATTACGCCTAGTTCCGCGTTTTCGCCATCAGCTAGCACAAATCGTACAAGCGCAAAAAGTTATTGGCATGGACTATACGGCTGGCTCATTTTGGCATCGCATCAAATGTACTGTGCGTATAATATCTATTTTAATTACTTGGGCATTGGATAATGCTATTGATACTGCTGATTCTATGAAGGCGCGTGGCTACGGAATAAAAAAACGAACTGCCTTTTCACTTTTTATTTTTGAACGGCGCGATGGCTTCGTCTTGGCACTTATTCTATTGCTTTTTCTGAGTAATCTAGCCGCAAGCTTCATCGGCACAACATCTTTTTATTTTTATCCAACATTTGGAGCAATTAAATGGGATAGTGGAAGTATTTTATTTTATAGTAGCTATTTCCTTCTACTTTCCATTCCATTAGCAATCGAAATCTGGGGGGCATTAAAATGGCGTTCATTAAAATCGACAATATGAGCTTTACATACCCTAATGAAGCACATTCTGTATTAAAAAATATTAATCTAACAATTGAGCAAGGAGAGTTTATAGTACTTATCGGTCAATCAGGCTGCGGAAAAAGTACATTGCTGCGCCATTTTAAGCGAGAGTTGCGCCCACACGGAAATAAGACAGGAACTATTTTCTACAAAGGCTGTGATATACAGCAGCTAGATGCAGAAGTTGCTGCTGCTGATATTGGCTATGTGTCCCAGCATCCCGATAATCAAATTGTGACAGATAAAGTATGGCATGAACTTGCCTTTGGATTAGAGAGCCTCGGCCTCGACTCACCAACAATTCGTCGTAGAGTAGCTGAGATGGCTAATTTTTTCGGCATCCATAAATGGTTTCATCAAAAAACAACAGCGCTCTCTGGGGGGCAAAAACAGCTCTTAAACTTAGCAGCAATTATGGTCATGCAGCCAAAATTATTGCTGCTTGATGAGCCAACATCACAATTAGACCCAATAGCTGCCTTGGAATTTATTCAAACATTGCATCGCTTAAATAAAGAATTAGGCATTACAATTATTTTAATTGAGCATCGTTTAGAAGAAGTGTTACCACTTGCCGACCGAGTATTTATTATGGATGAGGGCAGCATTTTATTCGACGGTCCACCAAAGGCAATTTTAAAGAAGCTACCAGCGAATCATGCGATGCTGACGGCACTGCCGACCGCAATGAAGATTTTCCATCTACTTAACGGAATAGGGCCCGTCCCTCTTACAATCCGCGAGGGACAACGCTGGCTTAGCAACCAGCAATTCACCGTTGCCTCATCGCATTTGCTAGCAACAACAGAAAAAAATACAGCAAATATTGTATTGGAGGCAAAGGATGTTGCCTTTCGCTACGAAAAAAATGGTTTAGATATTGTCCAGCATTTTAATCTACAAGTAAGAGAATGTGAGTTTTTAACAATTATCGGTGGTAATGGCACTGGGAAATCTACAGTGCTTGCTATTTTAGCAGGACTCCAAAAGCCTTATCGTGGCAAATTATTATTATTTAATAAAGCTTTAAAAAGCTACAGCAACAAAGAATTGTATCAGCAATATTTAACTTTATTACCGCAGGACCCAAAATCATTATTTGTACAAAAAACAGTTCGCCAAGAGCTAGATGATATGGCTTATCTACATAAAATAGAAGAGAAAAAAATACAAGAGACGATTCAATTATTTAACTTAACACATTTGCTTCATCGACATCCGTATGATTTAAGCGGTGGGGAACAGCAAAAATTAGCACTTGCAAAGCTTTTATTAATGGAACCTAAAATTCTGCTACTAGATGAACCGACAAAAGGACTAGATGCACATGCAAAAGAAGAACTCGCGAAAATAATAAAGGATTTACAAGTAAAAGGTATGACCATTATTATGGTGACACATGATATTGAATTTTCTGCCCAATATAGCAGTAGATGTGCCTTGTTTTTTGATGGCAATATCGTATCAGAGGATGAGCCGCGCGCGTTTTATAGTGGAAACAGCTTTTATACAACGGCTGCCCATCGAATAACAAGAGAACAATTGAGCAATGCCATTACATGTGAGGATGTCGTTACTTTATGTCAAAAAACATTCGTTTAATCATCTCTCTATTTGTCATCCTAGTGTTAATTCCTCTTACTTTATATGCGGGTATTACATTATTTGCTGATAGGAAATATTATTTTATTTCAATTGTCATTATAATTTTAGCATCTGTTCCCTTTTTTCTGTCATTTGAACGGAGAAAGCCTCAGCCGCGCGAAATTTTAGTAATAGCCGTAATGTCTGCTATTTCAGTGGCGGGTCGAGCGTTATTTGTCATTACCCCCGGCTTCAAGCCGGTCGCTGCAATCACAGCGATTACAGGTTTTTCACTTGGAGCGGAGGCAGGTTTTTTAACAGGAGCCATTTCTGCATTAGTATCAAATATGTTTTTTGGACAGGGTCCTTGGACGCCATTTCAAATGTTTATGTGGGGAATGATTGGCTTTATAGCAGGTTTGCTCGGTAAAACAGGTATCATGCATAAAAAAATTCCTCTTATTTTATTCGGTATTTTTGCAGGCGTTTTCTTTTCCTTCGGTATGGACATTTGGGGAACGATTTCCATGTACGGTGTTTTCAGCTGGGAAGCTTATGTACTTGCGTTAACTTCCGCTGTACCATTTATGATTGTTTATGCTGTTTCCAATGTGATTTTTTTATTATTATTAGAAAAGCCTATAAGGGAAAAACTCGAGCGTATTAAAAATAAATATGGCGTATTGGCTGCCAAATAAGCCCAATTGAAAAATGAGAATGAGTTAGGCTTACTTTCATGCTAGTTGAAATAGAAGTGACAAGTGCCCTCATAAACCTTCTAACGAAAATACATTAGTTGGAGGAAATGCGCCAACCGTAATGGAAATCAGCGCTTTCTTAGACATAGCCCTAAAATAAAATAGTTGAAATCTAGCTAAAATATGTTATCGTAAAATCATAATCGAATATGATGGTTAAATGAGTGCTTAGCAATGCTGAGGTAAAAGGGAAATTAGTGAGAAGCTAATGCAGCCCCCGCTACTGTAAGTGCAGATGAAATCACGAAAATCACTGTTCAAGCGAATGGGAAGATGTGAAAGTAAAAAGAAGCACGAGCCAGGAAACCTGCTCGTTTAATTAGTCACTTGCTTTTCGGAGGGAGAAGTGTAGGCGAGACATCAAATGTAAGGAATGTGTATATACGAATATATACGCACTTTTTAAACATGGAATCTCATAGCCTGTATCTCTTCACTTTTAGAGATACAGCTTTTTTATTTTTAAGCACGTTAGACCATGAGGAGGGCTCATATGATTTTATTTATAGAAGGAATAAATGAAACTCGAGAATTAGCTGTCACTTTACAACAACAAGGGCACACTCTTATCACAAAAGGTACTTGCCTGGCTGGCACCTTTTTAATTAGCGATTTATCAGTTAATGAAATAGTTGATATGATTACACAACACGAGATTACTTGTGTTGTCGATGCTAGTCATCCCTTTGCTGAAGAAGCATCAAAAACAGCTATGGAAGCTGCTATCAATTGCGGAGTATCCTATGTGCGTTATGAACAACCTCAATTGCTTATGTAATCAATTACAATGTGACGCAATTGATTGTTAGTTGAACCAATCGGGCTTTTACGGGCAGTTAATCTCTCACTTATCCTTTAGCGTATTTTCACTTAAATCTTGCAGTGGCCGTCTTACTGCCCGTTAATGCGGGATAAAGTGAACCTTCAATCCGTGGATGCTTTTCTCCACGGATTGTTAGTTGAACCACTCGGGCATTTACGGGCAGTTAATCTCCCACTTATCCTTAGCATATTTTCACATAAGTTTTGAAGTGGGCGTCTTACTGCCCGTTAATGCGGGATAAACTATAAGTGATATTTTTCATTGCCATCTTTTAATGTTTTAAGTAAGATAAAAACACACTTTCATATTACATTATAAGGGAGGATGGGTGAAAATGAGTGAACAACAATTATTAAACGCTGGTTATCGTAAATATAGTGGAGAAAAAATCGACGTTTTTTACTCAAAGGATTTATGTGAGCATGTTGGGAACTGTGTTAAAGGGAGCATTGATGTGTTCAATCCAAAAAGAAAACCGTGGGTACTAGTAGATGCTAAATCTGCTGATGAGGTAGCTCGTATTATTGACACATGCCCAACAAAGGCGTTGCAATATGTCTTTAGGAAGGAAGCAATTATGGAAATTACTATTGATGAAAAACGAGTTATCGCTACAAAAGATGGTGTAGAACTTGGCGAGATGACATTCGTCAATTCCAACGATAAGTTTTATATTATTGACCATACGGGTGTTTATGATGCTGCACGTGGGTTAGGTGTCGGTAAAAAAATGGTACAGGCATTTGTTGAACATGCACGCACAAACAATATAAAGATACTTCCATTATGCCCATTCGCTAAAGCTGAGTTTGAAAAAAATCACGAGAGCTATGCGGATGTCTTGCATTCTTAATGTAGTAACGGCTCCGCATGCTTCTTCTGTGAAGAATGCGAAGCCGTAGCAAAGTGATATTGCTTTCCACGACAAAAAGAAGGTGTCTCAAAATAGCTTTTCAAACACCCTCTTTCTGTATATAAAATTCCATTGATTATAGGCTCACTTTATTATCAAGAATGTAAGTGACACGCTACTGCCCTTGAGTCATTTGTAAATTGTAGTTGTGGCTGCTCCGTTTTGCATTTTTCCATTGCAAATGGGCAGCGAGTATGAAAGTGGCAGCCAGTTGGTGGTGATGTTGGACTTGGCAAATCTCCTTTTATAATGATGCGCTCTTTACTTTTTTCCTCTGTTACTTGAGGTACTGCTGAGATAAGCGCCTCTGTATAAGGATGTAAAGGTTTGGAAAATATCGTTTCAGTATCGCCAATTTCTACAATTCTCCCTAAATACATAACCATTATTCGGTCTGCTATATATTGAACAACAGAAAGGTCATGCGTGATAAACATATAGGTTAAATCATATTCCTCTTGTAAATCCTTCAGTAAATTTAATATTTGAGCTTGGACAGATATATCGAGTGCTGAAACAGGTTCATCTGCAATAATTAACTTCGGATTTAAGACAAGCGCTCTAGCTATCCCGATACGCTGACGTTGACCGCCACTGAATTCATGTGGGTATCGCGATAAATAGGATTCGTCTAACCCCACATCTTTCATAATGTTTTTAATAATTTTTTGCCGTTCCTGCTTTGTTCCAATTTTATGAACAATTAATGGCTCTAATAAGGTTCTCTCAATCGTCCATCTAGGATTTAAGCTTGCGTAAGGGTCTTGGAAAATCATTTGCATACTGCGACGTACTTCCTTTAATTTTGGTCCTTTGCAATTCATTAAAGACTTGCCCTCAAGCAAAATATCACCTGTTGTAGCTTCTAATAATTGAATAATGACTTTAGCTAAAGTTGATTTTCCGCAGCCACTTTCACCAACAATCCCTAATGTTTCGCCTTTTTTAATATGAAAATCGACATTATCAACAGCCTTTACAACTGTAGCACCCGCTTTGTTTTTTTTCATCGGATAATATTTTTTGAGCTCTTTTACATTTAGTATTACTTCATCCTTGATTTCCATTCGTACTCACCGCCTCGTTTTCATATAACCAACAAGCAACGCTCGTCTGATTTTCTTGAGTTATTAATTCAGGTGGTACTTCATGACATTTTTTCATTGCTTGTGGACAACGATCCGCAAATCTACAGCCTTTAGACCAATTTCCCGGTCTTGGCACGTTTCCTTTAATATACGATAATCGTGCTTGTCCAGCTGCTGTTGTTGGTAAAGATGCTAATAATCCTTGTGTATAAGGATGTAAAGGCTTATGCAATACATCCTTAACCTTACCTATTTCTACAATGCGCCCAGCATACATAACCGCTACACGATCACAGGATTCATGTACAACACCTAAATCATGTGTGATTAACATCAATGCCATATTATTATTTGCCTGAATTTCTTTAATTAAATCTATAATTTGTGCTTGTATCGTAACATCTAAAGCGGTAGTCGGTTCATCTGCTATAAGTAATTTAGGCTTGCATATAATTGCCATAGCAATCATAATTCTTTGACGCATACCGCCTGATAACTGGTGAGGATAGTTTTTTACGATTTCTTCAGGTCTTGATATGCCGACTTGTTTAATTAATTGAATAATTTCTTCTTTTCGCTCTGATTTATTTAATTTCGTATGAATTTTTAATACTTCTTCGATTTGTTTCCCTATTTTCATTACAGGATTTAAAGCAGTCATAGGTTCTTGGAAGATCATCGACAACTCAACAGCTCGTATTTTTTTATATTTTTTTCGTGTTAATTGGCTTAAATCATATTGCTCCGCAAAGCATAATGTATCAGCCTGTATTGTTAGCGGTTTTTTTATTAAACCCATAATCGAAAGCGCTGTTAATGACTTACCACATCCACTCTCACCAACAATGCCTATCGATTCTCGTTCATATATATCAAATGAAATCCCATCAACAATATTCACTTTGTCCTTCTCTTTATGAAATGAAGTTGACAAATTATTTACCTCTAATACTTTTTGTGTCAATTGAATCCCTCCTCACCTTCATAGCACTGTTTAAATTTTTGCTACTTGTTTCAATGCCTTTTCCATTGCTGCCTCAAGTATCGTTAGCTCCTTATCCTCATGTGCCAATGAAATAGCGTGATGAGACAATGGCTTTGCTAAGCAGTACAATTGGTCGCCCTGCATTGATTGAATAAAAGCGATGTATTGCTCTGCATTCCCATGTGCAGCCTCACGATAATTTGTTGGCTTCTCTTTTGTAAAATACCAATGAATATGCCCACCCTTTCCAACCATATGCGCATCAATGTTTAGCTCGCTTGCCTTAGAATTAAAGAATTTGATTAATCTTTCTGTACGTTCATCCAACTTTTGTAATACATTTTCTTCTTCATATACTTCGAAAAATGCTAAAGCTGCTGCTAAAGAAGATTGATGACCATTGTATGTTCCAACAAACGCATAACCGCCTGGTTTCGCCTCCGCAATTTGCATAATTTCTTTTTTACCAGCTACCGCTGATAATGGAAAACCATTTGCAATTGCTTTACCAAAAGTTGATAAATCAGGCGTCACACCAATTCTTTTTTGATAGCCGCCTTCTGATTCCCTAAAGCCTGTTAATAGCTCATCGAAAATAAGAACAATATTGTATTTTGTACATAGTTCTCTTACAGCCTTTAAAAATTCAATATTTCCAGATATATAGCCTATATCAATTAATGTTGGCTCTAACACAAGCGCAGCTAAACGCTCATGATTTTCCTCAATAATTTTTTGTGTTGCTTCAATATTATTAAAAGGAATCACAACTGTACTTTCTACAATTTTTTGATTTAAGCCTGTCGAGCCTGGTAACGGATTTGGTTTATCTGCTTCTCCCGCCTGTGATAAATCTGCCCAAGTGCTGACATTGACTACATCACTCCAACCATTATACGCGCCTTCCACAACAGCTACATCTTGCTTATTTGTGTAAGAGCGAGCCATCATAATTGCATGTAGCACCGCCTCCGTACCTGTATTTGAAAATCTAACTTGCTCAGCAGTTGGCACAAACTCTAAAAACTTTTTAGCTACCTTTACTGATAATGGTGTTTCAACCCCTGTAATAATGCCGGATTCTAAATTGGCATGATATTTCTCCATAAATTTCTTATGATTATGCCCTAAAATAATTGCACCATTGCCTAACACAATATCTAGATATTCATTGCCATCTAAATCCGTTAAGTATGCACCATTTCCCTTTTTATAATATGTAGGATGTGGTGCAACAAAACGACTATTTGAATTCACGCCACTTGGTGAATAATTCCTCATTTCCTCATACATTTTACGCGATAATTGTAAGCTCATCAAAATCTCTCCTATCAAAATATTTTTAACTCATCAGCAGTTAGCATGTTTTCATATAATAAGTGATAAAAATCTTGTTTTTCCTCTATGGGAACACTTTGTACGATAGGTAGTAGACTTTCTAACCCTCGATAATAAGAATAAATAAAAGGCCCTCTAATAAAATCCTCAATAAACGATATTCTCGATTTAATCCAATTTTCTTGTCCAAAAGCTTGGCTGGCTAAATAATTAGCAACCTCTGATTTATCTAGCTGTAATTCATTTAATAGATAGCTTGCATTTAATGTCGTACACATCTTTAATTGCTGAGCTGTTTTTGCAATTTCATCATGTTCATTTTCATCCCAGCCTAAAAAGATTTGACCACAATCTGCAATTCCTTCAAAAATAGGGCTGGATGCAGAGTTTGTAATAACTAAGCTAGCATCTAATGGGATTTTTCCGCATTTGACAGCCTGTTCTCTTTTATACATATGTGTGAAATGCCCTGGAAACACTTCATGCGTCACTAAATGCTTTAAATCCTCATATGTGTAGTGATAGTCAGCATTAATAAGCATTTCGCGTGATTTATAATCTGCATATGCGGAAAATGGTACATCTTTTACAAGCTTTGGCTTTGCTTCAATGCTATGAATATCATCGAACATTTTGCGACTTACATCCTCTTTGGCGGTTTGTATTAAATTTGTTAAAACAGCTAGCATATCATCTGTTTCAACTTTTCTGTCTTCAAACCATTTTTTATACATTTGCTGCACTGTGCCGCTATAGCCTGCTGCTTTCAATTGGGCTTCAAGCCTTTGCTGAATTCTATTTATTTTCCACCCTGCTACAGGATTTGAGTCTACAAATAATAAGTTTCTTACTATGTTGCGAAATGAATGCGCCTTGCCCTCTAAATAGCGAATATAGTACATCATTCCATTTATTTGCTTTGCCATATATTCACGTCTTAATTCATTTTGAATATTATTCAATCGACTATAAAGCGACCTATAATCCTCTAAAATATGTGCAAAGCTGCCGTATTGATAGACTTGTGATTCAACAAGCTGTACAGGTACTAGCCCCTCTGTTTTCAAAAAACCATTTTGGCTACTGTTTTGTGTTTTTTTATAAAACTCATCTAGACCTAATGTGATTTTCACGAATTCCTCTGATAATTCAAAATCCTCGTCGCAATAAGTGATGGTCATTTTAGTCATTTTCCTTCGACTCCATATTCCCAAGCATCCATCCATAATCACCCGAATTAACCGTTCCAACATAGCCACGCATTAATATCATCACATTTTTTTCAAATGGTGCTTTAATCGTTTCTAGTAGCTCAAATGTTTTAGGGTTATAAATTTCTGCAATTGTTTGCTGCCCTTCGATAATTTTATTTACATAGCTAAAATCAAAAGCGGGTACTAGCATCCCTCCCTGAGTTGGTCGGATACTAGCAATTTCAGTTAATACAACTTGATTTTCTACTGTTTTCAATTCCCCATCTATTACTTTTAAATAAACTAATTGATTAATAATTCCTTCTACACCACGTGCAATATCCTTTTCGTAGTTAGGTCCCCCACCAATTTCAATTGTGACAGAAGGTATATTTAATTCTGTCGTTACGGTAGCAGTTGTGCCTTCATAGCTTACTGCTGGTCTATATAAATAAGGAGATAAAAAGGCTTTTGATAAACCTTCATCATTATGAATGTAGACATAATCGACAATCGGGATTTTACCACCAGCATGAATATCAATAAATGCATCTATTTTTTCTAATATTTCCTTTGTAAACTTAAAAGCAAGTTGGTCTGTAATCCAGCCTTTTTCATCACCAGGGAAAACACGATTTAAATTATTCATATCGAGTGGTGTATTGCGTGTAACACTTTCAAATGCAAGTTGGTTAACGATTGGGATAAGCCATACTTGCCCCTTTAGCTCATAGTTCTCTAACTCCTTTGCTACACGGCGAATGATTTCTGCACCAATTAACTCATCTCCATGCACAGCACCAGAAATAGCAACAATTGGGCCTTCAACTGTACCTTTATATTTATGAACTCCAAATGTCACCTTCTCACCATTTGATAAATGTGTGATTTCGATTTCTTCATATGTTTTTTTCATTGCTATTCTCCTCTTCCATTTGTTATTTTTCTAGTTTATTGTCAGTTAAATCGCGAATGCCATCACCTAATAGGTTGAAGCCTAACACTGTAATGATAATAGCTAATCCCGGATACAATGACAGATGGGCTGTTTCGCGAATATATTTCATTCCAAATGCCAACGTCCAACCCCAGCTGGCTTCAGGTGGTTCTATACCTAAACCTAAAAAACTAAGAGTAGCTTCAGATACAATAGCAACACCTAAGCCTAAAGTAGCTATTACAATAATTGATGACATTGTATTAGGTAAAATATTGTAAAAAATAATTCTAAAATTGGATGACCCAATTGTTTTAGCAGCCTGTACAAATTCTTCTTCTTTAATCGAGAGGACATTCCCCCTCACAACTCGAGCATAATTTGTCCAATAAACGAGTCCAATTGCTATAATTACGTTTTCAATACCTGGTCCTAATGCAGCGACTAATGCAATTGCTAAAAGCACTACAGGAAACGACAGGAAAATATCAACAATTCTCATAAAGAAGGCATCAATCCAGCCACCATAATAACCTGCTATCAAGCCAATCGCTACTCCAATTAGCATCGAAATAGCTACTGAACTTATGCCAACGATTAATGATACTCTCGCACCGTAAATAATTCGTGTTAATAAATCTCTGCCATATTGATCTGTTCCAAGAAGATGACCTTTTTCTCCTGGCTTCAATAATATTTCATTCATATTCATTTCATATGGATCATGTGTAGCTATCAAAGGAGCAAAAATTGCACATAGCACTAGCAATATAACGATTGTGCCCCCAATTACTATGGACTTATTTTTTAAAATTCTCTTTATGTCAACGCCATTCAAAATTGTCCCCTCCTTTATGAACGGATCCGAGGATTGATTAGGGTATAAAGTACATCTACGATTAAGTTAATAATTGCGAATAAAAACGCAATGACCAATACACCGCCTTGTACGACCGTAAAATCTCGTTGACTTATCGCTGTAATAATAAGTCGTCCTACTCCTGGCCATGCAAAAATCGTTTCTGTTACGATTGCGCCCCCTAGCAAATTACCAAATTGTAAGCCAATAATTGTGACAATAGGGATTAAAGCGTTTCTAAATGCATGTTTTAAAATAATAATGCTGTCTGAAACCCCTTTTGCATCTGCGGTGCGAACATAGTCCATCTGTAATACTTCCAGCATCGCAGCTCGCACCATCCGAGTAATAAAAGCAGCGCTCATTAAGCCAAGTGCGAGAGCAGGTAAAATTAAATACTTCAAGCTTTCGAAAATATAATATAAATTGCCCGTCGTTATTGTTTTTAGCAATGCCTCAACAACTGGGTCCCCCCTGCCGAACGAAGGAAGTATATTCAGGTGAATAGAAAAGCCTAATATCAATAATAAACCTAGCCAAAACACCGGCATCGACACTCCGATTTGAGCGAAAATCATTCCTAAATAATCAATCCAAGTGCCCCTTTTCACTGCTGATAAAATTCCTATCGGTATTGCGATAAGTAGCGCTATAATTAACGCTACTATCGCTAGTTCTAACGTTGCAGGAAGGGTAGATAAAACAATGTCCACTACCGACTCATTTTGAATATAGGATTTTCCTAAATCCCCTTGAACAACGCCAGCTATATACTTCGTTAGCTGCTCTAAATAGCTAGCATTGAGCCCCATTTGTTCTTTAAAACGATTAATTTCCTCTTGTGTCGCATCTTGTCCTAATAAAGTAACAGCTGGGTCACCGGGAATTAAATAAAGCAGGGAAAATACTAAAATTGTTATACCTAGTAGTACTAAAATAAGCTGCAGAAGCTTGTTCATTATTTTTTTCATATTTATTCCCTCTCCTCTGCAGTAAAATTAATTTTCAACTTGTACATTAACCATGCTATAGAAGCTTCCATTTGGTGAAGATTCAAAGCCAATTAATTTCTTCGAATGAATAACAACATAGCCTTGATATAGTAAAACGTTATAAGCTACTTCTTCATTAACAATTGTTGCGACTTCTTTATAAATCTCTTTTCGTTTCGCTTGCTCGCTATTTTCTCGACCTTCTTCTAGCAATGCATCGACTTTAGGATTATTATATTTCCCATAGTTGTTACCACTTGATGAATGGAATTGATTGTACGTAGCACGGTCAGGGTCAAATAAATTTAACCAACCTAATAAAGCAACTTCATATTTACCTTCCATCATATTATTGCTAAATGTTGACCATTCTGTAGTTGTTACCCTTGTTTTAATGCCGTTTTTAGAAAATTCATTTTGCAAATACTCCACTACTTGAATTCGATTTGGGTCCTCCGTATGCGTAGCAAGCTCAATTTCTAAATTAACGCCATTTTTATCAACAATGCCATCACCATTTGTATCCTCATAACCCGCTTCTTTTAATAATTCCTTCGCTTTTTCCGGGCTATATTCAAAATCGGGTACATCATCGCTATATGCCCAAGACGATGGCACTAATGGTGATTTTGCAGGCTTGTCCATTCCACGATAAATCGCTGATGAAATCGTTTCTTTATCAATAAGATGTGAGATAGCTTGTCTAACTTTCAAATCAGCTGTTTTTTCATTTTTCATATTAAAGTTTAAATAAGTGTAGCCAACGCCTTCTTTTTCTTCAGTAATGAAATCATTATTCCCTCTCATGCGCTCGACATCGGATGCTGAAAGCGGCGAGTGAATAAAATCTATATCCCCCGATTCTAGTGAGGCTACTCGAGTAGAGTTATCAGGAATAATAAAGTAAGTTAATTTTTCTGTTTTAGGTGTGCCAGCGTAATATTCTTTATTCGCTGTTAAAACAATTTTGCTATTTTTATCCCAGCTATCGAATTTATATGGACCTGTACCAATAGGCTTCGTAATTAATGATTCACTATCCACTTCAGCAATATGTTTTGGCACAATGCCTATTTCTAAATAACTAAGTAATGGTGCGTAGGCTTGTGATAAATTAAATTGCACCTTATAATCATCTACTATTTCAACTGATTTAATCGGTGAAAATAACGCTAAAGAATTTGATTGGAAGGCTGGGTCAAGAATTGTATCAAATGTATATTTCACATCTTCGGCTGTTAATACTTCACCATCATGGAACTTCACGCCTTCTCTTAAATTAAAAATCCATGTTAGCTCATCAGGATTTTCCCAACTTTCAGCTAAATCTGGTGTTGGCTCTAAATTTGTATTCAGACGAATTAAACCGTTATATACAACTTCAGTTACACGCTTACTAGATGAGTCGCTTGCTAATCTAGTATCTAATTTTGTTGCATCGACATCTAAACCAATTTTTATTTCATTTTTAAAGCTAGTTCCCCCATTTTCTGAAGAAGTATTTTCTTCAGGATTACTAAAGCTACATGCTGCTAATACAGCAACTGCAAATAACATCACAAACAATAATTTAACTTTCTCTTTCATCATTTTTCCCCCTTAATAATTAATATTTAGCCATTCATTCGAAAGATTGCTTAGTTTTTTTGCTCTTTCATGTTGAACGTGTACAACATCTTCAATTCGCAGTCCGAACTGCCCTTCAATATAAATACCTGGGCCAATTGTTACAACCATTCCCTCTTGAAATACATCATTTGAAAAGTGATTAATATATGGGTACTCATACGCTGCTAGACCAATTCCATGCCCTAGATTATGCGTATAATAATCTAGCAAATTTCTCTTTTTTAACTCTTCTCTAACAAATAAATCCACTTCTTTAATGCCTAAACCCGGCTTTATCATGTTAATCACCGTAGATTGTATCTCCTTCAAAATATCGAAATATTCCGTTATTTTAGCATCTAACAACTCACCACATTTCATCATCCTCGTCATATCTGAACGGTAACCATTATATTTGCAGCCAATATCAATCAAAATAGATTCCCCTTCTTGAATCCCTACTTCCCTTGACAGGTGATGCGGATTTACCGTATTTCTCCCTGTTGCTACAATCGGATTGAAATTTAACTGATGAACATTTGATTGTGCAAATAAAGTAATAATTTGATGCTTAATTGATAGTTCAGTTGCAGGTAAATGAATAAGCTCCTGCAATTGACAAAAAACAGCATCCGTTATTAAAGTCGCTTGGCTTAAACAATCAATTTCTTTTTCATCCTTAATGATTCTTATATCCTCAATGTAGCTAGTAATGGATAGTTGTAAATCAGGGCGTTTAGTCTGCAAATATAAATAATCATGTAAGCTAAGACCACAATCAAAAAACACTTTTTGATTTAATGGTATATGCTTGCTTAACTGCTCAACTCCCTCCTCACTATCTAAGTAATAAATAATATTTATATTGCTTATTTTTAGCGGATGTTGTTTATACAGCTCATTAATAAATAACTCAAACGTATCATCCGGCTTTAACAACAAATAATAGGGTCTTGAAGAAAAAGACATATCTTCACCCGTAAGATATTGGATATTTTCGGCTGAACAAACGATGGTGCAAGTTTTAGAAAATATAAGCTTTTCATAAATTTGATTCATTCTAATTTCGTGTCTCATAACATCCTCCTTTAAAATAAAAAAAACAGAATTAATATACGCACCATTAAATAATCATAACGATACGAATATTATTTCTGTTTGGGTTTGAAAAATGAATTCATAGAAGGGTTACTTCTAGAAGGTTTTCCAAGCAAATCGAAATAGCTGTATTTAATTTTAACTCGCATTAAGCCTCCCACTTAAAAACTTAAGTGAAAATAGGTTTAAAGGCTAAGTGGCAGTTCAACTGCCCGTAAAAACCCGATTGGTTCAACTAACAATCCGTGCGGGATGAGAAACGCCCCGACTGATTGAATT
The DNA here is from genome assembly GCF_003049645.1 of Metasolibacillus fluoroglycofenilyticus. Lineage (GTDB taxonomy): Bacteria > Bacillota > Bacilli > Bacillales_A > Planococcaceae > Metasolibacillus > Metasolibacillus fluoroglycofenilyticus. The sequence continues at coordinate 164,436 of NZ_PYWK01000002.1, forward strand.
TTCACTTTATAATATCAGAATAGTCTGAACTCAATTAATTGTCAACTTTTATTTTATTTTTATAAATTAAAAATTGATTATATGCATCTCGAATCGCTACCGAAACCGCTTTCTTTCCTAGGGCAAAATAGCGATTTTCAAATTGTTCGATTTGTTCCTCTAAACCTAATTTCATATCATGCCCAACAAATATGGATTGAAGAAAATCAGAGCACATGGAAGTGACAAATGTGGAAGAAACATTTATTATACGATCAGTTTCTGAATCAATTTCAAAGCCAATTCCCATTACTCCGTATAAATTCTTAGCAGCCATTCCCTCCGGTAAACGAGCATAGCCTGTACAAATAATCGTTGTAGATCGCATACTCCTTCCCCTCTCTAACTATTTCAATATATTTTAATAACAATATTCTGAAAAGTCAATCAGTCGGGAAATCCTAAATATAACTTAGTTACCATAATTTATTTGTACATTAAAACTTACGTTATTAAGGTAAAATTCACCTTCGAATAAAGTGAACCTTCAATCAGAGGGGGGTTTCGCACGTCCCCCACTTAAACATCTCGATTTTATCTGCTGTTTTGAAGTGGGGGTCTGTGCTCCTGCGGTTACTCGTCGCAAACAAATTTGTTAATACGGGATAAACGATATCGCCTTTGAAATATGAATTAAAATTCTTCTTCCTCTTTGCCATACGTTCTTTTCCAATAGCTTTATGTTGCTGCAGATGCAGCCGCTGCATTATCTGCCTTTACACAATCAATCGCTACAACGAGCGCAATGATTAACTTCTCCAATTGCTCATCTAAAACTTCCACCTTATAGCTATCACCCCATGTAAACCATTCTTTATTCACTTTTCCAACAACTTCTCCATGCTTAAATATAGAAAAATTCATATCGAACCAATTGCCCCGCACCTCAATTCCTTCCGCAACAATGGAATAACGTGCTTTTAAAAAACTGAATTCTTTTTTAATTCGCACCATTTCTCGTCCATCTACTTCAACAAAAAATGTTGGTAAAAAGCTAAAAACCTTTTTCGTAATAACTGCTACCTCTGCTCGTGATGAATTAAATATCGTAAACGTTTTTGGAATTTGGAGAAAGCTTCCCTCAACAAAGTACACATCTTCTCCCTGTGCATTTTTCACTGTAAACTTCCCACTCAAGCTAAATACTTTTTGTTTAATATAGAGCTGGTTCATATCTGTTCCCCCCTGTTCCGTATTAACTAATATATACGTTTTTCATCTTCCAATAGATTCATTCATTTACTCTATCATATGTAAGCTGTTGAAAAACAAGCATGCTCCCGATTTTTCAACAGCTATAAGCAGCATTTATAAACTGCGCGTAGCCATTCTTTCGCAATCTGGTAATGTGGATAAATCAATCCCCTTCATCGGTGTACCTAAATTTTTTGATAAGCGAGCAATCAGGTCGTAATCTCGAAAATTAGCCGTTGCTAGCACGATTGCCTTTGCAATGAGCTCTGGCTTCTCTGACTTAAAAATTCCTGAGCCAACAAATACACCATCTGCACCTAGCTCCATCATGAGTGCTGCGTCTGCCGGTGTTGCTATACCACCTGCTGCATAATTTATTACAGGCAAACGCTTCGCCTCTTTAATTGCAAGCAACACCTCATAAGGAGCACCAAGCTTTCTAGCCTCTGTCATTAATTCTGCTCGGTCCATATGAATTATTTTTTGCATTTGTGCATTTACTTCACGTAAATGGCGTACTGCTTCAACAATATTTCCTGTACCCGGTTCACCTTTTGTTCGTAGCATTTTTGCCCCTTCACCGATACGTCTTGCTGCCTCCCCAAGATTGCGTGCACCACAAACGAATGGCACTTTAAATTCACTTTTTAATAAATGAAACTCTTCATCTGCTGGTGTTAGAACTTCACTTTCATCGATAAAATCAATATTCATCGCCTCTAGTACACGCGCCTCCGTAATATGACCGATGCGTACCTTTGCCATAACGGGAATGGAAACAGCAGCCTGCACCTCCTCTACAATGCGTGGGTCTGCCATACGTGCAACACCACCAGCTGCACGAATATCTGATGGTACACGCTCTAAAGCCATAACGGCTACAGCTCCGGAAGCTTCTGCAATTTTCGCTTGCTCCGCATTTATAACATCCATAATTACACCACTATATTTCATCATTTTTATCTTCCTCCTTTTCCTAATTTTAGGTTAGCATATTTTGACCACTTCAAAATATCCAGTTTTATATTTTTTTATAGTGTCAGAAAAAAATCATTTGAAAGAACTTTCAGAAAACTCATTGCACTCTCTTATTGTTTATGATAAATTGAAGTCTATACTTCAGTTTGTTAAAAATGAAGGAGTGACTTCTTTCGATGTCAATTAAAAAGAGAATTGAGCAGCATTTTAATGCATTATCAAAATCACAGCAAAAAGTGGCAAATTTCGTACTAAATAACCCTACTTTCATTAGTATGCATTCTGCAGCCGAAGTTGGAAAAAAGGCTGGTGCAAGCGAAACAACCGTAATACGTTTTTGCTATTCACTTGGTCTTGATGGCTATGTACAGCTCCAAAAAGAATGGACAAAATATTTACTTGAACATAAGACGAATAGTACATTAGGCAATTATGTAACATCTAAAGAGGCACTTGTGAATGAGCAGCTTTGTGAGAAAGTGATGGGACAAATAAGCAAGCAAATTGCAAATGTCGCTAACGAAATTGACCCTCAGCAATTCCACGAAGCAACCAAAAAAATTCATGAAGCTAATACTATTTATTTAATTGGAGCTGGTGCCTCTGCCTTCGCTGCCCAATGGCTACAGTTCACACTCAATATGCTACGCCCAAATGTGAAGCTCGTTCAAACCGATACGAGTACACTTATTCGAACATTGCAGGAAGTCGATGAAACAGCAATTGCCATCGTTATTTCCTTACACCGTTATTATAAAGAGCCCCTCCAAATTGCCGAGCAGTTTCAGAAACGAGGTGCTTATATAGTGGCTATTACTGATACGAACGTCGCACCGATTCATCAATATGTACATGATGCATTTGTTTTACAACAGGTAGAGCTTTCGACAATTGATTTAATGCCTGTGCTGATGGCATTTCTCAATACGCTAGTTGCTGGCATGATGTCTCACGATATACCATACTATAATCAGCAACGAGTCAATTATGATGATTTTCAAAATAGCTTTTTAGCAAATAGATGGAGTTGATTACTATGACAGTACAAACAATTACAGAACAAATGGAAAAAGTATTTATTCATTTACATGCAAATCCAGAAATTAGCTGGCAAGAAGTTGAAACAACTGCTTACATAGCACAGTTTTTAACAGAGGAAGGCTTACAGCCACAAACCTTCGATAATATGACGGGACTTTATGTTGACATTGGTCAAGGCATTCCTAGAGTCGGCTTTCGCACCGACATAGATGCTCTTTGGCAGGAGGTTGACGGCGAGTTTAAAGCAAATCATTCTTGTGGACATGATGGTCATATGACGATAGCTATTGGCGTAGCATTATTATTAAACAAGCTAAAAGACACTTTACCTAGCGCAGTTCGTATCATCTTCCAACCTGCTGAGGAGAAAGGACAAGGAGCCAAAGCGATAATAGAACAAGGAATTACCGAGCCTCTTCAATATTTATTCGGCACACATGTAAGACCATTAGTTGAAATTCCAGATGGTGTTCATGCACCAGCACTTTATCATGGGGCTGCCAAAATGTTTACAGGCACAATTACAGGTATTGAAGCACATGGTGCTCGCCCCGAGCAAGGAATTAACGCAATCGAGGTAGCGGCTGCTCTTGTCGATGCAATTAAGCGTCATTGGATTAATCCTACACAATCAGCATCAATTAAAATGACACAGCTTCAAGCAGGCGGTTCATCAGCAAATATTATTCCTGGTACTGCAACATTTAGTATTGATGCGCGGGCGCAAACCAATGACACAATGGAGGCACTGACAGATGGCTTCAATAAAGCTGTCACAGCAATCAGCACACTTTATGGCGCAAAAATTGAAACAAACTGTGCCGCTCATATCGTTGCAGCACAAGTGAACGATGAGGCGAAAGCGATTATGAAGCAAGCAATTATCAAAACAGTTGGTGAAGAAAATTGCGCTAGCGATGTTATTACGCCCGGCGGTGAGGATTTCCATTATTACGCTTACAAGCAGCCACATTTAAAAACAACAATGCTTGGCTTGGGCTGTGGTGTGACGCCTGGTCTCCACCATCCGCTCATGACCTTTAATAAAGAGCGTTTATATGTGGGGGCCGAAATTATTACGAAAGCTTTATTATTAGCCTTACAGCAAGTAGAAAGAAGCGGACAATCATGATTTTGATTAAAGAATTAACAACGATTGAAGAAATGGAGCTCGTCCAGCAGCTAGAGTATAAAGTATGGGGAATCTCCCCTATTCCAACACACCAAACATTTACGGCTGTTAAAAATGGAGGGATTATCGTTGGGGCTTTTGATATGGAGCGACTAATTGGCTTTAGCTATGGCTTTGCAGGTATGAAAAATGGGAAAAGCTATTTATGCTCACATATGCTCGGCATTGATGATGCCTATCGCTCTCAGCAAATTGGTGAGCGTCTAAAGCTAGCACAGCGTGAGATAGCTATCAAAAAAGGCTATGATTTAATGACTTGGACATACGATCCTCTTGAAACACGTAATGGCTTTTTAAATTTATCGAAGCTTAACGGTATTTGCGATACGTATATTGAAAATTGCTATGGTGAAATGCAGGATGGTTTTAATAAAGGATTGCCCTCTGACCGTTTCGAGGTGCATTGGCATTTAACGAGCAATTATGTAGTGGAGAAGCATCAACCTTTAGTGCTGGAAACTATTCCTCTTGGCGAAATCTTAATTGATGAACATAGGCTGCCAGCATTACAAGTGATTGAGCTAGGACATTATGATGCTGTGAGTTATTCTTTACCTGTCCCACAGGATTTTCAAATGTTAAAAAAGCAAAGCAACGAGCTAGCATTGCATTGGCGACTCGCTACACGCAAAATATTTCAAGGTTTATTTGCGGCAGGCTATACGGCAGTTCGCATCGAAAAACAGCCAAAATGGAATGAATATATTTTCGTAAAAAAAGCAACTTTAGCACTGGAGGAAGCATAAATGAAGATTATTGAAATGACGATACGCCATTTACAAATGGAATTAAAATCACCGTTTACAACGAGTTTTGGCACATTTACAACGAAAAACTTTTTACTTTTAGAGGCTAAGGATGAGGCGGGTACAATCGGTTGGGGTGAATCTGTTGCCTTCGACTCCCCTTGGTATAACGAAGAGACGCTTAAAACGAATTGGCATATGCTAGAGGATTTTTTAATTCCTCTAATTTTAAATAAAGACATCGCTCACCCAGATGAAGTCAGTGAAATTTTTGCACCAATCCGTAAAAACAATATGGCAAAATCGACGATTGAAGGTGCTGTTTGGGATATTTACGCACAGCAAACAAAACAATCATTAGCACAGGCTCTTGGTGGTACGAGAGATAAAATCGAAGTGGGCATCAGTATCGGCATTCAAAATTCAATTGAAGAACTTGTTGAATTAGTAGACGGCTACGTGAAGGAAGGTTATAAGCGGATTAAAGTGAAGGTGAAACCAGGCTGGGATGTAGAGGTAATGCGTACTTTGCGCGAAACATTCCCCCATGTGGCAATTATGGCTGATGCCAACTCAGCATATCGTTTAGAGGATGCTGAATTATTAAAGCAACTGGATGAATTCAATTTAACAATGATTGAGCAACCTTTAGCTTCAGATGATATTATTGACCATGCGAAATTACAGGAGCAACTAACAACACCAATTTGCTTAGATGAAAGCATTCATTCACTTGAAGATGCACGTAAAGCTGTGGAACTAGGCTCTACTAAAATTATCAACATAAAAATCGGTCGTGTTGGCGGCTTAACAGAAGCCAAAAAAATTCATGATTATTGCGCAACGGCAGGCATTCCTGTATGGTGTGGTGGCATGCTAGAATCTGGCGTAGGTCGCGCACATAATGTGGCTCTAACAGCACTTTCGAACTTCACCCTGCCTGGTGACACAGCAAGCTCAAGCCGCTATTGGGAAAAGGATATTATTGAACCCGAGGTTGTCGCTGAAAACGGCTATATCCAAATACCTCAAACAGTAGGTATTGGCTATGAGGTAAATAGAGAAACAGTGGATGCTTACACGATAGCGTCAAAAATTTACCGTTAACTATTCATTGTGAAAGAGAGCTGTCCAAAAAGCCGTGCATAGCTGGCATTTTGGACAGTAGCGATGATGCTTCGCAAAATGTTGATTCCTATAAACAGAAAACGCCTCTTTTAAAAATGGGATGAACATTGGCTTTAGCAGCGCTATCCTTCAGTAAAAGTGAAGCGATGAAAACATTGATTTCAATGCGGTGGCAAAACAAAATAAACTTTTCGGACAGCTCCCGCTATTGTTTATTGAAATATGTCTTATTTCGAAAACAAATAAATTTTTTATCAGGTTGAAAATACTCCGTATAAAGACTTTGCTTTAACATACAATCGTATAAGCAAAACTGTATTTTGTTAGCTTAGGAAGGTTTTTTACTTTCCAAACAGCCTCTAACATATTAACAGCCTATAAAAAATCCATTTAGTGAAACTAGCAATCTGTGAAAATTCCTATTCGCTGTTGATTCACTTTATATGGCATATGAAAAGTCAGAATTTTTAAAAAATATAAGCGAAGGTGAAAAAATGAGAAAAAGTTTACAAATTGGTGGCGCATTCGTTGGCTTAATTGTTGGTGCAGGCTTTGCCTCAGGACAAGAAATTATGCAATTTTTTACGAGCTTTGGCTTAATTGGGATTGTGGGGGCACTACTCGCCACTTTTGCCTTTTCATTTTTAGGTATGACGTTGGCTCAGCTTGGCTCACAGCTTCAAACTACCTCACATAAAGGTGTTATTTACTATATGGGCGGGCGCTATATTGGGCTTGCACTTGATTTTTTAATTACCTTCTTTTTATTTGGTGTAGCCGTTGTTATGTTTGCTGGCTCTGGAGCAACATTCCAGCAAATGTTTGGCATCCCTACAGCAATTGGTAGCATTATTATGGTTGTATTGACAATCGCTACGTTGCTATTAAATGTTAAAAATATCATTAATGTTATTGCCATTTTAACTCCTTATTTAATGGCTGTTATTTTCATTATTTTAATCTACTCTTTATTTACGATGGACCTATCTTTGTCAGAAGCAAATCAAATAGCAAAGGAACAAGCATCTGCGAGCTCCAATTGGTTTGTCAGCGCATTGCTATACGTTTCATATAATCTTGCGGCAGGTGCTGCTATGTTAATCGTTATGGGTGGTACTGTCAAAGACCGTAAAGTGGCGGGAATGGGCGGGATTTTAGGTGGTATTATGCTCGGCTTTCTAATTATTTTAATTAATGTCACTATGTTTGTGAAAATAGACATTGTTGCAGGTGTTGATATGCCCACACTAGCATTAGCGAAACAAATCCATCCATTTATCGGTATCTTAATGGCAGTCGCACTACTGGGCATGATGTATAACACTGCTGTCGGTATGTTTTATGCATTTACAGTGCGCTTTATTGCACCTGACCATCAAATGTTTAAACCAGCAGTTGTTCTTGTTGGTACTGCCGGCTTTGTGGCAAGCTTTATTGGTTTTACAAACTTAGTAAGTAAAGTATATGCTACAATGGGCTATCTAGGATTCGTCCTTATTCTTGTCATTATTTTTGCATGGTTACGGAAAGATAGGAAGGGGCTAGCAAATTAAAAAGATAAGATTCTGCCTCTATAACTTATCAATTATGCCTTAGCGTAATTGCGTCCAAATTGTTCAAGCTGTTCGGTGAAGCTAAAACAATCACGACATAAGACATGGTTAACTGACCTGTATCACACAGATTTTCCCTCAAAATCTATGACATTCGCTGTCAACACGATGCTGGTCAATCAGTCGTTGCCACAGGGATGCGGTTGTCTTAGATCGAGTTTCCCTTCACCCGCTGAACATAGTCTAATGTTTGATTCATCTCGCCACCTACAGGGGTGGGAGACTTCTGTACCTGTCGCTTTGCTATCGGCACAAATAAGATTTGTCGCGACACTTTCGGCATGTGCTCCTGCGTTTACTCGTCGCAAAAAAACATATGCTCCTGCGATTACTCGTCGCAAAAAACATATGCTCCTGCGATTACTCGTCGCAAAAAACATTGCTGAAAGAAGTTAAAATCTGAGCAATGGGGGCTGTCCAAAAAGCCGTGCATAGCCGGCATTTTGGACAGTAGCGATGATGTTTCAATTCCTATAAACAGAAAATGCCTCTTTTAAAAATGGGATGAACATTGACTTTAGCAGTGTTATCCTTCAGTCAAAGGGAAGCGATGAAAACATTGATATAAATGCGGTGGCAAAACAAAATGGACTTTTCGCACAACTCCTCTTATGGCATGGCTAATGTAAATTTATTGTGACCACCTCAGGAGCAGATAATTAATATATTGCCTAAGGTATTCTTTACTTTATTCGTCATCTTGCCTTTGCAAAGTACACTCTAACAAAGTTAAATGCTATTTTTTTGAATTAATGATTTTGAATTATTCGCTGTTATGTTAAAGTAAAAGTAATTATTGCCATTGTATTAATTAGACCTGGGGGAATTATTATGAAAATAATCGAAGCACTTGCAATGTCAGCACCTTATATCCACCTTGCACTAAAAGAAGAAGCAATTGTAGCTGTTTGTCGAAAAGAAGATAACAAAATTATTAAATATTTAGCTGGTAAGCAAGTGGACACTGGTTATAAAGACGGAGATCAAATTAACCCGAATGATGAAAATGTATTTATCGCCTTCAATGGAAAAAATGCAAACGTCATTATTCCGGAGGATGTATATGGTGTTGCGGTAAATGCTTTTTCATTCCCAATTCATGAAAATAATAAAGTAGTAGGAGCGCTTGCTTTCGGCTTACCTATTGCAAATGCCATTAAGCTTGAGAAATATATGGAGCAAATGAATAGCATTGTTTCGGGGTTGCAGGACAAAGTACATACAATCGCTTCTCACTCTGAGGAATTGGCTGCAACAAGTGAGGAGATTAATCGTCAAGCTCAGCACGCATTAGAGGATGCTGAAAAGACAAATACAATTACAGACTTAATCAAAAATATTTCGCGTCAAACAAACTTGCTTGGCTTAAATGCCTCAATCGAAGCAGCGCGCGCAGGTCAACACGGTGCAGGCTTTAATATTGTAGCGCAAGAAGTTCGTAAAATGTCGCAAGAAACATCAAGTGCAACTGAAAATATTGAAGGTTCATTAAAAAATATTAACCGCAATTTAGAAAATTTAAAGCAAAACATGGGACAAGTAAATGAGGCAACAAATGAACAGGCTCAGTTAGTCCATGATTTCAGCGAAATTATCGAAGAATTAACCGTTCTCAGCCACGATATGAAAGCATTTATGCAAAGTACGTTTAAATAATAAACGAAAAGCGACTGTCCCCTTGTTCCAAGGTGATTAGCCGCTTTTTTTATTCACTCGTTATGATTTTTTTCGGGTGTTTCTTTTTTGAACAAAACTTCTTGCAATGTGAAAGATTTGTCCAAATATTAAAAAGACACTAATTGCAATACCACCAATGGCTAAAATAAACGCCATCCATTCAAATAATGTAAAGCCTAAAATACTAGACCATTTAAGCGGCTCGTCTAATTCTTCAATAACTAAATTCATCCCATAAATGCCTGAAATCATACTAAAAATCGTTAAAATAAATAATAATTGATTTAGTCTATCTGCTGCACGATCCTCCTGTACACGATAGAGCTCTTCCAATGTTTCTTTAATTTCACGATACTGTATGTCGATGCGAAAGACCTCACGAAAATAATGAGTTAGTTCATGACCTTCTGCGCGCATAGATACTTCTGTAAAATAATAGCGAGAAGCAAATTTCGTAATTTGCTCAATTAATTGTTCAACGATATGTTTATTTCTTGAATACTTTAACTCACTATTTTCAAAAGTTAATTTCAGAAGCGTTAACTTATAAAAATAATGAATGATGACAATATAGTAAATAATACTGTGAAATTGCGCTATCATTTGTTTCGTAAATTGACTATTTTGATTTGAAATATGCATGTGACTCTGTAATGTTGTTAGCATATAATAATGAGGTGCATACCTATCATAGCTATGCTTTTTCACAAATCGTTGAATATAGTCATGGTTACTAGTAAACATATATTGTTGACCATTCTTATCATATCCATTTAATTGTCCTGCCCTAAACAAAAATTCCTCACTGATTTCCTCCCCTTCTTCTAGCTGAATAAATGCACTTACATACATACGCTCATCCTCGAAAAAGGGAATTGTCGTCTGCAAATGTGTATAATCGACAAAAAAATCATTTAAAAATGGAGCAAGTAATTGAAAAATCATTTGTTCTGTATTTTCAAAAGACCATTTATCCAACTGTAAACTTGCTCCGCAATCCTCTTCGACTTTCGGGTTTAGTACACGAAAATAATGAGCAAATGATAAAGCACTCTGAATTTCTTTTACATTATGCAGTTGTATTCGAATAGACATAATACCAATACTAAAAGGACATAGCATTATATCTACACTATGAATTGTATACTTAATATTTTCAAAGCCTGTTATCATTTCTCCATCCAACTGAAATAATTTTGTATAGCGATTAAAATATATAATGGAAGTTTGCTCATTTAATAATTTTTCTTCGATAAAAGGATAAAAAAATTGCTTTAACGCTTCCCTCGAATCATCAACATTTTTTCCGTAATATTTTTGATTTTCTGGGTCGTTCTGCATTTTGAAGTGATAATATTGCTGCTCCTTCAACTTTTTCTCAAATCGGCGAAAATCATATTGCCTATAATTGAAAGGGTAATAAAAAATAAAATGTGTATTGTCGCATACCATAAAAGTCGCCTCCTACTGTTATATAGCCAAATAGCTCAAAAAACTAACATAAAGTGAAACTTCAATCAGTGAGGTTTTTCCTCCCCCCACTAATTGTTAGTTGAACCAATCGAGCTCTTACGGAATAAAGTGGCGACTTTTTTACACCTTTTCAGTAAAGTATTTTTCACACGCGCGTATCGCATTAAATAGAACGTATTATCTCTTCTCATATGACTAACGCAGAAGCGAAGCTTTTTAGCAAAAACTTAGGCTGGAATTGTCCGAAAAGTCCATTTTATTTTGACACCGCATTGAAATAAATGCTTTCATCGCTTCCCTTTGACTGAAGGATAACACTGCTAAAGCCAATGTTCATCCCATTTTTAAAAGAGGTGTTTTCTGTTTATAGGAATTGAAACATCATCGCTACTGTCCAAAATGCCCGCTATGCACGGCTTTTTAGACAGCTCCAGCCTTGTAAATTTATTATCCAATAATCTCCTCGAAATACTGCACCGTTGTCATCGCAGTGCCGAATTCACGTAATTCCCAAGCTTGCTGTAAATAAATAATGGCTAGCTTTTCATATTTACCGCCGAATTTCTGTGCCCATTCAACTGCTACAACACTTTCATAAAGCTGCGCCATTTTTTCTGCTACTTGCTTTGCTTCAAAGGTTTTTGTTGCCTCATCTAATGAACTAAATGTTTGCAACATCACCTCTAGTTTATCTAATTGCTCCGCCACAATTTGTGTTAATTCATTCACCTGTAGTTGTGCCAAACGCTCACGCATCACGTTCACAAATAATTCATGCCCCTTAAATTTATCAACTAAGCGAATAAGCTCTAATGCCAAAATATTGGCTGTTCCCTCCCAGACAGTAAGCACCTGCGCATCCCTTAATAAACGCGGTGTGACAAAGTCCTCAATATAGCCGTTGCCACCATGTAGTTCGATTGCTTCACTTGCATAATGAACAGCCTGCTCCGCTGTTTCTTTTTTCATTATCGCAATGTTTAAGCGATTCATAATAATATCCTGCTCCGTACCATGCCCGCTCGTCACCTTATCATAAAGCTGAATAAGATCAAAAACTGTCGCGGTCTCAACATGTAATTTCGCTGCATATTTGCTAAGTGAATCTTGTATCATCGGATATTGCGTTAATGGCTTCCCAAAGGCATAGCGATTTGTTACATAATGCTTCGCTTCGATAAAGCCTCGTCGCATAATGCCAATCGATGCAACCGCATTGCAAATTCTTGATAAATTTAAAGCCTCTAGCATATAATAGATTCCTTTATTTTGCTCCCCTACAATATAAGCGTATGCACCGTCAAATTCCACTTCTCCCGAAGGCACCGCTCTTACACCTAGCTTATCTTTTAATCGACGAATGCGTAGATGATTGAGCTGCCCATTTTCCTGGCGCCATGGTACTGCAAATAATGTTAAGCCTTTTGAGCCTGTTGGTGCGCCCTCCAGCCGCGCAAGCACCATCGCCACACCACACATCCCTGCATTGGAGGCAAAATATTTTTCACCATATAGACGGAAACACTCTCCCTCCTGTCTAGCCTCCACAATATTTGCCCCAACATCTGAGCCACCTTGACGCTCTGTCAAAAATGTAGCCCCCTCATATAACTCTGTATCACCCGTTGCACAAACATGCGGTAAAAAGCGAGCCTTCACCTCTTCATTTGCATAATGGTCTAATAAATAGGCTGTCGCCATCGTCAATGTTACTGGACAATAAAAGCCAGGCTCCGTTTGAGATAATAAATAACCCTGAGCAAAGCTGTACACATAATTCCCCTTTCTACCGAGCTCGGGAATAGCTTTATGAACGTAGCCAACAATACCTGTTTTATATGTTTGCTCGAGTGTCTTTTTGTAGCCATCATTGACTAAAACTTCTGATACTTCTTCACCATAGGCATTATACCTTTGTAATCTTGGTTCCCCTTGGCGGTCTGTAAACTTTGCACGCTCATCAATTTCACCTGCACAAAGCACCCCAAAATGAGAAAGCTCCTTTGTTGCATATGCTAAAAATTCTGTATCCAGCATATTTTCCAGTACCTTTAGTAAAGTATCATCATCCTCAAAAAAATTAGTTGTTTTCGCTACATCTTGCTGTAAAACCTTCATATGCTTTCACCTCTTAGCTTTTTAAAGTTTGCTTTAATATTTTCCCCGATGCATTGCGTGGAAGCGCTTCCACTCGCTCGTAAATTCGTGGAATTTTATATTTTGCCAGATGCTTTTCTAAATAAGCCTTTAATGCTTCTTCATCAATTGCAGCTTTCGCAGCGTAAACTGCCTTCACCGTTTCTCCCCATTGTGGATGTGGAATGCCAATCACCGCTACCTCAAAAATCCCTTCGTAGCTTAATAGACAATCTTCCACTTCCTTTGGATAAATATTGACACCACCTGAAATAATGACATCCTTTTTACGGTCAACAATCCATATATAGCCGTCCTCATCGACAGTTGCTAAATCACCCGATTTCAACCAGCCATTAACAAATGTCGCCTTCGTTGCCGCCTCATCTTTGTAATAGCCAAGCATATTACCCTCACCATATAAAACAATTTCGCCAATTTCACCAGTGACTACATCTTCCCCATTTTCATTGACAATGCGCAGCTCCGTCCCAAATGGCGCACGTCGTCCAATACTGCCTGCCTTCTCCGCATGCTCATAACCAAATAAGAGCGAGCCACTAGGACCAGCCTCTGTTAAGCCATAGACACATGTTAAATTGTTAGTACGGAATGCTTTTTGTACGAAGTGAACTTCATTTTGTGATAGTGGTGCACCGCCGTAAACCCACCACTGCATTGAGGATAAATCAGCCTCCTGTAATCTTGGTAGCCCTGCTGTTAATAAGTAGGCAACTGGTGCTCCAAAGAAATGTGTTGTTTTTTCCTGTTCGATAGAATCAATAAATAAATCTGGTGTAAATGTCGGTGTGAGCACATTTGTTGAGCCTACTAGTACACCAGCCATTAAAAATAAATGTAATGGCGCTGAATGTGTTAATGGCATCATTAACAATATTCGGCTTTCGGGCTTTACTTCCATCTCAATCGCAATCATATGTGCAACTGCTAAAATGTTACGATAGCTAAATAGTACGCCCTTTGGTTTCCCTGTTGTACCTGATGTATATAAAATTGTGGACGGGTCATCCTCCTTCAATTGACACTCAATCGCCTCACTACTCGCTTGTTTCAGCAATGTATCATAATGAAGCCAGCCTTCTGTGTCCTGACCTGTTTTAATTTTTACAGCTATATCCTCTATATTTTCAATAGCAGCAAAAATTGCCTCATGTGCTATTATTGCCTTTGCCTCAGAATGATTCGCTACATATTCCACATCCTGGAGCATAAATTTCGCATTAACTGGAACAACAATAGCTCCAATACGTTGAATCGCAAAATAACTTACAACAAACTCAGATACATTAGGCATAAAAATAATAACCTTTTCCCCTTGTTGAACCCCTTGTGCTAATAAGGCATTAGCTAATCGCGTCGCCTGCTCATCCAACTCTTGATACGTCAAACGCTTGCCTAAACAAACTACCGCTTCATTTGTTGGATACTTTCTTGCATTACGCGCTAATAAATTTGAACTATTCATCTTCCATCTCTCCCTTTAAATTCGCCAATTTTGTACTGAACATATTATGCAATTGCTGCAATTCTTCTTTCATTTGGGTGAGCTCTTTTATTTTTTTATCAATTTCCTGCATTTTTAATGTACCGTATTCAACTGTACGCTCTAGCTGTTGAATGCCTGTGCGGTCCATATCAAAGAGCAGCACCATCTCTTTAATTTCCTCTAGCGAAAACCCATAGCGTTTCCCTCGAAAAATAAGCTTGAGCTTTGCTAGCTCCTTTTTAGAAAAGGTTCGTTGATTGCCTGTGGAACGCTCGGGATGAAGTAGCCCGAGCTCTTCATAATAACGAAGCGTCCTTGTCGATACATTAAATAACTTTGCTACCTCTTGAATCGTCTGCAAAATCATCTCCTCCCACCACTTTTTCATTAGTATAGCATTGACGTTTACGTAAACTTCAATATAATTTTCTGAATTAACTGAAATTTATACGCAAAAAAAGTGCCTTGAAAGGCTTGACCTTTCAAAACACTATGAATCAATTATAATTGCTTGCGCTCTTTCGCATACTCCGCAGCTGCTGTAAATATAATATCTGACGATGAGTTTAATGCTGTTTCACAGGAATCCTGTACAACCCCGATGATAAAGCCGATTGCTACGACTTGCATAGCAATATCATCTGAAATTCCTAATAGGCTACATGCTAGTGGGATTAATAATAGAGAGCCACCCGGGACACCTGATGCACCAGCAGCCGAAACTGCTGCTAAGGCCATTAAAATAACTGCTGTGAAAATATCAACCTCTATGCCCAATGTATGTGCTGTTGCCATCGTTAAAACGGAAATGGTAACGGCTGCACCCGCCATATTGATTGTTGCCCCTAGCGGAATTGATATCGCATACGTATCTTTATCTAGCTTTAATTTTTCAGCTAATGCCATATTTACTGGAATATTAGCTGCTGAGCTACGTGTAAAGAATGCTGTAATACCACTCTCTTTTAAGCATGTTAAAACAAGTGGATATGGATTGCGGCGAGTCACAATAAAAACGATTAGTGGGTTAATAACTAACGCTATGAAAAACATTGTTGCGACTAAAATAACAATTAATCGACCATACTCCTGTAATGCCGATAAACCTGTTGTTGAAACAATATCAAAGACAATCCCCATAATACCAATTGGTGCTAAGCTAATAATCCACTGCACAATTTTCGTCACGGCATCTGATAAATTCGCCAATACAGTTTTTGTCGAATCGCTTGATACCTTTAACGCAATACCGAGTAAGACAGCCCATGCTAGGATGCCAAGATAATTGGCATTCATAATTGCACTCACTGGATTTGTCACGATATTAAATAATAATGATTGCAATACTTCCATAACGCCGCTTGGCGGAGCAATTTCCTGAGCACCTGTTTTTAATGTCAGCGCTGTTGGGAAAATAAAGCTCACAATTACTGCTACAAATCCAGCTAAAAATGTACTAATTGCATAAAGCACAATAACCGTCTTCATATTTGTTGCCTTACCGCTAACATGCGAGGAAAGGGCATTAATTACTAATATAAACACAAGGATAGGTGCAACAGCCTTTAATGCACCAACAAATAACGTACCTAAAATCGAAATACCACTTACAGTCTCTGGAACCACTAACGCTAAAGCAATACCGATAATAATACCGACAACAATTCTGCTTACAAGGTTAATACGATTCCATTTGTCGAACAATGTTTTCATTTCTTTCCCCCGTCAATCTAAGTTGTGATTTTTTTTTGTAAAATAATCATACATTGTATATTGAAATAACACAACTGTATTTTTGAAATGCACATAAAGGTGATTTCTTTGTATTTTTGAGATGAAATAAAAAGCATTTATTCGTAGATTTATTATAGATAAGATTATAATATTGTTAACAAAATACTACTCCATTGTATCAAGTGTGTTGATTATCTTTTATTTTACAGATAATGCCTAGTAATTCATTGATTTTCGTTACGGGGGACGGCTTCAACTAATTTATTTCTGCATTCGCTGAAATAAATGGATTTTTAGCTCGAAATCTACACGATATTGATTATAGAGGCGTTGCCACAGGACATGGCGATATTAGCCTCTCTACCTTTAGTCTCCAATCAATGAGTGTTTGCCTAATAAAAGGCATTTTCCCTTAATAAAACACGCTAATTTATAAACAATATTTATATATTCAACACGCTTGACATTGTATAAAATTATAGGGGTATATTTAGATACTTTATCTTACATAATCCAACATCTTCACATCCTCAAGATGACGCTTCAAAATGAGCATTTGATGAAATTCTGTATCAAGTGACCAATACAATAAATATTTAATTGGCTGATAAATAACTAATAGCATTAAAACAAGTGAAAAAACCTGTAATACATAGTTAATTGTTTGCTCATAATTACCGATTAATGTCGATACAAAGGCAGTGCTCGGGATAAGAATGGTCGAAATAATACCGTATAGCCATTTTCTCAATTTTTCGCTTAATCGTAGACCTGTCAGCTCTGCCTCCGCTAAGTTTATTAACATATTAAGTTGCTCAAGTTTAATAATATTATTTTCTATTAATACCTTCCTCATTAATTGGATATTTCCCTGAAACGTTTCCTTTTCATTCCCTAGTTGAGTGTGACTGTTCTTATTTTTCTCATGCTTAAAATAAATTACTGAAGCAATACCGCATACTATACTACCGATGATATATCTAAATTTTTGTGTGTTTGGATATGCATAAAGTATGAAAAACATCATAAGCATAATTAAACTTAATGAGCATATCCATACATACCATTTTATACCTTTTATATAAAATTCTCGGTCTATATAGTGCTTAAAAAATGCCTCACTCACTACTTTCAGCAATCCATTTCCCCCTTCTCTTACAAAACTTTATATCATCATATGTTGTTAGAAATTTTTTTGTGTAAGCAAAAAAGCGCCAAGCTGTTGGCGAGGCCACTGAAAAAGTCCCCATGAATCGGAATTACGCTAAAACGGTTGATTTCCGTTCCGGGCGCACGCTTTCCGTGGGGCGGGCGGTGAGCCTCCTCGGTCGCTTCGCTCCACTGCGGGGTCTCATCTGTCCCACGAATCACACATGGAAGTCGTGCTAAAGAAAATGAGTTTGAATTCAATAAAGATGCAGGGATATATGTTTGTAAAGCAGGGCATATGGCTATTCGAACAGCACGGACAGGAAAGAAAAACCAAGGGCAAAACCAAGCACAAACTTACTACTTTGATATTGAAAAATGTAAGGTTTGCCCGTTACGTGAAGGTTGTTACAAGGAAGGTGCGAAAAGTAAAACCTATTCCGTAACGATTAAATCAACAGAACATGAAGAGCAGGAAGCGTTTCAAAATAGCGATGAATTTAAAGAAAAAGCAACATCGCGCTATAAAATTGAGGCGAAAAATAGTGAGTTGAAACATGGACACGGGTATGAAACAGCCAATTCCGCGGGTCTATTTGGTATGCAGGTACAAGGAGCAACAACCATATTCGCCGTGAATCTCAAAAGAATTATAACCTTAATGAAGGAAGCAGAGTAAGAAATACCACTGAAAAAGGAGTTAATTCGTTCAAATTTGAACGAATTAACTCCTTTTTAACATTACATTCACTTATAAGTTTTTCAGTGGCCTCGCTGTTGGCTTGGCACTTTTAAAAATTGTAGTTATTTTCTTTAATGTTTGATGGATAGCTTTATCCATCTTTTTAGTTAGAAGGCTCCCCGCTACATATATCCTTCCTTTGCAGTAGCAGGGAATGCAGAAATATCCCAAAAATGGTCTTTTGAAATTTGCTGGTCGGAAATTAAAAAATAATTATAAAACACTTTATTACCTTGGTCAGGCACTGGGTCATTCCATGTAACATCTAAATGATACCATTCATCATCAAGCTTTACTAAATTCCAAGCATGTAGCTCACCTGAAATAACCTCACCCGAAATATATTTTGTTTCTATCTCAAGCTCCTCTAATAAAAGCAATGCAGTTAATGCATAGCCCTCACATACACCTTCACCATTCACTAAAATGGAGTATGGTGTATATGGACTCGCCTCGCTATTCAAATTGTACACTGTATTCGTTACAATATAATCGTTTACATATTTAACCTTATTTACAGCGGATAAATCGCTTGGCATAGCATTGACAATTTCCTTCACCATTCCCTTTACAAGTGCATTTTGCTCGGCTGTCATATCGTATGTCGTTTCGACTTGAAATTCGATATATCCGTTGCGATAATCTTTAGCCCGCCAAGTTAACTCTCTACGTAAACGAGATAAATAAGGCTCATGCTCTCCAAGCCATTGCATCGCATCGTCCACGACTTGCTGTAAATTAGGTGCTACCCCGTAATAATCAATCTTAAAAGCATTTTCAAATTGTCCCATATAAAACGCCATCGCTTGCCCTAGCTGCTCTGCATTCGTTACAGCCTCTGGATAATCCTGTTCCTTATAAACAGGTGTAATATTCGTCGTTGCAACCTTCTCAATAGTAAAATTTGAACGCTCCGTAAACATATTAAAAAGCTGATTAAACTGCCTTTCAAAATCAAAATTAAAATCGCTGTCTAGCTTTAATGCGATTTGTGGATTAACTGTTGGTAATGTTAAAGAGGATGCCTTAAATTCATCCACAGCAATCGAGCCAAATAATAAGCTACTAAGCAATAAAAACAGCGTAGCAAATCCAAAGATAATTGACTTTAACCAAGAAAATAGTGCTGTAAACGGATTTTTAATCATCAAATTCAGCTCATCATTGACACGTTGCTCATACTTCCTTTGCCTCCGCGCCCTCCTAAAGCGACGCCCACTATAAATCGCACTATTATATACGCGCTTATATACCTCAAAGCGTTGTGCCCTGTTCCCCTTCGCCTGTCGAAGTTCTGCACGATTTCGCCGCAGCTCCCTCTTCAATTGACGCCGCACGCCCATTTGAGAAAAAAATGATTTTAATGAAAAAATAAATAGCAAAGTAGCGATGAAGCAAATTCCCGCAAATATGATTAAATTACTCAGTTCATCAAGTATCCTCATCACCCCTTTCTTATCTCCTATTATAAAGGATAGGCTGGAAAATACTTATTGAAACCTTCAACTAAAATTATTGAAACAACACTCCGTACTTTCTTTTTTAATTTTGATTGTTCTACCTTTTCCAAGAAATATAGAGTATTTTTATAAGTAGGTATATTATTATAGAAGTATATAAATATTTTGTACTATAAAGGAGGGACGTTAAATGACATGTAGAAAGTGTAATTCTCAAAATGAAGAGCAGGCTAATTTTTGTTCTTCCTGTGGAGCAGATTTAAAAAAGGCAAAAATGCCGGTATGGATGCAAGTTTTTTTAATAGTGTTAATTTTAGCTGTTGGAGGGCTTGGCTATGGAGTTTGGGAGGTTTATAAACTTACACAAGAAAACAACCACTCTCAAAAAGCAGTTACTAACATGCAGCCGATTGCTAACGATAAAATAATTGAACAAGTTTCTGATTCAACAGACCGTGTTACGCTTATTAAAAATGTTCAACAAAAAGTATTTACGATTATCACCTCTAATTCTCTTGGCTCTGGATTCCTTTATGCTAAAGGTGGTTATGTTGCAACAAATGCGCATGTAGTAGATGGCGAAATTGATGTTAGCGTGCGAAATTCTAATGGGCAAGAATATGCAGCAAAAGTCATTGGTATTTCTGAGCATTTTGATATTGCTCTATTACATGTCCCTGACTACGAAAATGAGGAGCCACTTGCAGTTGAAAGTAAAGAGTCTCCCATTGGTTTAGAAGTCATTGCATTTGGTAGCCCCCAAGGCTTTGAAAACACGGCTTCCCCTGGCTATATTACAGGGCAAAATCGAGATGAGCAAGTTGACCGCTTTATTTACAAGCAAATTTATCAAGTAGATGCTCAAATAGACAAAGGTAGTAGCGGAGGACCTTTAGTTGATGCGACCTCTGGTAAGGTTGTTGGTATTAATTCATTAGTATATACATCTGAAACAAGCATGAACTTTGCTTTTTCAATTCCTCTTTATAGTATGACGTCCTATTTTGATGAATGGATTGCACAGCCAATGACACGCGAAAATATATTGGCTACAGCTGGTATATATAATTATTATTCATATGGAGAGAGCGATAATGAGGTGTATTATGAAGAGGATTATGATGCCCTATTAGCTGGTCAATTCGTTCAGTCTTTCCGCATGTACTATGAATATGCATTAAACGACAGTAATTTTTATTGGATTGCAGACATGGTAACAGGCGTTGCTTATGAAGAGCTAGAAGATTATGTTAATGATATCTCCTATGAGGGGCATTTTTTCCACTTCCTTAGTAATGATATTTTAAATGTCACATATGAAAGTGGAAAATACCTTGTTCAGACAAATGAAACCTTTGATTTCTATAGTGCCACTGGCGATTATGAATATTTTGACCGATACAAAACCTACACCGTCATCATTGACCAAAATGAAGTATTTAAAATTTCTAATATTTCAATTCATTAATTTTGAACAATGAAATTATCAGGTGCATTATACGAACCTATATTTATCGGAAGCTATGAGCAACATAATATATACATCACGTAATCATTGCTTGTGTGTAATGTATTTAGAATGAACTTCCCTTTCGCACAGCTGAAAAATATCATTTTAAAATTGGCGCTTACACCCTATTTTATCTAGTGATTCCTTTGAAAATACAGCGCAAAAGGCGTCTCAAAAGCAGGCAATGCACTGCTTTTGAGACGCCTCTCCAACCCTACTATTTATTCAGCATTTCCAAATCTGCACCTTAGGCTCAGACAACGTTATCCCTTTACCTGTTTTCTCAAATTTTAAAAACCATTATTTTGCTATATTGCCACTCCAGCTAATGGGATTTAACCTTGCCACAGATGCATCCTATAATTAATTTTTATTCCTTCAATGTAAATACTTTCACGTGCTCGTTTAATGTATGGGCCATTTCGTTTGTTTCGTTAGAGCTTTGTGCTACTTCGTCGATGCTATCTGTCGTTTGTAGAGTAGCGCTCGTTAGACTGTTCATCGCTGTTTCAATTTCCCCAATCGCAATCGTTAGATGTTGAATCATTTGTACGACATGCTCCGATTTTTCTGCCTCTGCTGTCATCATTGAGGAAATACCAATAATCTCTTCTACTGTTTCTGTTACTGCCTGCGAAATGGCATGTAAAGATTCAGTCGTAAGCTTTACAGTTTCTGTTCCTTTTTCGATATATTTCGTATTGTCCTTAGATGATGCAATCACATGCTCAATATTGACCATAATGTCCTGCACCAATGTTTCCACCTGTGACACTTCACGATTTGATTGCTCTGCTAGCTTCCGTACTTCCTCTGCCACAACAGCAAAGCCTTTGCCATGCTCACCTGCTCTAGCCGATTCGATTGATGCATTGAGTGCTAACAAATTCGTTTGCGCAGCAATCTCTGAAATCGTTGTCGTAATTGCTTGAATTTTTGTTGCAGATGCAACTAAATTTTCAACTGTCTGGCTTACTTCATCAGAGCCTTTTTGAATAAGGGCAATATCATTGTTAATGTCTAATGCACGCTGCTCCCCATCTCGTGCAATTTTCAATGTCGTGTGAGAATTTTCTACAGTATGGTCTGCCTTCGTTTTCATTATTTGCAATTCTTTTGCTAAATCAGCAAGTGCATCGCTCGCTTTTTCTGCATTGTGCATCCCACCAGTAATTGAGCCTGTAACCTCACTAATATTGTCAGCTACGCTCTTCATTGTATCTGTCATGCTGTTCAACGTACTTGCTGACTTTTCCGCATTACTAGATAGCGTATGTGATGTCTGGCGCATTGATAAAATCATGCTTTGCAAATTGTCTATCATTTGATTTAAAGTTAAAGCTAAATCGCCTACTTCATCATGGTTTTTAATCATTGTTTTATCAACGGCTAAATTACCATTTGCAATTTCTTTCGCTTGATTAATTAAAATGCTAATTGGCTTTACTTTACGACGAATTAAGAAGCCTGTAATTACCGACGCTAAAAACATTGGGAAAATGCTTATTAAAATACCATTGCGTACAACATCCCAAGTACGCTCTTTAACAATATTTGCATCAAAATCGATTACGCTAATAGCAATAATTTCTTTCGTTGGGTCATGGTCTTTGAAAATAGGCGCATAGCCTGATAAACGCTCCATCCCACCATAAGTATATATTTCAGAATATGTTGGGTGCTTGTCCTGTAATAAAGCGCTTACAGCTTTCTCATCAACATAAAATGCATCGCCAATTTTAAAACCGTCCTGCACAAGATGCTGGTCAAGTGCTAGCAGTGTCCCTTCAAGCGTTAAAATATACTGTGTTTGAAAAATATTTTTATGTGCTGTTGTCCAATTCAAAGCATCGCTCATTTCTTGCTTTTTCGCATCGTTACCATTTAAAGCTTGCTCAACATCAGCAGCAGCAATTAAACCTGTCGTAATATTAGCACAGCCATAAGCTTCTATTCCTGCAGCCTCATATATTTTATTATAAGCTGTGATATATGTAGCAAATGAACTAATGCTTAACATCACGACTAAAATACCAGCAATGATCGTACCAAGTTGGAAAGTCAATGAATTTCGCAGATTCATAATATATTTCTCCTTTTTTATTCGTATGAAGCAATCATACTATAAAAAAGATGTATTTCAAAAGAATCTTTTTAAAAGCATTTGAAAATCGCTATTTCCTTTTAATTTAGCACGCCGCTCCCCATAGTTTTAATTCCCTCTCGTATCATATTATTACTAATTTCTACAATAATAGAAATAGTATGTATATAATAAAGAAGGGGGGTGTGTTTTTGAAGAAAGAATATATGATTATACTGTTTGCTTTTATTATTTTTTTGAGCACTGCTCATTATGTAGATGCACGTTCTTTTTCAATTGACCGTGTACATATTAAAGCATGGATTGAACCAAATGGAGATGTGCTCATTAATGAAGTTTTTAATTATTCTTTTTCTGGGCAATACAAAAAAATCCAACGTTCCATTCAAACAGATGGCCATGATGGTGTTGAATTTTTTGAAGCTCATTTATTGCAAAATCATAATGCGGAACCTGGCTTTATTGGGAAGGACCAACTACAGCCCTTAAATGTTGATTTAGAAGGCAATACATACAATGCTGAGCTTCCTAGTAATGATGAAAAGATAACGGTTTTTTTCCTATATAAACTAAAAAACGCCGTTCGCTCCTATGACACATATAGTGATTTGACAATCCCTTTCTTTGGCATGGGAAGCAATCATTCAGAGGATTTGCATAATGTGACAATCGATTTCGTTTTCCCACAGGCAATGCAAAATTATTACCCATTCCTTCATGGAGCAGACGGAGAAATTACAGGACAAACAGAGGAAGTTGTTCGATTTTTTATTCCTCTCTCAGCAAAAAGACAATACACGGAAGCACGTTTGTTGTACCCTTCGAACATTATGATTGCACAGTCAAAACAGCCTGCTCCAATGTCTTTACAGCAGGCGCTCAAAGAAGAACAGCAATTGCAGCAAATGAAACTTGAGGATGCACAATTTTTATTGAAAATGGCTCATTTTATATTCATAATCGCTATTTTATGTTTAAGTGCTGCTTTTCTATTACGATTAATACCACAACGTATAGCACGTAGTACTCCATTTGACGATACCATATTGATGCACGACCCATTGCAACTTTATATGATTGACCGCGTTGGTCAAAAAGATAACTATGCTTTTTTCGCTGGGATATTAGCGCTTGTCAGAAAGGGACTCGTTACGATAAGTGAGACGACTACACCTGTACGCTTTGCACATGATGAGGACGCACCGGCAAAAACGTTGAAATTCACTTTAAAAAAGGGGGATACAACCCTTTCGAGTAGTGAAATGACCTTAGTTGACTGGCTTTTTACACGAAAAGTTAAAGGTGGCTCTCGCATCTTTTCAATAAGCAATATTTATGGTGCGACATTGCAAGAAAAAAAAGAAAAGAAAGAAATGCATGGTCACTATATCCGCCGTTCTCGTTTTATGCAAAAGGAGCAAATTTGGTATACCGATGTTGTCAAAGAAATGAAAGAAGCAGGCATAATGAGCAATAGCATAAGCAAATTAATAAGCAAAATAATTTTAGCCATCGTACTTATTAGCATTATTTTTGCTAGTTTTGCTGAAACCCTTTCAGGCCTGGCACTAACATTTTATATTATTAGTGCAGTCTATTGTTTGAGAAAAGGAAATGTCACATATAACCGAAAGCCAATGTATCTATTTTTTGCAATTTCCTTTATTATTTCTTACTTTTTTATAGATAGCCCATTACGTCTTTCTTATAGCTTTTTTATATTGGCAAGTGCTCTTCTTTTCACTGCACTTCCGCCGTTTTTTTTATCAAAAGAAGCAATAAAAATACGCAGGCATATTAACGCTTTTAAAAAGGTAGCTCCTTTTCCCATTTCATCTGTCATCACACTAGATGAACAGTTAGCACTAGCACTTCTTTTAAAAACGGAGAAAATCGCAATTCATAAAGATAAAATTGACGAGACACCGCTAGCCACATTTATTTTGACAAATGGCGACCCTTTTGACTATCTACTAACAACATGGAAATTAAGTAACCCACCATTCGCTTTTATGTCCTCCGACAAATCAAGTAGCAGCAGTTATTCTGATGGAGGAGGATATAGCGGAGGTGGAGGGGGGAGCGGCGATGGTGGGGGCGGTGCTGGTGCAGACTAAAAAACCCCAAACCTTTTCATCTCGTTGGGTTTTGAAATATGAATGGGACTGTAATGGGGGATTCCAAATGATTTTTGGGTACCCCCTTGCATTATTTTATTGCGTTTTCATCCATTATTCCTCAGCCGAAATTAATAAAGGCTCAGCTAAAAATATTACTGTATTTATTGCATATATACTCGCAAACTAAACAAAAAGTAAGCAGTCTTCCTTGTACTTTTTAATGTATTTATATTCTAAACTGATATTTTGAATTTCTGAATTTCAGCTTGTAAATGCTGAACATTTCCATTTAAAGCTATCGCAACACCATTAACTTGTTGCATTGTTGCAGATTGTTGCTCCATCGCGGCAGCAATCATTTCCAGACTTGCACTTATACCTTCTGCACCATTTGCAATCTCACCTACAGATGCCGTTACCTCCTGTGAACTAGCCGAAAGCTGTTCAGACGTTGCTGAAATATCCTCAATTTGATTGGTCATATGATTAACTGCTTGAACGATTGTTGTGAATGAATCACCAGCTTCGCTTATAATGCGTACACCATCACTTACAGATGCTAGTGATTCCGTTACAGCTCGTTCTACATCAAGTGTATCTGCTTGAATTTCTGTCGTTAGATGAACAATTGAGTTTGCTGAATTTTTGGATTCCTCCGCAAGCTTACGAACCTCGTCCGCTACAACTGCAAAGCCTTTCCCATGCTCTCCAGCCCGCGCTGCCTCAATAGCAGCATTCAATGCAAGTAAATTTGTTTGATCCGTAATATCTGTAATAACTTTTGTGATGTTATTTATTTCTACTGTTTGTTGGCTTAGCTTTTGAACTAGCTCATTTACAATACTTGTCGTAGAATGTATCGCACTCATTTGATTTTTTGCTTGATTAATAATATTGCCACCATGATTTGCCGCATCTGATGCATCAATTGCGCTAGAGTTTAGCTCTTGTGTTGCCTCAGCAATACGCTGAACACCTATAGCCGTTTCTTCCATTGCACGGGCACTTTCCAAAGAGGAGGTAGCTGATATTGTTGCATTTTCTGAGGCATGCTCTACACGCTTCGCAACATCCTCTGATGTTGCTGAAATTTCCTCAGTGCTCACCGTTAATTCCATTGCTGAAGAACTTAAATCATTGGAATTCTGCTGAATATTTTTAATTAGATTCGACAGATTATTTTTCATCGTATTGAACGAAATAGCTAGCTGTCCAACCTCATCCTTCACTTTCATATGAATATCGTCCTGTGTCAAATCACCAGAGGCAACAATATTTACTTTATCTACAATGAAACGAAGCGGGGCCGTAATCGTTTTACGAACAAAAATGATTAAAACACTAAATATAAGTGCACTAATTAACAATGCAACAATTGCCACTATTTTTGTTAAATTAATTGCCCCTTGGGTTTCCTGCTTAATGTTCTCAAGCTGCTCTTCCTGATACGCCACAGCACTATCCGATGCAGCTAAAATTCCTAAGTTTGCCTCACGCATTTTTGTGCCTACTAGCTGTTTAGCTAATTCTAGCTGACCACTTTTATAAGCAGCAATCATCTCATCGGCACCCTCATTAAATATTTCATTAAAAGCTTTAATATCATTTACATATGCTTTCATATCTTCACTTTTCACTAAGCTCTCTAAGTGTTCAAGCTGCCCACGAAAATCTTGTCTATATCCTTCAAAAAGATCAAAGCTTGCTTGATCACCACTTAAAAGAATTGCTCGACCATACACTCCTTCCATTGCTAAATTAAAGCGAAGATTGTCAACCGTACGGATTTGCTCTACTCTTCTCTCTAGCGCCTCCTCCGTTTTAGTTTCAATATTATTAACACTGAAAAAATTAATTCCAGCCATTAATAATAAAATAGCGACCATCGAAAAAAACGATAGGTTCAGTTTTTTACCAATACTCATACAAATTTCTCTCTCCTTGTTTTACAGGCCATGTAAACCTTTAAAGTATGTATTTCTTAAAGCATTTATAGATACTATTCTCCTTAGAGAAACTATATCTACAATCGATTATTTAGCAATTAATCCCCCCTTATCTATTAATTATATAATAAAAAACCAATTTTCCGAAAATTAAAATAATTCTAATTGAATAAAAAAATAGTCAAGGAGCGTGCCAAAATTAATTTTGGACGCCTCCTTGACAAATAGAAGAGTAATAATTCTTTATAACTATTACATTTTGACGCTGTTGGTAGTGCTTCTCCAAAGAATTCACTCGTTAAAATAGCAAAATATTTCTTCGAAAACAGGAGAAAGACCGAGTTTAACGACTTACTTTTAAATTTAAGATAAAGATAGAGTTAATTTATCACTATACTGAGGAGAAATTTGAATTTGGAGATAGCCTCAGTAATTCTGCTTTTCTTTAAAACTCAAACCGGATAAGCCCCGTCCCATACTACCTTCTGATAATGCTTTGCATCAGTATCGCCTTCTGTGCTAAAGAACAATATTTTTGAACTGCCATTAATATTTAACTGCTCCTTTAAATGCATGTACTCACCTTTCCTTAACATTTCACTCAATGCTCCTACACCAACAGCTCCTGATTCCCCAGAAATTACTTGTACATCACCTTTAATAGGTGCTGCTAAAATCCTCATCCCCTGCGCAGCAATATAATCAGGGCAAGATAAAAACGCATCGGCATAATCATTTAAAATTTGCCAGCCTAATGTGCTTGGCTCGCCACATGCTAGCCCTGCCATAATCGTATCCATATCACCTTTAACATAATGAAGCTGACCATCGTTTGCTTCGGCTGTTTTAAATAGGCAATCCGCCTTATCGGGTTCTACAACAATGGTAATTGGTCGTTCTTCCCCATAAACATCTGCAAAAAAACCTTGAACAGCTGCGGCCATTGAGCCAACGCCTGCTTGTATGAAAATATGGGTAGGCTTTTCATCTAATTGCTTTAACTGCTCATAGGCTTCTATAGCCATCGTCATATAGCCTTGCATAATGTTTTTCGGAATTTCCTCATAATTTTCCCACGCTGTATCTTGTACGAGCACCCAATTATTTTGTTCAGCATGCTCAGCTGCTAAGCGAACTGTATCATCATAATTGACATTTGTAATAGAGGCCTTTGAGCCTAAGTTTTTAATATGGTTCAACCTTTCTTCTGAAGAGCCTTTCGGCATATAAACAACTGATTTTTGCCTTAGTTGCTGTGCTGTCCATGCAACGCCTCTCCCATGGTTACCATCTGTTGCAGTAATAAAGGTTAATTCGCCCAGTTGCTCCTTCACTTCTGACGAAACAAGCTTGTCGTAAGTTAATTCGGCTGGCTTTATATTTAATTTTTTAGCTAAATATAACCCAATGGCATACGAACCACCTAATGCTTTAAATGCGTTTAAACCAAATCTGTACGATTCATCCTTAACAAATAATTTACTAACATTCAATTCTTTAGCTAAATTATCTAAAACAGCTAAAGGAGTTGCTTCATATTGCGGAAAGCTTCTATGAAATGCCTGTACTTTTTCCGCTTCCTTTCGCCCTAAAAAATCAATGCTTGTGCCCGGCTTTGTTTTGCGATTATATTTTACTAATTTCATTCCCAATCCCCTCCTAGACGAAGTTTAACGATTTCTGCAAAAAATTCTGCACCTGTTGCTAATATAGCATCGTTATAATTATATAGAGCATTGTGGAGCGGTATAATTTCCTCGTTCGATACCCTGCTCCCTAGAAATACGAAGCAACCTGGAATCTTTTCTAAAAATTTACCAAAATCCTCTGATGCCATAAATGGCTCACAACTTGCATTGATATTTTCATTTCCTACGATATTGGTAGCTGCTTTGATGGCTGTTTCTGTGCAGCCTTCCTCATTAATTGTCGGTGAAAATTCATGTGTATATTGAAATTCACAGGTAGCGCCATGCATCGCACAAATTCCCTCACAAATGCTTCTCATTCTTTGTTCTAGCAGCTGCTGCACTTTTGGTGTGAAGCTACGCGTATCCCCTTTAATTTCTACATTTGAGGGAATTGCATTGCGAATCCCGTCTGTCCATATTTCTGTGCAAGAAATGACTGCCGTATCATTTGGATTGACATTACGGGCAACAATCGTTTGCAGTGCAATAATAATTTCTGCGGCAATTACTAACGGGTCAATTCCCATATGTGGACTTGATGCGTGAGAGCCCTTTCCTTTAATACGAATAATAAAATTATCCTCACTCGCCATAATGGGGCCCGGTCGGGTTTGTATTGTGCCCGCGGGAAGCCCCGGCATATTGTGCAAACCATAGATTTCATCTACTGGAAAGCGTTCGAATAGCTGGTCGTCCATCATCGCCTGTGCACCTTTACCAATTTCTTCAGCAGGCTGGAAAATGAAACGAACAGTGCCATTAAAATTCTTCCTAGTAGTAAGTAATTTAGCGGCCCCTAATAATGTTGTCATATGCCCATCATGCCCACATGCATGCATTTTCCCATGATGCTTAGAGCGATAAGAAAGCTCCCTCACTTCCGTTAAATTCAATGCATCCATATCTGCTCGCAAACCAATTATTTTCTTTCCATTGCCGACAGTCAGGCTTGCCACAATACCCGTACCACCAATATTTTCGTGAACGTCCAACCCCATTTTTTTCAGCTCCTGTGCAATATAGGCTGAAGTTTTCACTTCCTCAAACGCCGTTTCAGGGTATTGATGCAAATGATGTCGCCATTGTAAAAGCTGCTTTTGCAATTCATTTTTGTTCATTTTTATCCTCCTTACATCAATGTTCTACCACGTAATGAATTAATCTTAAAAAAGCACGAATGCCTACTTGCAGCTTCGGTTCAGGTGTATGCTCCTCTTTCGTGTGCGATAAACCGCCTTCGGACATTATAAACATCATTACGGTTGGTACTACTTTTGCCATTTCAACTGCATCGTGTAGAGGGCCTGAATACATCTTCGTTGCCTCACCTGTTTCCTCCTCTACTGCTTGCTCACATAAACGAATCAATTGATTATCAAATAATTGCGGTGCAACTGAATAAACTTTTCGCCATTCGACAGAAACACCATTCGTACTCGCTATTTTTTCAGTAGTAGCTTGCGCTTCCTCGTACATTTTTTGCAAATCCTTGATATCAATCGTTCGCATATCTAAGGAGATGGTACATTTTCCGGGCACAATTGTTACAACATCTGGCTGTACCTGCACTTGACCTACTGTGCAAACCGCATTATATTTTAATGCAATTTTTCTAAACGCTAATGCAGCCTCAGCCGCTGCTAAAAATGCATCTCGGCGCATAGGTACTGGAAATGAGCCTGCATGTGCTGCCTGTCCTGAAAAATCAATATAATGACGCTCTACTCCTGCGGCTCCAAATACGCAGGCAACATCCTTTTGCTCTTTTTCTAAAATAGGACCTTGCTCGATATGCAGCTCTAAATAGCTTTGAATATTTTTTATTAAAAACTCCTGCTGTGCTTGCAGCATTTTCTCTGGTGTAACTTGAAATTCAGTTACTGCCTTTTCAAAAGCTATACCACTTAAATCAACACGACCTATTAATTCATTAACATTTAAAGAACCACTTGCTGCTGAAGAGCCTAAGCAGCTATAGCCGTAGCGTGCCCCCTCCTCATCTGCCCAATCTACAACATAAATTGTTTTTTTCGGCTTCTTGCCATCAATTGTGTAACGTCTTAACGCTTCAAGCCCTACCAATACACCCAGCGCCCCATCAAGCCAGCCACCATTCGGTACACTATCTAAATGACTGCCAATAACAATAGCCTCGGTGCTCTCTCCTTCAATCTTCGTCCAAATATTGCCTGCGCTATCCATCGAAATCTCTGCTCCGAGCGCTTCAGCCTTTTGGCGGTACCAATCACGTGACGTTTGCCAGAGCGCTGTCCATGCTACGCGCTGTGCCCCATGCTCATTTGATGAGAGTGCAGCAAGCTCCTTTAAATCTTGAATGACACGCATTGCACCTTCATTTAAGCTATATTCCATCGTCCTTCCCCTTTCTTTTCCCTGTATTAACAATTTAGTCCATAAGGCTAACAATCCATCGAAAATAAAAAACTATAGACTAAATATTTATCACATTTAATAAAACACTAAATATTTAACGTCTGCCTCCCAATACGTTAAAATATTGCTATTGCAACTAATATAACTACAGTCTGAATATTCTTTCTATAAATTTTACGATTATTTTTATCAGATTTATCCTATATTCGTAATCTATAAAAATTCGATAACGACTTGCATATTAAATTTTCATTTTATGTAAAATCTAATGATGAAAGGAATGGATAACAGATGACGAGCTCAAAACCAATTGCGCAAAATATTATAGACGGTACAATCTTTGAAATTAAGTTAACAGAGGATTTAGAGGAACAAATTAATTATCATTTTGAGGACTATGCAATTGCTATATTTACGCAGGATTATCATCATTTACGTTCAGATTATATTCCTATCCATTGGCATAATGCGCTGCAAATGATTTGGGTGTATCAAGGCTCACTTGAGTATCAAATTAATAATAAAGTTATTACGATAACAGAAAATTCACTTTTACTTATTAATAATAAGCAGCTCCATAGCTCTAAAACGATTGACCAAAACGCCAATGTACTATGCATTAATTTCGATTTAAACTTTTTTCATCCAAAGCTGCTAACAGCACATGTGGAGCCATTTTTCGAGAAAAATCCGTTTGCCTATTATTTGCTACCATTATCGCTTGAACAAAAGGTGAAGCTAGCTGAATGGATAGACAGCCAAAAACCAGCACTCTTTTCAGTTATCGCTTTTTTAACAATGTTGATAGAACATTTACTCACACATTATGATGCTGCAACGAAAAATAATGAGGAAAATGAAATAGCTGTTTTCAATCAAATGCTGCAATACATCCAGAAAAATTACAGAAATACTATTACAGTCAATGACTTAACAAGCTGTGCATTAATTAATAAAAATACTTGCACGCGGCTATTTCAAAAATACACACGTTTACCACCAATAAAATTTATTAACAAACACCGACTTTATATAGCGCAAGATTTGATTCTTCATACAAATAAATCAATTTCTGCAATTAGCGAGGAGGTTGGCTTTAACCAAGTAAGCTATTTTGTAGAGCTATTCCGTAAAAATTATCATCTTGCGCCACTTCAATACCGCAATAAATATCGAGTACAAACAAATGTTTAATTTCTAGGGAGGCGTTACTTTGACGGTAAAAGAAGATATTCGTATACAAAAAACTCGACAAAAATTATTCGATGCCTATATTGATATTTTAAAAACAACAGACTCCAATGACGTCACAGTACAAATTCTTGCAGGCAAAGCGCAAATTAATCGAGTTACTTTTTATAAGCATTATCAAAACTTTGCCAACTTCCATTCGCAATTTATCGAGCATCATATTTTAACCATCTATGAATTTATGAGGCCTCTAAATTATCAACCATATACAAGGGGCTTTGAACAGCAGGCATTATCCGATTTATTTTCATTTATTCAAGAGCATGGGACGACATACACAGTATTATTTACTTCGCCTCATATTCCAGAATTTAATCAAGCTTTATTAAGTTTTTTTCAGCAAAAGCTGACACAGCATACGGACGAATTATCACGCTTTGATTTTCCAGGTGTTGGTGTTAACCGATTGGTAGTTGCTTGGTACGGTGTCTCTGCTTTACTCGGCACAATTATTATGTGGGTACAATCTGGATATCCCTTTAGCCCACAGCAATTAGCAAATATGTTTTGCAAGCTTGCACCAAATGCGGAAGAAAAATAGACTACATTTCTTTTGATTTTGTTTATTTTCTCCCATCCATTCTCTCTTATACTAGTAGTAAGAAAAGGGGGAATCATGATGACAACTTATTATAATGCTGGTATTTACAAAGGTGCGAATTGCGTAGCAGTAGAGCAATGTCCAATGCCGAAAGTTGGCCCAAATGATGTATTGCTAAAAAATTTGCGCGGAGGTATTTGTGGTACAGATATTAATATTGTGAAATACGGCTCGGAAATGGGAATTCGCTTTGACAAAGAATTTGGTCATGAATTTGCTGGCATAATTGAAGCAAAGGGCGAGAATGTATTGAGCTTAGAAGTAGGTATGTTTGTTGCGGTGAACCCAATCACAGCAAAACGAGCAGGTCGTCGCTTTAGCCTTGAGGCAGGCGGATTTTCACAATATGTATTAATTGAAGATGCGAAGATTCATCATAACTTATTTCCATTGAACGACACTGTGTCACCTGATGAAGGGGCATTGGTTGAACCAATGAGTGTTGGAACACACGGTGCATTTTCGGTGAACCCGCAGGGGGATGAGAATATCGTCATTTTAGGTGCGGGACCAATTGGCTTATCAGCCGCCGCAATGTTAATCGGTGAAGGGATTACAAATGTTGCAGTTGTCGATATGGTGGACTGGCGCTTAGAAAAAGCAAGGGAAATTGGTGCACAAGTGATTGACACTTCGAAAATATCATTACAAGAAGGTTTAACAAATATTTTTGGGTCAGTTAATGTCTATGGTGTAGATGTACCAAATGTAGATGCCTTCGTTGACGCTGCTGGTGCTGCTCCATTGTTCCACCAAGTTATGCAAATAGTGAAGCCTAACGCCCGCATCGCAATCATCGCGGTATATAAAGATGAGATACCTGTAAGCTTAGCACAAGTTATGAGCAAGGAAGTAAAAATTATCGGTGCATCAGGCTACACGAATGAGGATATTTTAAAAGTAATTAATCATTTAAACAATAGAAAAACTTCGATTGCGACGATGATTACACATACGTATCCGCTGAGTGAAATTCAAGCAGCTTTTGATACCGCCATTGCTGCGAAAGATTCAATTAAAGTAATCGTTGATTTAGAGGGTGACGTATCATAAGCGGTGCGTTGCCAGCTTATGATACGCTGTTGTTAGTGTTTTTATAAAGTGGTACTTAAGTGGAGAAGATTGGGCTTTCTTTGAAAAGCGGGATTGTTTTTTTTAGATAAAAAGAGTTCAATGCACTTTATGGGAGCGTGCTTTTGTAGAACACTAATCTAAAGGAGTTGTCCGAAAAGTCCATTTTGTTTTGACATCGCAGTGAAATAAATGTTTTCATCGCTTCACTTTTATTGAAGGATAACGCTGCTAAGGCCCATGTTCATCCCATTTTTAAAAGAGGGGGTTCTCTGTTTATCCCGTATTAACAAATTTGTTTGCGACGAGTAACCGCAGGAGCAAAGACCCCCACTGATTGAAGGTTCACTTTATATGAATCAACATTTTGTGAAACATCATCGCTCCTGTCAAGTTTAACTACTTATAAAGCGCAGTGCCTTACTTAATGTTGTTGGCACTACTGAGGCATGGTTTTCTTCTAGTGCGACATAAAATTGGGCTAGTAAACTAGCACTATGGCGATTATTATAGAAGGTCATGGCGTCATCCACCATTTCACCTTCCTCTCCGCCAACGTAAATTGCAACAGGTGTTAATCTTTTTTCTGTTGTTTCATGTAAAATTTGCAATAACTCATGGTTATTCCACCAAATTGAAGGGCTTACAGCTACATATTTTTCAAATAAATTAGATTCTGTTAAATAGCACCAAAGTGAAAATAAACCACCTAATGAATGCCCATATAAAGAAAAGTGTGCACGATTCACATTATAATTAGCACAAATATATGGGATTAACTCCTCAATAAAAAACTGCTTAAAATCTGCTGCACCTCCTACAGGAACTGGCTCTATTTTCTTTCCTTTATACGTAGGAAAATGATATTGCTCAGCCGGTGCAGTGAAATCATAAAATCGACGATTCCTATCTCCATCCTGATTATGTCCGACACTTACAATAATATTTGGCTGAACCCCTGTTTTCTCGCTCATAAGCATTTGATTTTCCATCGCAATAAACATCATCTGTGCATAGCGCTGTCCATCTAATACAAAAATGACAGGAAAGCCACCCTCTGGAGCAGGTGTTTCTGGTACAAATACTTCGATTGGATAATCATACTTACAATAAGTTGAATACATGAATATACCTCCGTCTTAAATTAGTAAAGCTATGCGAGCACTTTTTCTTTTTTCGTATTTTCAAGTATTTCCTTGATTAGCTTATAAGAAAAACAAACTGGCGTCCCCTGCTCATCATATAAAATTTGTGCATCAATATTGAATACCTGTTTTAACACATCATTTGGCAAAAGCTTGACGACTTTCACTAGTCCTTTGCGAATACCCTTTTTAATACCTCCTGCCAATAATATATACTCGCCTCTTTTAAATACATGGCATGTAATCATTTTAGAAGTTTTTTCGAATTCCTCTGACTTCAAATTTTGAAAAATAGGTATATGTGAAAAACAATATGTTCTCGAACAAGTCACTATAAACACCTCTTAAAATTCTCTTTTTTGTAATGCACATCACAGCATAGACAACATCTCTATCGTATAATTTTATCAATAATGATAATCATTATCAAATATTCTTTTCTGTGACACGCATCACATAATAGCAAAATAAAATAGGACCATCTGAAAAGTACGTTCGCACTCTTTCAAACAATCCTATTTTTCCTATATAATTCGTAGTCGACTTAATATTCCGAGCTATGTGTGCACTGAGTATCGTCGTAATGAATCGTAAAGTACTTTGCAAAAGTACCTAAAATTGATGTTATCTTCATTGTCATTTCGGCTGGACTACTCATAAATCCACCTTCAATCCAATCTTGAATCATACCTGCAGTACCAAATGCCATATAGCGCTTTTGATATTGGTCGTCGGTATTGGCATCATTGTACTTAAATTGAAAATGACGTATTAACATATGATATATTTTATCAGGTAATTGGCGATGAATGCTTGGCAAAGTATCTTCCACTAATAGCAAGGAAAAATAATCGCGATAATCATAAATAAAATAAAACAAATCAAAAGATAAATTACTCATTTTCATGACATCAATCGGAATGTCTCTTTTATATTTGCACATACTATAGTGCTGGATTAGCTCAGACATCTCCTGCATTAGCTCTTCTACTAAATCTTGCTTATCCTGATAATGCAAATAAAAGGTTGTTCGATTATAACCGGCATCTGTCACAATATCCTTCACTGTTACAGCATTGTAGCCTTTTTCGTGAACCATTTTAATAAATGATTTTTTCAAAAACTGCTTTGTTCTTTCTGCTTGAACTGAATGCGTTTTCAAATAATTCACCTCAAAATCGACACTTTTTCTAAAAATGTAGTATTTCTTTACATTTTAAAGGGTATTAATGATTGGTGAAAGTAATTTGATTGCCTACAATGAAATTGTAACAATTATATAACAGAAACGAGGAGATTAAGTGAAACGATTTGAAGATAAAGTGGTCATCATTACAGGGGCTGCTGGCGGAATCGGAAAAGAAATCGCCCGTAAATTAGCTGGTGAAGGTGCAAAATTAGCGCTTGTCGATTTAAACGAAGGTGCATTACATGAAGTGATGACAGAGCTAGAGCTTCCAGAGGATAAAACACTTTTAGTAAAAGCGGATGTATCAAAAGAAGCAGATGTTAAAAATTATGTTGAGCAAACTCTAGTGAAATTTGGCAAAATTGATGGCTTTGCTAATAACGCAGGTGTTGAAGGTCCAGCAAAACCTCTCGAAGAGCTTACAGAGCAAGATTTTGACTTTGTTTATAGCATTAATGTAAAGGGTGCATTTTTCGGCATTAAATATGTACTTCCTGTTATGAAGCAACAAAAGCAAGGCTCAATCGTGAATACGGCTTCAGTAGCAGGCTTAATTGGTTCACCAAATATGCTACTTTATAACTCCTCAAAACATGCATTAATGGGAATTAATAAAGTGGCAGCTATTGAGGCAGCGCCATTTAATGTCCGTGTAAATACAGTAAACCCTGGAGTTATCAATACGCAAATGATGCGTCATATTGAAGAAAAAGTTGCCCCAGGCGCAAGTGAGGTAGCACGTGCTGCTTATAATGATGCCGTACCTTTGAAACGCTACGGAGAGCCAGAAGAAGTGGCGAATGTTGTAGCCTTCTTATTATCAGATGAATCATCGTATGTAAGCTCTTCATCTTACACTGTTGATGGTGCATTATATAACGTT
Organism: Metasolibacillus fluoroglycofenilyticus; assembly: GCF_003049645.1. GTDB lineage: Bacteria > Bacillota > Bacilli > Bacillales_A > Planococcaceae > Metasolibacillus > Metasolibacillus fluoroglycofenilyticus. Next base: position 202,150 of record NZ_PYWK01000002.1, read on the forward strand.
TAATCATTCTATACGGAAATAATTAAGGGGGAAAATGACAATGAAACGATTTGAAGATAAAGTAATTATTATTACAGGTGGGGGCTCTGGTTTAGGTCAAGCTTCTGCATTACAGCTAGCTTTAGAAGGTGCAAAACTTGTATTAGTTGACTTAAATGAAGCTGGCTTAAAGGAGACACAAGCAAAAATTGCTGAAGTCGAGCCAAGTGCTGAAACATTATTATTAACAGCAAACGTAGCCGATGAAAAAGCGGTCGAAGGATATGTACAAGCAACTGTCGACAAATTCGGCAAAATCGATGGCTTCTTTAACAATGCCGGCATAGAAGGCAAGCAAAATTTAACAGAGGATTTTGGCATTGAAGAATTCCAAAAAGTAGTTTCCATTAATTTGAATGGCGTGTTTTACGGAATGAAATACGTACTAAAAGTAATGAAGGAGCAAGGTTTCGGCTCCATTGTTAACACGGCTTCAGTTGGGGGTATTCGCGGTGTTGGTAATCAATCTGGCTATGCTGCAAGTAAGCATGGAGTTGTTGGCTTAACACGTAACTCAGGTGTTGAATATGGACAGTACGGAATTTCAATTAAAGCAATTGCACCGGGAGCAATTATGACACCAATGGTAGAGGGCTCACTCCGTCAAATAGGTGGAGACAATTGGGAAGAGGTTGGGAAGGAATTTGTAAAACCAAATCCAATGAGACGTTTCGGTAAACCAGAGGAAGTTGGCTATCTTGTAGCATTTCTATTATCGAATCAAGCAGATTTTATCAACGGTGTTGTTGTTCCAATCGACGGCGGTCAATCATATAAATACTAAAATGGGTGTAGCGCTAAACAAGCCGTGCGGTTGCCGGCTTGTTTAGCGCTTTTGATGGTGTTTTATAAAATGAAGATAAACACTGTTAAAGCTAATGTTCATCCCATTTTTAAAAGAGAAGGTCTCTCCCCATTTATTGGAATCCGCATTTTGTCAAACATCATCACTACTCCCCAAAATGCCGACTACGCATAGCTTTTCGAACAGCTCCCCCTTCAATTATTCAGCTACGACAGTAAATCGTTGCTTTAAATGTTGAGCATTCTCAATTTCATCCACCACTGCAATAGCATAATCTGCATAACTAATATAGCTTTCACCCTTTGAATTTATAAGGAGACGGTCTTTGCCTAATTGATATGCTCCTGTTCTTTTTCCCTCTGCATCAAAAAAAGCAGATGGGCTAATAAATGTCCATGTTAAATCAGTTGTTTGCTGTAATTCTTCTAAATTGCGCCCTTGTCCTTTTGCTGTTGGCTTCACTACTTCTGGAAATTCCTCTGTATCGATTAGCTTTAGCGTTTTATTTTCATCGACATATAAGCTACCCGCACCACCGACAACGATTAGTCGCGTTGCTGAACCTTTTAACGCCTCTATTAATGTGCGTCCTACATTTATATGCGCTTGTTCTTCGCCAAGTGGCGCACCAAAAGCATTGACAACTACTTCAAATGAAGTTAAATCTGCTGCTGTCAGCTTAAGAACATCTTTTTCGATAACTGCTGTATTATTATCTTGTAATTTTACTTTATCTCTTACGATAGCAGTCATTTCATGCCCACGGCTAGCTGCTTCTTTTAAAATAAGATTTCCTGCTTTTCCACTTGCTCCAATTACTGCAATTTTCATTTTCTTTTCCTCCAATTTTATGCTGAATGCTGTTGCTAATTACCTAGTATTTTACGGATTCTCGGTGCTACTTCTGTTGAGAGCAGCTCGATGTTTTTTTCAACCTTCTCGAAAGGCAATCCACCGATATCGACTTGTGCTAAAAAGCGTCTATGACCAAATAGCTCATATTGACGAAGTATCTTTTCAACTATTTGCTCTGGGCTCCCTACAAACAGCGCCGTATTGGGGCTTGCCATTTGCTCAAATTCATTCCTTGTCATTTTCGTGCCAAATCCACGTTGACGATTTACATAGTACCAATAATTAGAATAATATGGATAAAATTCATTCTTTGCTTGCTGGCTCGTTTCAGCGATATACGTATGGCCCGTTACAGCAACTTGCAAAGCTTCAGGCAAATGTCCCGCCTCCTTACCCGCTTGGCGGTAAAGCTCCACAAGTGGTTTGAAACGATTTGGGTCACCACCTAAAATAGCTAAAGTCATGCCAACACCAAACTTCCCAGCACGTACCGCACTTTCAGGAGTGCCTCCGACGCCAATCCATATTGGTAGCTGTTTTTGCAAAGGGCGTGGCGCTATTTCTGCATCTTTTAATGGCGAGCGGAAATTGCCCGACCAAGTGACCGTCTTATTATTATTTAATTGTAAAAGCAAATCCATATGCTCCGTAAACAATTCATCATAATCGTTTGTACTATATCCGAAAAGTGGGAATGATTCGATAAAGGCTCCGCGCCCAGCTAAAATTTCAGCACGACCATTTGAAAGTAAATCCAATGTTGCAAAATCCTCAAATAAGCGTACCGGGTCAAGCGTACTTAGCACACTTGTCGTACTCGTTAGCTTAATTTGCTGCGTCTCCCTTGCAATCGCAGCCAGTATTACAGCTGGAGATGAGACAGCATAGTCTAAAGGATGATGCTCTCCGACCCCAAAAACATCTAGTCCAGCTTCATCAGCGAGCTGTGCAGCCTTTATAATCTCATTAACTCTCTGCCTAGCATTTACTGTATGACCAGTAAATGGGTCAGGCCCCATATCCGCAAGTGTATAAATACCAATTTCAAAGTTGCTATTCTTTTCTTGGCTCATAGTTTCCTCCATTCAAAATCTGTGACATCCACCGGAAGCGGAAGCCCTCACAAATGTTGGTCACTCAGTCATTATCGTAGAAAGTGATGTTCTTAGACTGAGTTCCTGTGATTCAGCGGGTGTTTGATTACCTACTGAAACTGGTCTAATGCTGGCACTCATCTCTCATCTATAGAGGTAAAAGTTCTGTATCTCTCGCTGACGTTTTCGGTATAAAAACATGTACTCCTGTGGCTACTCGTCGCCGTAAATATTGCCCAAAGGAGTTAAACAGCTAATATAATTGAATTTCCTGAAGGGTCCTGTGTTATAATACGATTATTTTCTTCCACAACGTCACTTCCGATTTGTTGTAAATTACGAACTACCTCTTGACGTGCTTCTTCATTTGCGTAAACAAGTGTAAAGAACTCAAGACCTACGCTATTTTTAGCTGGCTTTGGTGCTCCTACGCCATTCCACACATTGACCGCAACATGGTGATGATATTTAGCATCTGAAAGGAATAATGCCTGCCCGCCATAGCGATTTACAACATCCAATCCGAGACCTTTCACATAAAATTCTTCTACTTCTTTTAATTCTGCAACATGTAAATGAATATGACCCATTACTGTTTTTTCAGGCATACCTTCCCATTTATTTGCTGTTACGTTTTTCAACAATCGCTCAAAATCTAATGGGTCGACTGTCATTGCTACCTCTCCCTCCAGCCAAGCCCATTCAGAAGGTGCTCTATCTATATAAATTTCAATTTGGTTGCCATCAGGGTCATTCAAATACAATGCCTCACTTACAAGATGGTCTGATGAACCAAAGCGAATACCGTGTTCCACTAAATGTACAACAACATTTGCTAAATCTGATTTTTCTGGTAACAGCAGTGCAAAATGATAAAGCCCCGTTGTTCTTCCCTGCTTCGCAATCACATTTTCAGGTTGCTCAAGTGATAAAATACTTGTTTTCCCATCTGTTGTAAGCTTTACTGCTGAAGCTGTTTGCTCTAAAATATCGAATCCAAGAATATCTCGGTAAAACTGTATTGATTGCTCTAAATTTGTTACTTTAATTTTGACATGTCCTACAAATGTTGTTGGCTTCGTATGAAATCTCATCGTAATCCCCCTAATCATTAGTTGAAAATTTTTGGTCTAAAGAAATTTTTGATTGATTTGTAAAAATGAAATAAACAGACATCGCTAATAAAAGCAATTCCAGCTCGTAGCCTGCCATTTGACCATCACCAAGAAAACCGGCTGAAAGCTTCACAGTAAAAATGGCACCTATCATAATACTGCAAGTAGCATCGAAACAACTCGTGTTCCTAAACCGAGAATCAAAATAATGCCACCTACCAATTCAATTACTGCTACAACATACGCCATGAATCCTGGAACACCTATGCTATCGAAAAACCCTGCGGTATTGGCAATTCCACCTTGAAACTTTGAAAAACCGTGAATAAAAAACGTAAGGCCTAATATGGCTCTTAAAATAACTTTCCCTATTTCATTAGCATTCATTACTGTTTTCTCCTTAGATACTTACTTTATGTAACCTAGTTTACTTACGTAATTATATTTTGTCAAGTAACTTAATTTCGTTTTGTAATCAATTTATTATTTTGTGTTATAATTTAATTAAGCGAGGTGTAATGAAAACATGAAACAGCCAACAATTTGCCCAAAATTTGAAAAAGCCATCTCATTATTAAGTCAAAGATGGACTGCATTAGTTATTTATCAATTACTATCAGGCTCGCAACGATTCAGTGAAATTCAATCTGCAATCGGCATTAGCAGCAAAGTATTGTCTGAGCGTTTGAAGGAATTAGAACAGCAAGAGGTCGTTAAACGTGAGGTTATACCAGAAACACCAGTAGTTATTGAATATTCATTAACAGAAAAAGGCCATTCCATAGAGCCGATTTTAAGAACAATCGAAAACTGGTCACAGCAATGGGTCGTCTCTGAATCAAAGCAGTAGGCGTAAAAAGAGGCTGTTCGAAAACGTACGTTTTCGAACAGCCTTCGATTTTTTCCATTAATGCATATGTTATGAGCGAAAATTGCCGTTTTACGAGCGAATTCGGATGTTTTATGAGCGAATTTATACTTTTTATGAGCGATTTAGGAGTTTTTACTCTTTAATTAAATAATAAAGCTCAGTTAATTGATGCTTATCTAAAATTTTTGGTACGGGGTATAACGGATTCGCCTCTCGATATGCGCGTTCTACCATTAACGGAATATCCTTTTCTTCAATACCTTCGATTTTTTCGGGAATTCCCATCTTAGCATTTAATTCCCGAATTTTACTTATGAGCTGCTTTGCCTTTGCTTCATTACTATATTCTTTATTTGATAATCCTATAACGTCGGATAGCTTAGCTAACTGGTCATAAACTGCGTCCCCATAATATTCTAAAACATAAGGTAAAATCACAGCATTAGCTAAGCCATGAGGCGTTTTATAAAAACCGCCTAATGTATGAGCAATCGCATGTACATAGCCGACAAATGCCCTCGTAAAGGCTACACCCGCTAAAAACGAGGCTTTCTGCATATTTTTACGAGCTGCTATATTTTGTCCATCCTCATAAGCCGTTAAAAGATTGCTAAAAATAAGCCGCACTGCCTCCTCGCTACACATTTTCGTTTCACTCGTATTACTGCGACCAATATAAGCCTCAATCGCATGTGTTAAAGCATCCATCCCTGTTGTAGCAGTTATATGCTTTGGTAAATTTAGCGTTAACACGGGGTCAAGCACCGCAAAATGAGGAATGAGCGACAAGTCCATAAGCGCATATTTTTCATGTGTACGGCTATTCGAGACAACTGCCGCCAATGTCGTTTCACTCCCTGTACCCGCAGTCGTTGGAATCGCAAAAAGTGGTGGAATTGCTTTATTCACTTTTAGCTGCCCCTTTAATTGCTCTATCGTTTTATTTGGGCGTGCCACTCTTGCGCCAACACCCTTCGCACAATCCATCGGTGAACCACCACCAAATGCAATAATCCCCTGACAACGCTGTGCCTTATAAAGCGCTAAAGCGTCCTCAATATTATCAATCGTCGGATTTGGCACAGTATCCTGATAAATTGTATATTCAATGCCAACTTTATCGAATGCGACTAATAAATGCTTCATCAATCCTGCCTTAACAATACCTTTGTCTGTCACAATCAAAACCCTCTTTATATCATTGTCGGTAATGATTTGCGGTAATCTCAGTAAGGCATTCTCCCCTTCGATTAAAACAGGCTTTCGCCACTTCATCACTTTCAAAGCTTGCTTATGAACCATTTGATAAGCACGAAAATACGTTTCCTTCATAGCAACCCCATCCCTTCAATGTAACATCTAAATTTAGTTTAATGGAATTCCGATGGGAAGGAAATAAAGTTGTCTGAAAAGTCTATTTTTAAAAGAGGTGTTCTCTATTTAGGGGAGTTCACATTTTGTCAAACATCATCGCTACTGTCCAAAAAGAACCTTCCATCTCATAGTTGATTAGAAGGTTCCTCTTACATAAATTTATTTATTGAAAAATAGGATAGGAAAGCTTTAATATTTCATCCGTATGCTGCCGAACTTTTTTAATCACTTGCTCATTGATTCGATTATAAAGTACATGGTTATTACTATTTGGATAAAAAATTTTTTCTGTTCGAATCATTGCCTCACTAGCAGCGCTAAAGGTTTCATAAATATTTAAATACTTGGCTGTACAAATTGCTGCTCCTAAGCATGCACTGCTACTGCCTTTACGGCGCATCACAGGTAAATTAAATAGATCTGCAATAATTTGCGCAAGCACATCGCTTTTAGCTCCGCCGCCATTAATAATGATTCGTTCCATTTTCCCGTCCGTTTCATCAAGCATTTCATCTACATTATTTTTTATATTAAACGCAATTGCCTCTAAAATAGAACGATAAATATGAAATGCCGTATGCCTTTGGTCAAAACCAAGCATAATCCCTTTTCTATAAGGTGCTGATGGTGGTGGTAGCCAATCCAGTATTGTAATTAAACCATCACTTCCTACAGGTATGCCTTCTGCCATTTTATTCAAATAACCTTCTTCGCTCATCGAATTTTTATTTGATTGTAGCAATAGATTTTCACCAATTAATTTTTTAAACCAGCTAACTGTCCACATCCCCCGCCTAATCCCATTTGTTTCATACACATATTTAAACGGGATGCTAGCAAGCGTCGGAAAAAAACTCTTGGCATTATCAAAATAATAATCGCTTAGCGTCATTGCTGAAATAAATGTACCTAATGAAATCATCATCGTGGATTCATCATGGATACCAGAGCCGAGCACATCTACCGCTTTATCGTTAGCAGTTGCTACTACCGGAATCGCAGAGGGTAGCCCCCACTTCTCTGCTAGTTCTTTACGTAAATTACCTAATTTCTCTCCTGGTTTCACAAGCTCAAATAACATGCTACGCTTCAAACCAAAGGCTGCAATTTTCGTCTCATCTTCAAACCAATTTAATGTCCTATAATCTAATGGCCAATGAACCTCATAATTTGCTGCACTATCTTTTATTTCGCCAGTTAAGCGAAAATTAATATAACCCGAAGTCGTCGTTACATAATGTACATGCTCGTCCTCATGTCGATAAGGCGCATTTAACCGCGCATCCATCCAGCTCATGACAGGAGAAGCTAATTGAAATTGTTCGTTTAATAACACTCGGCAACAACGGATCGTACAAAGACCAATGCCAATAATATGCTCCAAATCACCTTGGAAATTCTTTAAGCATTGTTCAATCGCCTTCGTCACACTATGCCATAAATCATCATCTGGATGCTCAACAACACCTGGTGCTGGTGTTAAAGGTTCACGTAGCGGAAACGAGCCATATGAAGCCTCATTCCCTTCTAAATCATATAAAGCTACCTTTGTGCTTTGTGAACCATTATCAATAGCTAAAATATATTTTTTCAAACAGCCACCTCATTATTTAATGAACTTGTTAATTTCTTTTTGAGGGAAAATCGTACCATGATTCATAATACCATTCGGGTCAAAGGCAGCCTTTAATTGCTCCAACATATAGTATGCTGAGCCATGCTCTTCTTTTGTCCATTCAGAGCGATATTTACCAATACCGTGATGATGACACATCGAGCCCCCAAGTTTCAACGTTTCTTCCACAATAATTGTTTGAAGCGGATGATGATACGTAATCATTTCCTCATCAGGCTCGCAGTTAATATTGTAGTTATAAACAAAGTACATATTTGTCCCATTTAGATAGCTATGAGAAGAATGCCCACCAAGCATCGTTAAATCCTTTGCGTGAGGGAATTCCGTACGAATGCGCTGAATTACGTTATTGTATATTTTAGGAATCGTTTCCCAATCACCTGAAATTTCTGTTGTAAAGCCATCATGCTCACTTAATTTCACCATACGCTCAAATTCTGCATCTAAATTTTCCTGTGTCCAGTTTAATTGATTGAACCATCTTTCAATTAGTATAGGCTCTACTTCCTCAATGACATCGTCTTTGAACTGCTCCACTGCCTCTTCAATTGCTATACTTGTTGCCTCTACAATACTTTTCGGTCCTTCAGACATAAAGATGAGCACGCATTTTTCTTTATAGAAATGAGCAAAATGCTGCCTTGCATCTTCCTCTGAATAAACTCTTGCTACTGATGGGCGGAAGCCATTGACGATGACCTCACGCAATATTTTGATTCCCGTTTCAATATCTTTAACTAAATAGCTTTGGAATACATGATTGCTTGGGTAATATTTAAAAATTTTAATCGTTACCTCTGTAATAACGCATAATGCTCCTTCATTTCCGATGACAATATGGCGAATATCTGGACCACCAGCTCGGCGTGAGACATTTTTAATTTTGGAAATATGCCCTGTTGGGAAAACACATTCTAGACCAACAACCATATCCTCAATAGCACCGTAAAGCGTTGAAAATTGACCAATACTACGTGTTGCTAGCAATCCACCATACTGTGCGACCGGTTTAGATTGCGGGGAATGCCCAGTTGTGTAGCCAATTTTTCTTAATTCATCTTCTAATATTTGTAATGGTACACCTGCTTGTACTGTTGCTTGCATATTATAAGGGTCGATTTTAATAATTTGATTCATTTTAGAGCAATCGATTACAATCGTTAAATCCTTCCAGTTCTCTAACCCTCCCTCTGTCGATGTTTTACCGCTACGTGGGATAACATTAATAAAATGCTCATTACAAAACATAAGTAATGCTTGTACTTCCTGCGCATTTATTGGGTAAACAATCGCAATTGGAAGGGGGGTATCTAACGCCTTTTTTGCCTTCGCATATTTTTTATAACGGTCTGCTGAAGCATCATATAAAGCTTCTTCCTCTGCATTAATTCGCTCTGATGCAATCACCTGACGCAATGCATCAAGTAAATGCTCTTTCTTTTGTAAAATTTCCTGTGTCATCGTCCATTCGCTCCTTTATTTTTTACTATGTGTATAATTAACAAGCCGCTAATCATAGGTGTTACACCCATTTGATAAAGCGAAACTTCAATCAGTGGGGCTTACTGCCCGTTAATGCAGGATAAAGCAACATTCATCTATCTAACTAGATAACCACCATCAACATTTAATAAAGTTCCATTTACATAATTCGATGCTTCCGAGGCTAAAAATACAGCCGCCCCCATTAAATCTTTCAACTCACCCCAACGATTGGCAGGAATATGGTTTAATACGCGCTGATTCGCTTCTGCATTTGCACGAGTATCTGCTGTGACAGCGGTTGCAAAATACCCCGGGGCAATACCGTTTACTTGAATATTAAACTGAGCCAGTTCGTCACAATATGCTTTAGTAAAGCCAGCTAAACCATGCTTACTTGCTGCATATGCTGGGGACCATTGTCCACCTAAATAAGAAAATAAAGAGCATGTATTAATAATTTTCCCTGACTTTTGAGGTATAAAATATTTCGCTACTTCATGTGCTAATTCAAAGCTAGCCGTTAAATTAAGGGCAATCATTTTATCCCATTGCACACGCGTAAATTTTGTGACATCAGGCTCATTAATACAAATGCCAGCATTGTTCATTAAAATATCAATTTTCCCAAAATGCTCAACACAAGATTTGGCAACTTCCGCGCAAGCCCCCTCTGCAGTAATATCAGCAAACATCGCATGATATTGCACTCCCTCTGCCTCAATCAATGACTTCGTTTCACCATTGTCATCCGCGACACTAACCACAAAAATATTCGCACCAGCCTTCGCTAAAGCAAGTGCTAATGCTTGACCAATACCTGAATTTCCTCCTGTGATAATTGCGACCTTTCCTTTTAAATTAAAATAATCCATTGAAAACTGTGTGATAGTACTCAATTTTTTCATCTCCTTCACTTTTAATTTGCTGTTACTTTTTCATCTATTCACTAGCTATTTATCGCAATCCATAAAGTGAAACTCCAATCCGTGGAGGCTTTTCTCCACGGATTGTTAGTTGAACCAATCGGGCTTTTACGGGCAGTTGTTCTCCCACTTATCCTTTAACCGCTTTTCACTTAAGTCTGAAAGTGGGAGGCTTACTGCCCGTTAATGCGGGATAAAGTGAAACTTCAATCTGTGGAGGCTTTTCTCCACGGATTGTTAGTTGAACCAGTCGGGCTTTTACGGGCAGTTGACCTCCCACTTATCCTTCAGCCGATTTTCACTTAAGTCTGGAAGTCGGAGGTTTACTGCCCGTTAATGCGGGATAAAGTGAAACTCCAATCCATGGAGGTTTTTCTCCACGGATTGTTAGTTGAACCAATCGGGCTTTTACGGGCAGTTGTTCTCCCACTTATCCTTTAGCCGTTTTTCACTTAAGTCTGAAAGTGGGAGGCTTACTGCCCGTTAATGCGGGATAAATTTGCAAACTACTAGCATGACAAAATTCAATATCCTTATAATTCATCTAATTTACCTTTCAATGATTAATGGCTTTTCTATTTCTCAAGCCATCATGCCCATGTCTTATCCTCCACTTCTTAAATCAAGTAAAATAAGTTCGTAATATGAACATATTTTTCGCAATTTGATTATTGATGAAATTATAAGACTATTTCGTAAATACTGTCAATATAGAAAAAAGCCAAAAAATAAAGAAAAAAATAGATTGACGAAGATAAATTATACAGTTTATACTTTTGTAAAGTTGCAAAATACGAATAACTAGTTCATTATGCGAACTTATTATTCTGAATATTATAATTATTAGGAGGTATGTATGGGCTATTTATTCAACAATTTGAACAGTATATTGAAGCTGTTAGGCGAGCACCTATTTTTAACCTTTGCTAGTTTAGGCATTGCACTTATTGTCGCGATTCCAATAGGCGTTTTAGTTTTGAAATACCGACGCTTCCACACACCTATTACATCGCTCTTAGGATTAATTTACACAATCCCTAGCTTAGCTTTGTTTGCAACATTAATTCCTTATACAGGATTAGGAAAAACAACTGCCATTATTGGGCTTGTTGCCTATAGTCAAATGATTTTAGTACGTAATATTGTTGCTGCGATTGATGGAATTGACCCATTAATTATTGAATCTGCAAAAGGGATGGGCATGACTAAATGGCAGATTTTAAGAAGAATCGAAGTACCACTTGCCGTCCCTGTCGTACTAGCTGGTATTCGAGTTGCAACTGTTTCTATTATTTCTATCGCATCTATAGCTGCTTGGATTGGTGCTGGCGGTCTCGGCTCTTTAATTTTCCAAGGCTTGCGCTCACAGCATACAGAGAAAATTATTGCAGGTACAATCTCAATTGCTTTACTAGCTATCCTTGCAGATATTATTTTCAGAATGCTTGATAAAGCGTTTAGACCAAAGATTAGTTAAAGGGGGGTGAATAATTTGCTATTTACCGAAATAAAAAATTATTTTGCAACAAATTCAACAACATTTTATACAAATTTAGGTTCACATATTCTGCTAAGTTTAACCGCCATTTTAATTGCTATTGTCATTTGCGTACCTCTCGGCATTTGGATTTCAAGGAAAGTAAATATAGCACCTTTTGTAATAGATATTATTAATATGATTCGCGTTGTTCCTAGTCTCGCTATACTAGCACTAGCACTTCCTATTTTAGGTGTTGGTTTTAAACCCGCTGTGTTAGCGCTTACAATTTTAGCGTGTCCACCGATTATCATTAATACTTATATTGCTTTCCGTGATATTAATCCGAATATTCGAGAAGCAGCGTATGGAATGGGAATGACTAAACTCCAAACGATTTTTAAAATTGAATTACCGCTAGCGCTCCCCATTGTATTAACGGGTATTCGTACGGCAAATGTTGAAGTTATAGCAAGTGCTACATTAGCTGTCATGATTGGAGGTGGTGGTTTAGGAAACTATATTATTAGTGGCGTAGGGATGATGAGCCAAAGTATTTTATTACTCGGGGCTGTCCCAGTAGCAATTTTAGCCATATCAAGTGAGTTTATTTTAAGTTTTATTCAAAAAAAGCTCGTATTCTACAACTAATATTTTAGGAGGATTTACTATTATGAAATTTAAAAAGCTTATTCTAATATTTATCACAGTAATGACTATTTCAGTTTTATCTGCTTGCTCTTCTAAATCAGGTGATTCAGACCAACCAACAGTTATTGTCGGTTCAAAAGACAACACGGAAAATCAACTGATGGGTGAAATGTATGCGCAAATATTAGAAGATGAGGGCATCAAAGTAGAGCGTAAATTGTTTTTAGGTGGTACAAATCCAACATATGAAGCGCTGAAAAAAGGAGATTTAAGCATCTATCCTGAATATACAGGGACAGCATTAACAGTGATGTTCCAACAGCCAGTGGAGCGTGACCAAGAAAAGGTTTTAAATTATGTACGTGAAGAATTCAAAAAAATCGGCTTAGAGTACTTAGAGCCCGCAGCACACAACAGCACATATGGCTTTGCAATGAAAAAGGACTTAGCATCACAGCTCGGAATCGAAACATTTAGTGATTTAGCTGACAATGCAAATAGCTTAATATTATCTTTCCCACAAGAATTCGATTTACGCGAGGATGGCTTATTAGGTCTTCAAAAACTATATGCTGACCAAGGTGGCTTCACTTTTAAAAAGCAATTCCAAATCGACTATAACTTACGCTACCAACCATTATTAGAAGATGAATCTGATGTAACAGTAGTCATTGGTACAGATGGCCAAATTAGCGGTTACGATTTAAAGTTACTTGCAGATGAACAAGACTTCTTCCCTGCATACAATGTTGCCCCATTGATTCGCGAAGATATTTTAAAAGCTTACCCATCCATCCAACAGCGCTTAGACGAACTTGCTCCATTATTAACAGATGAAGCGGTTCAAAAAATGAATTGGCAAATTGATGGCGATGCAAAGGAAGAAGTAGAAGATGTAGCAACAGCATTTTTAAAAGAACATAACTTATTAAAAAATAATTAACGTCAATCTATTTGATATGAATGGAGGTTCAAAATGAGTATCGTCTATAAAAATTTGTGCAAACAATATCCAAATGCACAAGCTCCTGCCGTAAATAATATTAATTTAACGATTAATGAGGGCGAATTCATCGTATTTTTAGGTCCTTCTGGTTGTGGAAAAACAACATTATTAAAAATGACGAATCGAATTTATGAACTGACTTCAGGCTCTATTGAAATAAATGGACAAGATGTAATGAAATTTAAGCCAGAGGAGCTTCGCCGACAAATTGGATACGTTATTCAACAGAATGGCTTATTTCCTCATATGACGATAGAACAAAATATTTCAGTTGTCCCACAATTATTAAAATGGGAACAAGAAGCAATAACGAAACGGGTAGATGAGCTTTTAACATTAGTTCATCTCGACCCTAATCAATTTAGAAAGCGCTATCCAAACCAGCTTTCGGGAGGTCAGCAGCAACGTGTAGGTATTGCCCGCGCAATGGCCGCTAATCCTTCGATTTTACTAATGGATGAGCCATTTGGAGCAATTGATGCGATTACACGAACTAGCCTGCAAGATGAACTGCATAAAATTCAGCGTCAATTGAAGCAAACGATTCTATTTGTCACTCATGATGTAGATGAAGCAATCAGATTAGCAGACCGAATCATTATTATGGAAAAAGGGGAAATTGTACAATTCGATACACCGTATGAAATCATTACAAATCCCCGAACTGAATTTGTCAAAAAATTAGTTGGCAATCGCGATATTTACCGACGTATGAATCTTCTTCGCTTATGTGATATAATAAATTATTCGAGCAGTAGTGAGTTAAGCTCCGTATTTTTCGAGGATGGATTCCATATAAATACTTCTGTTAAAGACGTTTTCGCAAGGTTTGTAGAAACAGGTAAAAAAGAGTTTACTATTTATGATGATACGAATACAAAAATTGATACGATTTCTTTTGATCAATTATTAATGGCTTTAACACTTGATGAGAGTCAATCACCTTCACTACTATGAAATAAAAGGTGGGAAGCAAATTTGTTATGAATAATCGTATGAATAAAATCGAAGGCCCTACAGTACAGGCAGTGGATCGAGCAATTTCTTTACTAAAAATTATTGCAAATAATCGTTCTCCTATTCAATTAGCAGATTTAGTTAGTGCAACAGGCATGAATCGTACTACAGTTTGGCGCATGCTATCAACACTAGAAAGCCATAACTTAATCGAAAGAGACCCTTTAACGAAAGGCTATCAAATAGGCTATGAAATCATTCGATTAGCGGCAAACACGGATAATTATAGTCATTTAATTCGTCGTGCATTACCTAGTATGGAGCGATTACGTGATTTCTTCCAAGAATCTGTCTTGTTAGGTGTTCCTAAGTCATCACAAATACTGACGGTTGAACAAATTAATCCATCCCATAGTATTCGTATTGCAGATTATGTAAATGAAATGTCACCACTACACTCTTCTTCTAATGGAAAGTTATTTTTAAGCAGTTGGTCAGAAGAAGAATTAAATATTTACTTAGAAAAACCATTAAAACAAGTGACACCCTTTACAATGACAGACCCGCAGGAGCTCAAAAAAGAGCTGCAAATCATTCGTGAACGCGGCTTCGGAACAACCTTTGGCGAACTCGATGAAAATGAAAATGGCATCTCAACCCCCATTCTCGACTCGGAAGGCAATATGATTGCTTTTCTTTCAATCGCTGGACCGGGCTTCCGTTTTACCCGAGACAAAGTTATGTCTGCCGGTGTTCGTGCCGTCCACGAAGCAAATGAAATTTCAAAAAGTCTTAATCTTCCATAATTATAGAGAGGTGTCTGAAAAACATGGGAACGCACTGCTTTTCAGACACTTTTTGTTTTTATCGAAAGAGCTAACGTTTAGAAAATCATATGCCGTTATAAAAGATTGCAAACATGGATTTTCAAACCGTTTCTTGCAATTATCAATTACGCCTCTCTTCCAGATTATTTCAAGGAAGTTGAATTAAAACCATCACAACATGCACCAGCGGTTAACTGACCTGCATCATGCAAAGCTCCCTTCAAAATCTGTAACATCCACTGGCGCTTAGACCTACACGATGTTAGACACTTAGTTCCTGTTACGGGACGTACTTAGCTCCTCATTATCAGCGGGTGTTTGAACAGCCACTGAAACAAGTCTAATGCTTGCATTCATCTTGTCACTTATAGAAGTGGGAGATTTCTGTAGCTATCGGTATAAAAATAATATACTCCTGCGGTTACTCGTCGCAAATAACTTGTGCTCCTGCGGTTACTCGTCGCAAATAACTTTGCTAATAGCAGTTAAAATTACAAATGGAAAAATGATTTTATCGTAATTTTCTCGTTTATAAGTCTTATTAATCGACTAAATAAATCTTACTTTTTTCTAAAAACTAATCATTAAAATATCCTTTCACCATAAATGAACCATTATAGTATACATAACATTATTAAGGACACTATATTAGTACATATTTTCTGGTACAAGTTCACTAATCTTAGTACTAGGAGAGGTGAACACTATGTCCAAACTGAATATTTTACTGGGAACTCAAATAAAACGCTATCGAAAACGTAAAAACCTTACTCAGGAGCAATTAGGTGAGAGGGCGGGTATAACACGACCACGTATTTCTGAAATAGAACGAGGAGTTGCTAATTTAACAATTAGCACTTTAGAAAATATACTTAATGCTTTAGAAATTGATTTACACGAACTTTTCAATTTTGGGGATGTAGCGAAATCACCAGATATTGAAACAAAGGAAACGTTGATATATTATCAGCAAGAGCTATTAAAGGGGCTTTCCACTAAAGAAATCCAATACATTTACAACACAACAAAAGAATTTATAGCCACTCTAAACGAGAAAAAATAACGGCTATTTCAAGAAGAATTACTATTTTACGTGTGCATTCTTAAAAAGGAGAGGTAGCGTGGGGCTGTCCAAAAAGCCGTGCATAGCCGGCATTTTGGACAGTAGCGATGATGCTTCGCAAAATGTTGATTCATATAAATAGAAAACGCCTCTTTTAAAAATGGGATGAACATTGGCTTTAGCAGTGTTATCCTTCAGTAAAAGGGAAGCGATGAAAACACTGATTTCAATGCGGTGGCAAAACAAAATGGACTTTTCGGACAACTTCTTAGCCCTCCTCCCTTATTTAAGGTAAAATTGCAAATGAGCGCACTGGGAAGCCAGATGCTTTTTCCGGCTTTGGTACGATATTAAAAATAACGGCTCCCTTTGCTGGAAGCTGATCTAAATTGGTTAATAGCTCGATTTGATACGTATCTTGCTCAAGTACAAAATATTCTCCCTCAAGCTTACCATTTCTGAGGAAATCTGCAGCAGAATCAGTATCAAATGTTTCATGTCCAACAGCACTCACTTTACGCTCTTTAAATAAAAACTGTAGTGCCTCTAAACCCCAGCCTGGAATATGATTATTCCCTTCCTTATCTTTGTTATTAAATGCTTCTTTATCCGGCCAGCGCTTACTCCAATCTGTGCGCAAGGCAACAAATGTACCTGCTTCAATTTCACCATGCTCAGCCTCGAACGCTAAAATATCCTGTACACTTAAAGTGAAATCATTATCTTCCTTCGCTTCCTTTGACTTATCAATAACAACGAGTGGTAGCACAAGCTCCTTCAAATTTAACTCATCTAAGTAGCGTGTATCACGCACGAAATGAATCGGTGGGTCAATATGTGTACCATATTGACCTGGGAATGAAAATTGCTGCGCAAAAAAACCTTCATCATGTGAAAACAGCGTTTCAAACTTCGCATCCTCAAACATGAAAAAATGAGGGGAATCTGGCCCGAATGTATGTGTTAAATCCACCCATTTCTTCCCCTTTAATACTTCAATTGCCTGTAGTAAATCATTTGTCATTGTACATCCCTGCTTTCTTTAAAATAAAAAAGCCCCCTTTTTACAAAGAGAGCTTCGATTCCTATTAATCGTTTACGCTCATCTTTAAGGCTATCGCCTATTGGAATTAGCACCATACTACATGTAGCTGGTTGCTGAGACGTCATCGGGCCAAATCCCTCAATCTCTCTTGATAAGCTATGAAATTATTTTTTATTGTAGCATATCCCTTCTTATCCTACAAGTTTTATATGAATTAATTTTTTAATTTATTCCTCTTACTCTCAGGGTGCTTTTTAGATAAAGGATAAATTATCGCTACTACAATAATTGGGCAAATTTCCTCTTATGCCTTTCCATATGCTAAATTCGGCATATTTTATATAAAATACTCCTATTATCTCTCGAGATAATTATTCCTTTGTACCCTATATATTACTACTATGTAAAAACAAATATTTCCATTGCTTGAACCTATCTAGAATAAAAGCAATGATTATGAAATTATTCGCTAAAGTTAAGCACCATAAAAACTTCTTTGGCAAAAACAACGTCAGTTTATTCCGTAACAAATTTATACCCCATTCCACGAACTGTTTGAATCCTTTTTGGCTTACTAGAATTCTCTTCAATCTTTTCGCGAAGTTTTTTTATATGTGCATCAATTGTTCTTTCCATCACCTCTTTTTCAAGATGTGGATATAAGTGCTCCAATAAGTTTTCACGCGGTATGACAATGTTTGGATTCTCCATAAAATAATACAATAATTGAAATTCGTGTTTTGTTAGGTGAATTTTTTGATTATATAAAACAACCTCCCCCTTTCTTGGTTTAATGCATAAACCACCGTATGAAATTTTTTGGCAAAATTGACCTGTCCTCCTTAATATCGCTTCTACATGAGCAAGCAATTCTTCTGGGTCAAACGGCTTTGTTATATAACCATCTGCACCTAATCGAAGCCCATGAATTTTATCAGCAGTTTGTACTTTTGCGCTTAACATAATAATAGATACTTCATTTCTTTCTTGCTCTTTAATCCACTCACATAATTGTTCTCCACTGATTTTTGGAAGCATTAAATCCAAAATAATTAAGCATGGATGCTCAGTTAGAAATACATGCTTCGCCATTTCTCCATCCGTTGCTTCCACCACTTCATATCCTTCTTTTTGTAAATAAATCTTAATTAAATTACGAATCATTTGGTCATCTTCAACTACTAAAATCTTTTGTTTCAAAATGACACCCCCAATTACTTTAACTTCCTAAACTCTTTAACCATCAAATCGTAATTCAGTGCACCTAATGCCACGTACTGAATTCTCCCGTTTGAATCAATCATATAAGATGTCGGATAGGCCTGAACCCGAAACAGTTCAGCGACTTCTCCATTTTTATCAATTAAAACTGGAGAAGTGAACCCTTTATCTTGAATGAAATTATTAACAGTTATTAAAGAATCTTCTGTATACGTTAAATTAATAGCGAAAACAAGCACATCCTCGTCTTCAGAAAATTTTTGTATATCCGGCATCTCTGCTCGACAAGGTGGACACCAAGTAGCCCAAAAATTTAGGAATACCTTTTTCCCCTTAAATTCTGAAAGTGAAAGAGTCTCACCTTCCAGTGTTTCCAACGTAAAATTAGGCGCAATATTCCCACGTCTAATACCTACATCATTTGTCTCTGTAATTTCCATATCAGTATTAGAAGAAATAACAGGTGTATTTGTACTTATTCGACTAGAATGAGCTGATATATATTCAACTAATGCATAACCAACCATTGCAATTAAAAATAAGCTTAATACTACTTTTTTCACTACTATATGCTCCCTCCTATCCTAAATTAGATAGCCATGTTCCATCAATTA
Source organism: Metasolibacillus fluoroglycofenilyticus (assembly GCF_003049645.1). Classification (GTDB taxonomy): domain Bacteria; phylum Bacillota; class Bacilli; order Bacillales_A; family Planococcaceae; genus Metasolibacillus; species Metasolibacillus fluoroglycofenilyticus. The sequence continues at coordinate 221,208 of NZ_PYWK01000002.1, forward strand.
ACCTTAATAAAAAAGCGCTTAAACGAGGCATTAGCCCGAAGAATAAAAGGATGCCCATGAGAACCATCATAATCCCTCCCACTTTCATAATGATTCCCGTTTTGCCTACAATCCATTTGGATGAACCGATGAAAAATGTTAAAACAATAAACGGCACTGCAAAACCAATTACATACATAAACGTATAGAGAAGACCATGACTTGGATTTGTTGCAGCTAACAGCAAAATCGATGCGAAAATCGGACCGATGCAGGGTGTCCAGCCTGCTGCAAAACCTAATCCAACAAAGAATGTCCCTAAATAGCTCGTTGATTTTTTTGTATAGTGGAGTCTTCTTTCCTTCATGAAGGTTGGTATTGTTAACCATCCCGTAACGACTAACCCCATAAAGATTATAAATATCCCAGCAAGTCGCTGTATAAGTAACGCAATATTTCCTACGAATAACTGTTGTAACCACTGTCCTAAATAAGAAGCACTGGCACCTAAACTAATAAAAACAACGCCAATTCCAATTAAAAAAATAACAGAATGGCTTAATAGTTTTTTTCGAATGGCAGCGGTTTGTTCTACTTGAATTTCCATCACACTAATTCCTGTAATGTAGGATAAATAGGCAGGAAATAAAGGTAATACACATGGTGATAAAAAAGAAATGGCCCCCGCCCCAAACGCTAAAAAAATTCCTATTAAAAGGACTGTATCTGTTTCTATAATCATTTCGTCACCTCTTTATTTTGATATAAATCAGTACACCAACATTGAATAAAAAGAATATTAAAATAAACGGCAAAGATAATAAATACCCTAAGAACAATACGTATGGCTGTGTAAAGAACATCATCATTGTTCCAACAAACCAACTCATTAAAAGAATTAAAAATAAAATTAACGCTGGCATACGTTCATTTAAGTAATAAAAAATGCTTAAGAGAAACATATAAAAAATCATATTCACTAAAGAGTATAAATTGCTATCCTGCAAAAATTGAATAAACTCAAACATAAATAATGCGGCTAAAATAACAGGAAGCAGGGCAGCTATAAAAATTGGAAGCTGTATCTTTTTTCGTTGATAAACTAATCGTAAAATGCTTCCTATAATTGCAAAATAAAACGAAGTTGAATCAGCTGGATAGGCCAAAACAGCAAGAGGGTCTTTTATAAAAAGTGGGAAATTCATTATTATTTTTCCTATCCACATAAAAATAATAAAATTCATTAAAAAATTAATAACTTCCTCCGATTGTTGTTTCTTTTCCTCTTTATTAGATGAACTTAGCCAATAATAAAGAATTAGACCTGCAACAACGCTAAAGAAAATAGTAGCTATAGAAATAAGCTTTACAAAGATAGCCATTTGTCACCTCCAGCCTATACGTTAATATATAAATATGAAAATTTGATGAAAGCCCCTCAAAAAGGAAAACACGGGGTAATTTCTATTCCCCGTGTTCTTGGTCGTACATTCGAATTGCATTAACTATATCATCCATTATTTGTTCATCCATTGAGCCAATTATTTTTTGGAAAATTCGTCCTTCAGCATCTAAAATATAGCTCGTCGGTATCGTCATAATTTCGTACATTATCCCGACATTCCCTTTCTCGTCTAGTAATACAGGAAATGTTAATCCATAATCTTGCACAAATTGTTCAATCGCTCGTTGTCCCGAATCAAGATTCGTAAGGTTAACAGCAATTATTTCTATGTCATTCTCTTTATTTTTTTCATAAAAACTTTGCATATGCGGCATTTCTTCCCTACATGGCGGACACCAACTGGCCCAGAAGTTTAAAATCACGATTTTTCCTTTGAAGTCGGAAAGATTAACAGTTGCTCCAGTCAAATCTGATAATTCAAAGCTTGGGGCAACTTCAATTTTGGGTGTAGTTTGGCTAGATTCTATAAAGCTAGCTTCAGCCAAATCATCAGATGTATCTTTAGAAGGCTCATCCAAGATTTCTTGTTCACTCGATACTTCAGTTTCCAGCATCTCTTCTTTTAATAAAAAGTCGAAAATTGCATAGCAACCTAATAATACTATGATTACGAGAGGGAAATACTTTTTAATCATAAGCATCCCCCTCTCCATAAGCTGGCTTAGTTTGAATGCTATAAGTAACATTTACAGAATCAATAATCGTTTGCAGCATCCCGCAATTTTTTATTACTAGCTGTTCAATTTTCTCTAATTGTTCCTTTGCAATAACATTTTCAAATGTAATATATGCTGTAATTTTAATGGACTCAATTCGATTTGCTATATCAGGATTCCGATTTCCTTCTGCTTGAAAAGACACATTTGTAAATGCTATCCGTTTTTTTTGAAGTAATTTTACAAGTAATGCACCGCTGCACGTAACTAAAGATGTTACCATTAATTCATAAGGCTTATACCCCTTCAAACTATTTGGCGACGCATATAAATTACCAAATTCTAAATACCCTACTAAACAATCATTTTCAAAGCTAAATTTCATTTTCACATCTCCCTTCTTCTGTAGTATGGAATGGAAATGTGAAAATTTCGTTAAAATCTAACTTCTTTCAGCAATATTTTTTTGCGACGAGTAATCGCAGGAGCACATATTTTTTTGCGACGAGTAATCGCAGGAGCACATATTTTTTTCTGGTAGTAAGGCGAAGTTTCCCCCCACTCTATAGGTAGTAAGATGACTGCATTCCTTAAGCCCATTTCAGCAGGTGTCCAAACACTCCGGCATGTCATCAATTCATATGTCTACTGTAATAAAGGAAGTTATTTAAAATTAATAACAGGAGCTTTAAATAGATTTGATATGTATCCATGAATTACAGCAACAGGTAAAAAAATAATAATGCTCATCAGCATTTTTATTTCATAAAATAAATTGGTCTTTTCAATCTTTCTACCTTTCATCCGACTTCTAAATGCGCTTATTGCAATTCCGTATATATTTCCGGCCATTATTGCACGAATTGCTCCCAAAATGCCTAATGCCTTTTCTGTTCCATAGACTTTCACTAGATGATTCCATGCTTCCCTAGTAGGATTCCCTCTCGTATCTGCATAATGCTGCGCAAAAATAATCGCCGTCATTTCCTGTTCAGAAATCCCATCCGTATCCCCTGAAAGAAGCATTTTTATTTCTGTATTGCTCATACCTTGTTCTAAAGCATATTTTGTATGTGCATATGAACAAATCTCACAGCCATTCACTTCTGTTACAGCCAGCATAATCCTTTCAATAAAATGTGAGGACAGCTCATTGTTCTTTTTATTGTTTTTCATATATTTGAATGTTCTTAGTCCTTTATAAAGAGCAGTATAAAATTCATTTACGTCATAAATTTTTTTATAAAGTTCCTGTTCTACTATTTTCATCTCCTCCTATATAAAAGATTAAAATCAACTCTATTCAGTCGAGTTCATTTTCTCAACTGAATAAAGTTGAATTTTTCAATCATTTTAGTTGTTGTTTACCGATTACGACCTATACTAAGATTAATTTTTTAATGCCTTCATAATATTATTTGGGTCATAGCCTACAAACCATTGACCATTCACTTCCGTCTGAGGAACACCCATTTGTCCTGTTGTGTTTAAAAGCTTTTGCACAATGTCGGGTTTCGTCTCAACATTCACCTCTTCAAATGCAATATTTTGTTCAGACAAAAAGTTTTTTAACATGACACAATACGGACATCTTGTTGTTGTATAAACCGTTACTGTATTCAATTTCATCTCTCCTCAACTAATATTTGTAGCCATTTTCACACCAAAAATTAATTGGTTTCCTATGTCCACTTCATACCTACAGGGGTATAAAAATTACTAAAAAAATAAATAGAAACTCCATTTATTAAAGTAGGTATTATTTATTTTACCCATACCCCTACCAGTATATTAGTTGATAAAAAAATGTATGTCAACTGAAAAAACTTATCTACTTTTTACAGGGAAATTAATGGCTTATTGCTTGTACTTCTAAAGGTGTAGCAGGAGCAAATAAGAATTACACATACAACGCAAAAAATAGCGTCCTAAAAGCCCTGTATAGCTAACATTTTAGACGCCACTGGTAGTGTTTCTTCAATTAAAATAACAAGAGGGTTCTTTGAAAATGCAAAAAAACAATGAGTTTAGAGGATTTTCTTCCGAGTCAAAGTAAAAAAGTAAATTTTCATTGCGCTCTCAAAAAGGTATGCACATTTTAGGCAACCATCGCTTCACTATTAAATACTCGCTAAAACCATTGCACCTATCGCTTTGCAATTGTCACTATCCCTGCCGCAAAGGGGACGCCTCAAAATGACTGTTAAGACGTCCCCTTTCTTATAATTAATTATATTTTTAACGTTTCTTTAACATATTGTTTCACTTGCTCGGAAGTTTGCATTGTCAAAGCCGTTTCTACAAGTTGCTTCATTTTCGCTTGCGAAAGCTGATTGATTTGCTTTCTTGCTTTTAGCATGGACGGTGCACTCATCGAAAATTCATCTAATCCCAATCCAAGCAATAACGGAATAGCAATTGAATCTCCAGCCATTTCTCCACACATGCCTGCCCATTTTTTATGAGCATGTGCCGCATCGATGACCATTTTAATTAATCTCAAAATAGCCGGATGATACGGCTGATATAAATGGGCAACAGACTCGTTCATTCTGTCTGCAGCCATCGTATATTGAATTAAATCATTTGTGCCAACACTGAAAAAGTCCACTTCCTGTGCAAATTGGTCTGCTAATACTGCTGTCGAAGGGATTTCTACCATAATGCCAATTTCTATATCCTCTGATACAAATATTCCTTCTTGGTGAAGCAGTTCTTTTTCTTCTTGTAGTAGCCCCTTTGCCTCTCTAAATTCCTCTAAAGTTGCAATCATTGGAAACATGATTTTCAAATTTCCAAAATTACTTGCACGCAATAATGCACGCAGTTGCGTTCTGAAAATCGTCTGTTCCTCTAGACAAAGTCGAATTGCTCGAAAACCAAGAAATGGATTCATTTCCTCAGGTAAATCTAAATATGGAAGGTGTTTATCCCCCCCAATATCCAATGTCCGAACAACAACTGGCTTATCTCCCATTTGTTCAAGCACTTGTTTATATGCTTGAAATTGCTCTTCCTCAGTTGGCAATGAATCTCGCTCCATATACAAAAACTCCGTACGATACAGTCCGATTCCTTCTCCGCCGTTTTCAAGTACGCCTGCTACATCTTTTGGCGTCCCGATGTTTGCCGCTACTTCAACATGTATGCCATCCTGTGTAATTGTTTGCTTATTTTTAAGCAATAAAAGCGCCTGTTTCTCAGCTTCTTGCTCGCTTCTTTTCGCTTTGTAGCGCTCAATCACATCAGCGTCAGGATTAATGATGACCTCGCCATTATCTCCATCGACAATTATTAAATCCCCTGGCTTAATAGTAGCTGTTACACTTTTTGTGCCAACAACCGCAGGGATTTCTAAAGAGCGAGCCATAATCGCGGAATGTGATGTGCGGCCGCCCATATTTGTTGTGAACCCTTTGGCGAATGCTCTATTTAGCTGCGCTGTGTCCGATGGTGCTAAATCTTCTGCAACGATAATGACTTCCTCATCGATTAATCCAAGATTCGGAATTTCTACATTCAACAGCTTGGCGATTACTCGCTTTGTAACATCGCGAATATCCGCCGCTCGCTCACGCATATACTCGTTGTCAAGCTGTTCAAACATAATGATAAATGTATCGGCAGTTTCCTGCAAAGCCGCTTCTGCATTCATTGCTTTATCGTTTATTTTCCCTTCAACAGCTCCTAATAATTCAGGGTCACTGAGCACGAGTAAATGTGCATCAAAAATAGCAGCGTTTTCGGACCCTAAATCAATTTCCGCCCGCTTACGAATTTTTTCTAACTCTAATTTTGCTGCATTTACTGCCTCATAAAATTTAGTGACCTCAGCTTCTTTACTTCCTATAGTCGTTTTCGTAATCGTTAAATCTGGTTCTATCATTAAAAATGCTTTACCGATAGCAACGCCACCAGATGCAGCAATTCCTTTTAAATTTCCTATCATAGCTCAATAATTCCTTCTGATTTAAGGTAGCTTTCTATTGCCTCTACTGCTTCCTGCTGGTCAGTTCCTTCGGCAAATATAGAAATGCTTGCTCCTTGCCCTATACCAAGAGACATAACACCAAGAATCGATTTTAAATTCACTTTTTTCTCTTTATACTCCATGAAAATATCTGAAACATATTTTGAAGCGATTTGAACAATTCCTGATGCTGGTCTAGCGTGAATTCCTGATTCCGCTATTACTGTGTATGTGTGATTTGCCATAAGTATCCGCTCCCTTAAATCGTTTAATTTTTCTTAAAAGACATGTCATCATACTGTTTGTGAATCATTTTAAAAAGCCCTGTATCCGGCTGTAAACTCGTAGCTTTTTCAATTGCAAATTCGATACCTTTTTGTTCAATCATTTTCTGTATTTCATTCGCCTCTGCATCTTCTTTAAAATCATAATGTAAGGCTGCGGCTATTCCTTTCGTTAAATACTCTGGAATATCGTCGAACATTTCTACATATTTAATTGCAGGACGTACAAGTCTGTCATTGTTTTTAAGCTTACGCATTGGTGAACGCCCTACCCTTGTCGTGTCATCCGAAATATATGGGTTAGCGAAACGACCGATAATCTTTTGTACATATGCCGCATGCACCTTTTCATCAAAGGAGTAGGCTGCAATCAAATATCTGCCTGTTTCCTGCAAAACACGTTCAATGATTTCTCTTATTTCAGCATTTGCAAGCGCCTCATGCATATTGCGAATCCCAGCTAAATAACCAAAATAAGCCACAACAGCATGTCCTGTATTGACAGTGAACAATTTACGCTCGATAAATGGCTCTAAGTCTTGAACAAATGTAACTCCTTGAATTTGAGGAGTAGCTCCATTTATCTCGGACTCATCCACAACCCACTCATAGAACGGCTCTACTGTTACTGCTAGCTTATCTGCATTTGTTTGGTTTGGAACAATTCGGTCCACTGCCGCATTTGGAAAGCTAAAGTATATGTCGAATTGGACTTTTTCGTCATTCGTCAACCCTTCATATACCTTTTCCTTTAAAAAAGCACTACCACCAATCATATTTTCACATGCAATGATTGTTAAAGGTGTTTTATATTGCGTAAGGCGTTTTTTTAAGCCCTTCGCAATTAATCCTGCAATTAATGGAAGAATGTTAGCTCCTACCGCAGCAGTGACAATATCTGCATTTGCAATCTCATCAACGACAAGCTCAGGGTTTTTTAAACTATTAATCGCATGAACATTTTCGACTAGTAGCTCGTCCCCTGAAGCTTCTGCAAGCTTTACAGTATATTGATGCTTATTATTTAATAAATCAACAATCTCTTCATTCACGTCTACAAAGCAAGTTTTATAGCCCGATTGATGTAGCAATAAGCCGATAAAGCCTCTCCCGATATTTCCAGCACCAAAATGAACAGCCTTCATATTAGTTCACTCCTTCGAAAAAGGAAAGGATGTCCTTCGCTGAAGTAGCGCTCACAATCTTCTCTACATTCTCTACTTCCGAAACAGCAATTGCGATATTCGATAAAATATCTAAATGGTCATCGCCTTTACCAGCAATACCAAAAATCAATTTCACGATGTTACCATCCCCAAAATCTACACCTTCTGGCACTTGAATAATTGAAATGCCCGATTCCTTCACTTCTTTTTTAGCATCATCTGTACCATGTGGAATTGCTACAAAATTGCCCATAAACGTGGATAGTGATTCTTCTCTTTCTAACATTTTTTCGATATAGTCTGTTCCTACATAGCCACGATCTACTAAAATTTGCCCTGCTAAACGAATTGCCTCCTCCTTTGTTGCTAATTGTTGATTAAGTAAAATATTTTCTTCTACTAAAATTGATAATGCCATTATAAAACGCCTCCATTAATTGATGTTTTCCCTGATGAATCGTTCAAATTCTGTTGCCAAAAATGAATGAATTTCAGATTGTTCACCTGTTTCAAATAATTGTGTGCTTTGTTCATTTTGAATGATTAATGTACTGATGAAACTTAGTACCTCTAAACCAGCCTTCCCAAAGGTTTCAGGTGAAAGTAATATTAGTAGTGTGTCCACCTTCACGTCATTTCCATCCATTCCTCTTATCCAAATAGCGGATTCAAGTTTATGAACAGTAAACGATGGTTTGTGAACATATTTGCTACGTGTATGATATAATGCAAGTCTCGTACCGGGGATACCGATGCCACCATTCTTTTCCCTTTCCAGCAATGCGCCTACAATCATATCTTTTTCTGCAATCACTTGGCGCTCCTCCAGCAATGCACAAATTTCTTGTATATAGCAGCGCGCTGTCGTCTGCTCCTTTAACACCGAAAACTGAAAATTGCTTAAAACGGTTAGTATTACTTCAGAATATCCACCAAGCCTTTGCATTTTTTCTGTTAATGCATCTACAGTTACTGGACTTTCCTTTACAATCGAAGGAGTTTTTTGGACAAGCATTTTCCTTCTTGCATACAGCTGGACTTGGTCAATCTCCTCGGCAGTTAAAAATGGGTTCACCATAATATATTCTCTGTGGAAATCCTGCAAGTAAATCGTCGAAATAATAAGGTCTCTATCTGTAATCGTCGTTGCTAGTTTATTTAACTCGAATATAGAAATATTAGAGACCTCCGTTATCTCTGGAATTTCACGCAATAGCCGAGATGCCAATAATTTAGAGGTTCCTATTCCACTTGAACATATTACATAAGCCTTTAAATCTCCCTTGCTTAATACCTCGATTAAAACAGACCCAAAATGCATAACCAAATAGCCAATCTCCTCTTTAGGAACTTGTAATTTCGGAAACACCTTTTTCACAGCTATCTCAACTTGAACAAACAAATCACTATAATTCGATTGAATTTCTTCTAGTAAAGGATTTACTATCCCCATATTTTGTTCAATACGGTGGATTGCAGGCTTTAAATGTGTTACTAACCCTTCCAAAAGGGATGTATGATTAGATAAATGGAAGCCTGTCTGCTCCTCCATCTCCTCTATAAGCTTTTTTGTCTGCCTATACAATTCGATATTAGTAGCGGCAACTAGTCCCCCTTCTTGCTGACGTAGCTTAGAGCCTTGAAGATGCATCATAATATACCCAACTTCCGCCTCTGGTATATCTACTTGGAAACAATCCTCTAGCATACTAATAATGCTTTTAGCGATAGGGTACTCTGGTTCAAGTGCTATTTGCTTTAAATATGCCTTATCAATCGTAATATTTTCGCCCTGCAATATACGTTCAATGGCTAAGGCGAGATGAACAATTAGCCCCACATAGGCACTATCTGTCATAGACAAAGCAAAATCTGGATATAAATCCTTCATCGCTTCTTCAATTATGCCTAATTTCTCCCTATCAACAAGCTGTATGAGTCTTTCCGAAATAGGGTCCTCATACGTATCTGATTTTTGATGGATTTTTTCTTTTATTAAGGAAAATAAGCCCTCTTCCTTTAAGGTTTTGGATAATGCGTAACTAATTGCCCTGCGCTTTGCATTTTCCGTCCCTGATAGCTCTACTCCATACCCTCTTTTTTTCAATATAGAAAGCTGTACTGGACGTAGCTGCTCCTCTAGTTTCGTGAGATCTGCACTAACCGTTGAAATGGAAACGCCCAAATCTTTGGAAAGAGAATAGAGCTTAACTGGTTCTGTCGCTTCATACAAAATACAGAGGATTAGTGTTAATCTTTCCTCTAATGTATATTCCCGTTGCGTGAATTTTTTAAGCTGCTGCGCCAATTCTTGCTTTTTTTGTTCTTTCCCAATGATTTGAACCCCAACGCCTGATTTTCTAATTAGTTTAAGCTGATAGGAATCTAAAATGCTTTGAATATTACTTAAATCTCGTTGGATTGTTCGTGAGCTCACATCAATTTTTTCCGATAATTCTTTAATCGTTATTTCCTCTTGTTCCACAATCAATGCTTCAATAATCATTTTTTCTCTGCTCGAAATAAACGTAATCAACACCTCATTTCTAACAATCCAATATCATTGGTAAAGGAGCGGAAACGGCTCCGTTATGATGAAATGCAAAGAATGGGAACGTCCAAAAAGCGTGCAAAGCACTGCCTTCCGGACACCCCCTCCTTCAAATATGTTTTACTTCTTTAATTGTTCTATTAGCTCATCATATCTCGGGCTATTTAGGAAATTCTCAACAGAAATATGGTGTGCATTTGGCACTTGTTCTTTCGCACGATGTGTCAAATCCTTATGCGTGATAACTACTTCTGCATCTGCTGGAAGGTTACTAACAGACGTATTCGTTACTGTTACATCTAGCCCCTCTTTTTTCATTTTATTTCTTAAAATAGACGCCCCCATCGCACTTGACCCCATGCCTGCATCACAAGCAAAGATTACATGTTTTGTATTAGCAAGAGAAATTTCCTGAACAGCACCAGTTGCCGGCTGAATAAGCTCTGCCGCTCTGCTCTCTTTTCCTTTGAGTGCAGAAGTTTTTTCTGTTGCCTTTTGTAAATCGCCATCCTCTACATCTTTAGATGCTTTCAGAATAAGTGAAGCAATCAAGAAGGAAACTGCAGTTGCGACGATTACCCCTAATAAAACGCCAATATGATTGCCTTTTGGCGTTAATGCCAATATCGAGAATATACTTCCTGGTGACGGTGCTGCAACAAGACCTGCATTGAATAATTGCAATGTGAAGACACCTGATGCTCCACCAGCGATTGCCGCTAAAAGTAAGTACGGCTTCATTAAAATATAAGGGAAATAAATTTCATGAATCCCACCTAGGAAGTGAATAATCGCTGCCCCAGGTGCAGTTTGTTTTGCTGTCCCTTTTCCAAAGAACATAAACGCTAGTAATATCCCAAGACCAGGTCCCGGGTTTGCCTCTAATAAGAATAGAATGGACTTCCCTGCCTCTGAAGCTTGTTCAATTCCAAGTGGTCCTAATATTCCGTGGTTAATCGCATTATTTAAGAATAATACCTTTGCTGGTTCTATGAAAATACTCGCAAGTGGCAAGAATCCTGCATCGAAAATAAATTGTACGCCAGCCGCAAGGAAATTAGTTAATGCATTAACAGCCGGACCGATTAATTTGTAGGCAATTAGCGTTAAAATACCACCGATAATACCAGCGGAAAAGTTATTAACAAGCATTTCAAAGCCTGCTTTAATTTTCCCTTCAACTAACTTATCAAACTGCTTAATCGCCCATCCACCTAAAGGACCGACAATCATCGCACCAAGGAACATCGGAATATCTGCCCCAACGATTACCCCCATCGTTACGGTAGCTCCGACTACTCCTCCTCGCAAACCATGAACAAGTCTACCACCAGTAAACCCTATTAAAATTGGCAGTAAATAATTAATCATTGGACCGACTAGCTCAGCAAAATCTGCATTCGGAGCCCATCCCGTTTCAATAAATAAAGCAGTTATAAGTCCCCATGCAATAAACGCACCGATATTCGGCATAATCATACCACTTAAAAAACTACCAAAACGTTGTACTTTCACCTTGAATCCCGAACGCTCTTGTTGTTCTGTACTCATTTTTGAACCTCCCCTTTTGATTTTTTAACATTGTCTTGTTGTCTAACATATTAAAGCGTTTACATTGATTATTCAATAAAATGAAAACGCTATCATGTCATCTTTAATTACGACAAAATTGAAGTTGTGGAGTTGAAAATGCATGAGAATTAAGGGTTTTACTTTGTATTTCCGTGGGATTAGGTGCTCGGGTTTTTATGAATGAGGAGGAATAGATTTCTCTGTAATTGATTGTTTACTTAGTGAATCTTTCTTACTTTGGATAATTCAATAATTGTTTGTGGTAATTCAATTCGTACCCTAGCAGCTTCCCAAAAATACAACTTTCATTTAATGGAGGAATATTTCTACGCTAATTATGAAGGGAGGCCATTCGCTTGATTTTTGTGCGAAATGAGGACTTTTAATAGTGGTGGACACACAACAGTATTTTCTAACTACACTTTGGCAATGCCGTTAGTATAGCCATAAAAATCAGTTATTTTACAATTCACTTTTATTAACTCAAGTATGCCTCATCCCTCGAAAGTAAATTAAATAAAATCACCTTTCAGGGAATGAGCTATTTCAAACAGTTTACCCGTCATTTTTTTAATTGTTTGTCACTTTATTTTTGATAATAGTTATTTCTATTCACTTATCTAATGCTTCACTTGCATCTAAAATTTCAAACACGCTATATTAAAGACCTTGGTTAATCAAAAAATAAATAATTGGAATCAATTAATATCCCCTACATAAATTGTAGCTTTTCCGCTGTCAAAATAAGATATTAAATGTGCTCTTAGTGCTTGTGGATATAATTTATATTCTAATAAATCGTTAAGCGGTAACCATTCAACAGCTATTTGCCCCTTATCCGGATTGCTTCCATTAATAATTGTATTATGATGAACATGACACAAAAACATAAATTCTGTTTGATGTGCCTGAGCATGACGCGCGGCAAACTCATGATTTTTTCCAATATATTCACGTACAAAGATTAGTTCTCCAATTTCAACTTCCACACTTAATTCTTCTTTACATTCCCTTTCTAAAGCTTGGTGTAAATTTTCACCATGCTCTTGGCCACCACCCGGCAAAATATAATATGTACCACCATTTTCTTGTATCTTTATAGCCAATAATTTCTTGTCCTTCACTATTATTGCTTTTGCTGAATTTCTTATGCGCATTTTTAATTTCCTCCTTATGAAATTTTAAATTCCCCTCCTAATCAAGGCGGGGACCACCATTTGAGGCGAGCTTGTGACACGCCCCGTATTTCAATTCACTCTCTCCATACAGAGAGAGACGATAGGAAACGAGCCTTTACAATGGGGGGAATTTGATTTCAATCCACTCTCTCCATACAGAGAGAGACGTCGCAAAGTCATAATCTCTTTGTTTTTTTCGATTTCAATCCACTCTCTCCATACAGAGAGAGACCTTTAATAATTGATTCTGGATGTTTACCTGTCATTTCAATCCACTCTCTCCATACAGAGAGAGACAAAGCGGCAGCTACAGCAATTCCTTCATTCCCTATTTCAATCCACTCTCTCCATACAGAGAGAGACTTTAATGCGGCAGCACAAAAAGAGGTGTTTAACATTTCAATCCACTCTCTCCATACAGAGAGAGACAGCGAAAATGAACAAAAAATCATCCATCTTCGCAAAAAAGTACTCTTTCTAAAAATAAGCTAAAACTAAACTCCTAGTCGACTTAACAAAACACCATATAATCAAACTAAAATTTGGTGCGAGTCCTCTAGGGTTTTCATGGGAGCTTGGCATTCGCACTCAACTATAATATTAGCACATCTTCTACTTCAATCGTTTCCTTTGCACCGATATGCTCTACTTTTGATTTATAATTATTACCCAGTTGATAAAAACGTAAGCTATCTTCGGTTTCATCAATTAAATTAACTAAACGCAATTTCAGTTGCTTAAACTGTGTTGCATCTACTACACATTCAAAAACAGAATTTTGAACTCGCACACCGTAATTTTCGCATTCTTTTGCAACTTTACGCAACCGCTTGCGTCCTGCGGCTGTTTTTGTGACAACATCATAGGTAACTAAAATTAACAAACCAATCCCTCATTTCCATAAAAACGGTGGATACTCTTCCAAATCACCGCGCAAATGACGGGCTAGTAACATAGCCTGTGCATGCGGAACTAGCCCCCAATTTATTTTTTCTTTCAAAAAAGGATGTGTTAATGTTTCCTGTTTCCGTTCTTGCCAAGCCTGTAAAAATTTTTTTCGACCTTCATCTGTAAGTAGAACAGCGCCATCTTCTTTTCTTATAAAATCTTTTTCATCTAACATCTTCTTATTTATCACCTTTAATACGAAACGATCAGCTATGACACCGCGCAACTCCTCCATTACATCGAGTGCGAGAGATGCACGACCTGGTCGGTCTCGATGTAAAAAGCCTACGTATGCATCGAGCCCTACCGTTTCAAGGGCAGCAGAAACATCCTTTGCTAATAAAGTATAAATAAATGATAATAAAGCATTTATATTATCTGTTGGCGGGCGTCTATTTCTCGTTTTGAAATAAAAAGCTTCTTTTTGTTGTAAAATCATTTGGTCGAATAATCCAAAATATGCACTCGCTGCCTGTCCCTCTAAACCTCGCAATAACTCCAAGTCTTCACAAGCTAATATTTTCTTTAAATCCTCCAACAAGCGCTCTGAAACTTGTTTGAAAGCTGGAACGTCAATTCGTAGCGGGTTATCACGTGTCGCCCGCTCCAATATCCACTTTTGATTGGCCACTTTAGCGAAGATAAAATTTCGAGCAATTTTGGCACTTGCGATTTCACTATCTGATATTCGATATTGTGTCTTTCGCAGCACTACATTTCCCTTGCTTTCTCCTATGACACGTGCTAAAAACTTGCCGTGCGCATTCAAAAATGTCAGAGATACATTTTTTTCAGCACATGCATGCATTAACATCGGGCTTGCACCTGCATAACCAAATGTGCAGATTGCCTCCAAATTATGAAGTGGAATTCGTCCTAAAACGTCTTCCTCTTGGGAAACTACGACTGTTTCCCCTTTCAATGTCAAATACACATTAGACGTTGTAATAAACAATGTATTCAGCAGTTTTCTCATACTAGATACCTTCTCATATATGACTTCACATCTTGTTTTTCATTCAATATCGGCATGCATAAATTTTCGAGCGAGCAGCTTTTACAATGCTTGCCCATCTTTACTTTTGGCGTATGCTGGCGTGTAAAATAATGATGCATTTGTTTAAATAATTGGCGTACTTCCTCCTTATGTGCCTCGGTAATTTGAATTTCTTCACGACGCTTTATTTCATCATAAAAGAAATAGCCGACAGGTACCTCACAAGCGAGCATTTCTTCTAGGCACATTGCTTGTGCCACGAGCTGCATAATATCCTCTTCCTCCTTTTTAGGCTTGCCACGCTTATACTCTACTGGTACAACACGAAACTTTCCGACTTCATTTATAAGCGAGATGCCCGCTGGGTCTTGAATAAATTCCACCACATCGCAAATACCTGTCGTCCTTAATTCATGTGACTTTACGGGCATTGCACGCACAATTAATTTATCGAGACGCTTTTCGCGAATAAAAGGTTGGTCGACCTTTTGATGAACATATTGCCCTTCAATCGTACGTACATTTTCCTCCCATTGTTGCTCGACATGGATTAATGCCCATTGCCGCGCACAAAAGCGAAAATGCTGAATACCCGATAGCATCAAATAATCTTCTTCATTAATGCCCATCGAAGACATATGCCTCTAACCCTTCTAACGTCGCTATTTCAATTACAGGTTTTGATGCCTCGGCAGTCACCTTAACAGAATTATGCACTTTTGCTGCGGAATATTGACCGAGCTTTGAATTATGCTCCCACCAAATGACCTTTATTACTTCTAAAGAGCCTTCTGGTCGTGCGGAAGATGCATCGTTTTCAAATAATGAAATGAGCGCTTCTTTTAACTTCTGAGCGTCTTCGTACGTAAATCCTGTTTTTTCAGCGAGCTGTGTATTAATACTACCAACGAATTTATATATACCATGGTCAACTCGATGCTTCATCCCCATCGTATCAGAGCCTTTTTTATCACCCGTTACAGAGTTCACTGATTTTGTAATTTGCATACTTGTAATAGTGATAGGCTCAATACTAATAGCTGGATGAATCGAGACAGGGCCACGTACCCCAACAGATAATGAATCTCCCTTGAATGCAAACACTTGTCCAAAAGCACGTACATCATACCAAGTTTGAGCAGCGATTAATGCAAATGTATCTGCATTCCCTTTTTTATCTTTTTTAATTTTTTGTAATTCTGCCACAGATTCTGCGCGATCATTTAGCGATTTAAACCCATCATTGGCACGGTCATCCGATTGAACAAAAATAGCTTCGCCCATATCTTGTAAACGATTGCGAATTTTACGCTTTATCGCCACATCTGAAACCTCTCCATAGCCCTCAAAATTTTGACGTGGACGATTCCCGTTTAAAGGGTCTCCATTTGGATTGGCATTTGTTACTGAAAAAATAACGGCAAAATCAATTTTACGATCTAATGTAGTCATTCTGTCATTTCCCCTTCCTTATCCTTTTTCGTGTATAAGTCTTGACGTTGACTATAGTAACCTAGTAAATAGCGTCCGCTTAACGCAGTGTCATTAAATTGCTCAATCGGTATTTCCGATGCAATTTTATCGATTAAGCTTGTATAATAATTTGCCTTGTCTCGCAGCTTCATTTGGTATGGCTGAAGATTTTTCTGAATTGTCAGCCACGTGCGCAATGGATTCGCTTGAAAAGCACTTAAATAACGCAGCGCATTTGTCGCCCTGTTCTCCTCTTTTCCTAATGCACGACGTTCGAGCACATCAGCAACCGCCAACATCCGACCAAACAAATAATCACGATCCTTGCAATTTGTATCTAATGCCACTGTAAAGCCCTCCTGTTCATATGTTTTTCTCGTTAAAGAACATGCAACGGTCAGCGCTTGCTCCCATTCCCAGCTCTCACTATAAAACTGTGGATTAGACGCCCGTACAATCGCACTGCGCACAATATCAATTGGAATCTTTCGATCATCCAACACACATGGAATTAAGCGCTCCATAACACCTTTGACAACCTTATCGCTTGGGCGTGGTCCATAGGCTGCATGTGCAATTGTATAAAAGGATGGTGCACCGTAAAAATGAATCCATTCATTATCCTTTTTACGTGTTTGACGCCAGCTCGCTTTAGTATGCCAATCTGCCAATTGGTCGAAATATAACTGAATATCGTATTCTCGATAATAAAGCACAGCCAGTCGCCCGGGCGTAGCTGCATCAATTGTTAAAATATACACTTTTTCCCCTTTACTTTCCTCTAGCTGGATATTACGTGAAAGCCCTGCAAGCAATGCCCCATATTGCTTCGCTAATTGCGTCTTTAATATATCCTTATTTTCTACTGCTTCAAATAAATCAAAATCCTTCGTCCAATCAATTTCCTGTTCAAATAAATCATCCGACATAACTGGGATATCTAACTGTGCCGTCCCCCATACTAAAAACACACGGCCGTCAATCGTTTTCCCCTGTTTTTCAATAAGCCATTTCAGCGCATTATGTGCTTTTTGCGATGCATCATAGCTTATATTCGCGGCTTCCAAACTTGAAGTGAACCTTCCACGATATGTAAAGCCCGCTGCATCATTTGCAGAAATTAGCTTCGCTTTATCACCTGAATTACGCAATTTATTCGGATGACGTTCAATCCGCGGTATTTGCTCACCTGTTACATAACATAAATCTTTTTCTTTCAGTAGCGTATTATAATAATTAATAAACAATGAGAAAATTTCCTGATTGCGCCAAATTGGAATGACAATCTCGCCCGGTATATGCACATTGAAACGAACAAATGCAGCTTCTTGCTCAGAAGCAACCACACTAAAAATTTTCGGGCGCTCACTTTGCTCTCCTGTCCATTTTTTCATTAGCAAACCTTGACTATCTGTATGCAAAACTCCTGCCCTTACTAAATCCTCAATAACCGTTTCTTTTTTAACATAACGATAAATTGCTTCAATATATGGATGGCTATAAGATGAAGTGCACCAGCCCGCAAGCTGCGTAATATATGCATCATAAGCGGCCGCTTTCTTCTCATCAGCCTCGACAAATTTTTTATAATCTCCCGCCACAAACATTAGCTTGTCATGCAGAAAATGCGGAACATAGTTTTGGCCCGATCTTGAGCCAGATTCCTCTGTGAAAGGAAGTACCGTGCTTTCTTTATCAAGCACGTAGGCATCATAAAAGTTTCCTTCTAAATCAACTAACACTTCAATATGCGCCGTTTGTGTCGTGTGTGAAATCGGTAGCAGCATATATTCCGCAGATTGCCCGTTGCGGAAATCCTTTCGCTGTGGCTTCCCAACTTCATCTAAATTCTCATCGTATGTCCTATACAAAGCTTGTAAATAACTCATTCTTTCACCTCCAATTGCTGTGCCAATAAATCGACTGATTCCACAGATTCGCCTAATTTGAAAGATTTCGGCTCCATCGCATGTAATGGGCGAACATATGGACATGCTTCGGGTTTAATAAATTGAATAATCCCCTTTTTCATAATCGGATGCCATAGCCTCGTTTCCAATTGATTTCTGCCCGTTTCATCTGGATAGTTTAAACCGTGCACCATCAGTCCAAAATGCATCTCGTCAATACCATCATAAAAGCCTTCCTCAGAATTAAATTCGCATGGCTCTACATAGCCTTGACATTCCCTCGTACCAAGAAAAATATCTCTACGTCCCCCTGCATTAACACAGCGCTTCGCAATATTATGATGCTTATGCTCATTAAAATCTTCCTTCAAATCTTGGCGTTGCTCATTAAAAATAAAATGTGCCCTCACTTGGTACTCGACATCCCGCAAATAACTATAGTTAGCAAGTGTATTACCACCTGATAAGTTAATTGGGCGCACACCTTTTGACTCCATGCGAATCGCCTTCATAACGCGCACCTCATCAATAATCCAAATAATGGATGGCTTCCAGTAAATCGACTCTGTTATTCCAACAAGTGCCTGATACGTTGGTATTTGCGTCGTCATTTTTTCGCCACCAAGCTTCATTAACGGGTCTGTAAATAATGCATAATCACCTCTAACAACATACTCGATTTGATTTCGAACTTTTGTCATTTGCTCACCTCCTCAAAGTGTTAATATATTTAAGCCTGCTTCTCCACTGACTGAAAGACCATATTCTTCATCATAGGCATTTTCCATCGCAAGCCAAATTTTAAATGTACCAAAGTCTACCGGGCGAATAAGCTGTTCCTGTTGAAGCGCTCTAAACTCATGCGGGAAAACATTGACCGAAAATTGCTGCGCTTTCTTTAAAAATACTTTATAATCAACTGGCTCGTGACTTGCCAACTGAGCAATTACCTCCTCACCTTCGCCATATGGTACAAGAATAGCTTCTGTATTTGCTTCAATCACTTCAAAATGCTTTGCAGCAGTATCGAAGCTTTGTGATAAAACAACGTCTAATTTCCTTAATCGCTTTACATCGTTCGTAAACAATAATTGATGTAAAGTTTTATCTAAATTTCGCACTGGAAAATCTAGCTCTAGTGCAAGGTTTTCATAATACTGTTTAAAATAAAATTCAATCGCGGGGGAGGATAATAGTTCACCTTCAAATAAATTTCTTTCCTCAATATCCCGCAGTAAATGACTAGCACAGCGCTGTCCCTTTTCAATGGTCGGAAGCTTCGACAACACTTCCTCCGCATGCTTGAATACATAGACATTACGCTGCTGCACTTCCCCATTGCGATTACAGCGACCCGCAGCTTGTGCGATGGAATCTACACCTGCTAATGAACGCATAACACATTCAAAACTTACGTCTACGCCGGCTTCTATTAATTGGGTGCTCATACAAAGCACTAGCTTCCCTGCCTTTAAGTTCTTAGTCATTTGCTTTAGCTTTTCTTTTCGATGAGCTGGACACATGCCCGTACTCAAATGATAGACATAAGGTAAATCTTTAAATTTCTCATATAAATTTTTTGTTGTTTTTTTATTGTTAGAAATGATTAAAATACTTTTTACGTCCTCTAGCTTCTTTTCGATAAAGTCGGCAAGCTGTTCGGTATTCCATTCCAAATGCTCATCCATTCGGACAATATTTGTGCGCTTAAAAGCCTTTTCAATCCTAGGCAAATTGTCAATGATTTCTTCATTAACCTCGATTCGCTGCTCGACATATTGCAATGCCGGTTGCGTTGCCGTGCACAGTAACACCGTTGATTTTGCGTATTTTGACAAAAAATTAATCGTTTCATTGAAAAGTGATACGCATTTGACAGGTACCGACTGCACTTCATCAAAAATTAGTACTGCATTCGCCAAATTATGCATCCGCCTTAAATTACGACTCTTTCCGCTATAAAAACTGTTTAAGTATTGCACCATCGTTGTAAAAACAATCGGAGAATCCCAATTATCCTTTGCTTGATTAAGCTTACGTTGCAGCAGCATTTCTTCATATGTTTTTGCAGGACCCACATCGTCTACCACATTGCTATGATGCTCCAATACTTCATCTGTTTTCAGTAGTTCGCGGACAGCCTGCGCGTTCTGCTCGATAATGGTTGTAAATGGAATAATATAAATAATGCGTTCTTTTCCGTGCTTTATCGCATGTTCTAATGCAAAACGTAAGCTTGCGAGCGTTTTCCCACCGCCTGTTGGGATAGATAAAGAATAAATGCCAGTAGGTAAATCTGCCTTATTCGCACAATTTTCCGACATTTCTTGACGCAGTTTAGTAATTTCATTTGGAATTGCTTCCTCTTGCATCTTTTTTAAGCTACTCTCTAATTCTATTAAATATTGCTTGAACTTTTCTTGAATGGGTTGTTGGGAGGCTATCTGACTATTTTCATCAAACTCACGTGAATTCGTTCGGTCCGCGTCAATTAAACTACTATAAATGGTCATCGTTAATAATGGAGAGAATTTATATAAAATTTGCTGTAACTCATCTTTTTGAAAATGTTTTTGTAGAAAGCTTTGAAACTCTGAAGCAGCCTGCATCACGTATTTATCAAACTGTTCTTCAGGCATAACTTCATTAAAAAATCGCTCTCTAATTTGAAGCATCGGTATTTTTTCATTATCAGCTCGATTTAAAAAGGGAGAAGAATTGCCTTCACTATCAATAAAATCATGCAACTGCCCATGATGGGAATAAATAGCATTGGCAACCATTTCAATCATAACAGGCATGAAACGCGGTCCTTTATGGAACTTCTCCATCAACAACCTTCCACCAGCAGTTGAATGATTGACACTTCCTCGTCTAGGTGGCTCCTCAGGATTTGCTATCGCATCACGTAAGTATATTTGAAAATCATCGCTATACTTCCCAACATCATGTAATAATCCTGCCAAACCAAAAACCTTTGGCATCTGAAATTTCTCACCAATCGCTTCACATATTTGCTGCACTTCACATAAATGGTCCTTTAGTAATTGCTCCACACCATCTGATTTTCTTACATGTGCAATGTACATTTACCTACCTCCCTATTAGACTTTAGATTTATTTTAACAGGGTTTTTTTCAAAGTAAACTATTTTTGGTAAATCCCCCACTATTTTAAATGATTTAATCTAAAATATTTCATAATTTAATTGTTATACTAAATATGTCGTATTTTTTCTAAATGAATTGAAAAGTATTTTAGGTTAGTCAAATTATATATGGTTAAGTAAAGGGCATCTGAAAACCATTTTTGATGCCCCTTTACGGCGTTATGCGTATTGCTTTAAACCAACTCTAACTTAGCCTGTAGAAAAATTTTGATGTTAAGTAGCTGTGGGATTTTAAAATTGATTTTGACTCTCATGGATTCACCCCCTGCTGTAATATATGCAATCTCACTTTTTAATTATATTGTCGCAACAATGCGTGGATTGAAAACTATTTTAGTATAAATGTAATTGTCTAATTCAATTAGCGAATTAGCCAATTAATGTTAAAAAGAGCATCTTAAAAGCAGACAAAACACTGCTTTCAAGACGCTCTTTTTCTTATGTCGATATTATACTTGCGAGAGGCTCAGTCCGAATGCGCCCTAACATCCGCCAACATCAGCTCCAACCAGGCTTCCTGATACGATGCCTGTTTACATTGAATGATTTGTCTCACAACAGTTGGAATAATGGTAACTTGCTCTAGCTTTGCTAATCGGTCAGCATTAAAAGCATGTAGGTTGCCTGTTGTTCGCTGTGCAAAAATGAGAAGTCTTTCAAATTGATTATTGGGTAGACTTTTGGTAAGGACATAATAAAATCTCTTAAATAATTTGTAAACTAGGCTTTATAAATTAAAAATGGCTCTGTTTGCATACACTGCTTAGGATGATTCGGTGCTGTCTCTAGCTTTTACAACGCCTCTAACAATCGCTCAATCTCAATCGTATAGGACTTCTGTTGATAGCGAAAATGCTTTTTTATATTCATCAATCGTCAGCGCATTCGTCATATATTGTGATGCCAATAAATTATCCTATTTGACAAGTTGTGCCAATTACTGATGGAGCCGCTCATCATAACCAACAAATTGAGAAATTGAACGCAAAAGCTGCTCCACCTCCTATTTTATTCCCTACGTTCAAACCCAAGATAACGTGTCCCTTGGAAAGTGAGCTTTCCTAAATCCCCCTCCGCCAACATGCCGTACTGCGTGCCAGTTAAGGAAAATTCCGTGCGATCACCACTTTCAAATTGAAAGGTCACAAAATACCACGTTGAGGATGTGGTATGTGTATGATCATTTGTATGATGACGATTTCTCGACACATCTGTTCTTTTCGTCACAACTAAAGCTGGAACCGTAAGCTTTGGGGAATTGTTGTTTGCATTCCACTGAGAAACACCTTTCACAGCAGTAAAAATAAACATCCCAATAATGATAATAAAAACGACGAAAATAAATATAGGACCAATTGTAAACATCATATTCCCAAAAGGATCTTCATCAAAGTACATCTATTAAACCTCCTAATGTTTTTTACTATCGTCTACGCTTTAGGCGGAGGTATAGTTTCACTTTATTACTGATTATAGCAAAATAGCATTCATCGAAAAACTCTCAGAAGCTCTCTTTTGAAAATAATAAAAAGCGCCAAAAATGCCAGTAGCTGCATGACTTTTGGGACGTATCTCATCTTTTATTTCGGCAATTGCCAAATTATTTACAAAAAAATCCTCATATTGCTTCGATAATCTCCTTTTTTTCTTGAGAGCACTCGGTTTGACAAGCTCTATTTCCTTATCAATTTTTGGGGACTATGCAAAGCAAGTCTAGCTTTTATCATATGTAAAAATCACTCAATTGGAATAATAGTATCTTTAATTATTCACAAATGTTATATAATTAATTTATTATGTTGGAATCGATTAGCGAAATTACATACAGCGAAGGGGATTTAAGTTGGAAATGTTATTGGTTGGAACTATTCACTTAGGTTACACAACGGACATCAACACTTTATCTAAAGACGATACAAATAAATATAGCAATATTCATTTTGAATAGTTAGCAACGGATATTGCAAAATTTCAAGCAGATCAAATTTTTGTAGAATATCCGATTGATTTACAGAAACAATTAAATACAATTTATCACTCAACTGATTGGAATACAGACTTTAAGGAAAATGAAATTTATCAAATTGGCTTTCGATTAGCCAAAATGCTTAAGCACAATACCATTTACGCCGTTGATTGGAATGAGCAACCAGACGACTCGATTGATTTAGGACTTATTGCAAAAGGAAAATCAAAGGAAGCGTATAAAAAATAAGGGACCGTGTCAATTTCATGATTGAACAACTAACTTCCATTATTCAACAAGGTGACATAATCAAGCTATACAAATTCATTAACTCACCTGAGTACATAGTAAATGATCATAAAATATATTTAGATTTAATGCAATTAGACGATGAAATTGCCTTTGAATGGGTATCAAAATATTGGTATTACCGCAACTTACGAATCGCCCATAATATTAAAAAATCACTTAAGCCAGAAACAAAGCGAGCGATTATTTTATATGGCGCTGGACATAACTATTTGTTAAAGCAACAATTAGAGGATGATTCATCAATTACAGTGATTCAATATGGCAGCTGTCCCAAAAGCCGTGCGTAGCCGGCTTTTGGGACAGCTGTGATTGTGTTTTACAAAATATTTTCCCTTCTAATAAATAAGAAGCCCCCCTTTTTAAAAATGGGGGAAACACTGGCTTTAGCAGTATTACTCTTTAGTAAAAGAGGAGCGTTTAAAATCTTTATTTCAATGCAGTATCCAATCAAAACTAGGCGTTAACTAAAACATCATCTATAACCAATATAAGAGAATCTTAATATTGAGTTGCAACGGTGATAAACAGCTAAAAAAGCTAAATTGTTGTATATACATACAAAACTCTAGGTAAAGTTAAACTAAAAATCCATTATTCGGATAAATTTACCGCCATTTTCGGTGGGAGTATCTCGGTAAAGTTATTTTTTCTTCACATTCGAACTGTAAGCGCCAATACCCCCCACCTTCTAATGAATAGAGTACACTAAGTTAGTATGTTTTGAAATCTATTGATTCCTATGTATGGAGACGGCAGGTATTCGTTCTATAAAACAGAAAAACCTTATTAAATCAACGTTTGAAGGGCTTTTTTGAGGGTCAAAAATAGCTCTTACAAAGGAATTAATAAGGTTTTTGAAAAATGCTTACGGAGACTATTACTTTAATATAAAGCTATTCATCAGATTGTATAAAAACTACGATCTTTATATTTTTTTAATTATATCCTATAAATTTTTCTTCTACTACACTTGATTCTTTTAACATTTGATAAAGTATCGAAATATTAGAATTGGTACGATAGCCTCCAAAACGGTTTTCAGAAAATGTGAAAAAAAGGTGTCTTTTCGAACGTGAAAGTCCTACAAAAAAAGTACATGTATCTTCACCTGTTTGAGTTGCAAAACTCCAAAAAGAATTATCGTCAAATCCTACAAAAAATACAACTTCAAACTCCAATCCTTTACTTTTATGAATTGTCATTATCGGAATTGAATCGTGTCCTTCAAATGAATTAATTGCTGCGAACCAATCATTTGTTGACAAATAATATTGATATAAATACTTCGTTAAGTCCCCACGTAATTTATTGATGTAATGACCTTGTGAATACTGCGGATAATGTTTCTTAATTTTATTTAAATCATAAAAATCCACTATTTCACTTAATAGACTTGTTAACTCCTGTTGATCACTTATTCGATTTAATTTTGTTTTTGTATCCCTTAACATTATTTTAAGTTGTTTTCTCAATTTATCAATACTATTAGGGTTGTATATGCTTGATTTACCTTCAAAGAAAATCTTTGCATCCCATATGAATATCCATGCATCACTATCTTTAACATTTAAAGCAGCCTTTAATGTATTAATAATTAGCAAAACTATATCCTCTTTTAACAAATCTTGAAAGTTGACTTCATTTCGAGCCTGAATATTTATATTTTCCAATACTCCAACTATATCATCACAAAATTGTTGGACATTTTGCTTAACAATAATACAAATATCTCTAGGCGAAATTTTCATTTCATCTATTAATTGTCTTGTTTTTTCAGCAATATGTTCTGCCTCAGTTATGGAATCTTTGAAGTACCACATCTCAGCAACACCCTCATCTTCAGACCATTTAGAATTTGCAATAGGAGAAAACGGTTCATCTTGCAGATAATTATTAACTATTTTTTGTATTTCTAACAATCTAGGTGCCGATCTATGGTTCATTAAGAGCGTGTATTCCTGTGAATTAAAATCTCTTTTGTACGCATCAAATACATCTTCTTTAGCACCTGCCCAAATCATTATTCGTTGTCTGTTATCTCCAACGGCAGTAATTGATGTTTCTGAATTATGAAAACAAACTTTAACTAAAGCATATTGCACTTTTGTTGTATCTTGAAACTCATCTAAAAACACATGAGAATATGTTTTTCTTAATGATTTAAGAATCAAGGGATTAGTCTCTAAAATATGAATTGCTAAAACCGATATCATTTGAAAGCTTAAAGTTGATTTAATACCCCCATCGCCTTTAAGTAATTTGTTCCAAACGTCTTTATAAACCCCTGAGATATGCTCCACCCTTTTGCAAGTTAAATTATCAATATACTGTTTCTTCATCCTCCTACTGGATAAATTTACTCCACATTTTGAAAAGGCTCTCACAATTTCATTATCATTTGTAGCTATCTCATAATTTGGATCTGGTCTGAATTCATCGGGTAATGCGTATAAAAATCTATCTAATATGCTTTTAGCAAAAGAATCAAAAGTTTGTGATATAAATCTAGATTCACAATTTTTAGATAACCTAAGTTTTATTCTATCCTTTAAATTTATAGCTGCATCTTTTTTAAAACTTATCGCTAAAATTTTATGGGGATTTACACAACTATTTGTTTCTAATAAAAAACAAGCTTTTTGAGCTAAAAGTTCTGTTTTACCTGCTCCTGGTCCAGCAACTACTAAAGAATTCTTTAAATCTTTGAGAGCGTTTAAAGCTGCTTGCTCTAATATTAACCCTTCACTTGGTTTCCATTCAATAATTGATTTCACCATGTTATCAATCCTCAATATTTAGGAGTAACTGCACTTTCTGAGCTAATCTTATAAATACATCCGGAGAATTAGCTTTTAATACATCATCATTTAAATTATTTAGTGCTTGCAAGTGGGTCACAGGCTTCCCTCTTGTCAGGAAGAAATAACTATACCAGATCATTAATTCCTTTTGCTCTTTAGTATAAGTTTGCCCATCTCCACCGTTTTTCTTTAAGGCCCTCTTAACATCACTTTCAATTCTTTCTTGGTAAGCTAAAGTTTGCTTTTCCGCTTCATTTAATTCATGAATTCGCTTTTGCTTCTGGTCCTTATCTATTTGAATTACTGGTCCTTCATTTGTTTCTAAAGTCTCTAAATAAGCATCTAGAAATCTTTCTAACATTAAGAAATCGATATCTAATGGGGATGAGAAGTACACATTATATTTTTCAAGCATTGTTGTCCAGGAATCGATAACATCATCACTCCATTGATGCATCTTTTCAAAATCTTCATCAGACAATATTCCTCCGCCTTTAAGAGCTAAAATTTCACTACTATTAACACCATTCTTAATAAGTTGCTTAATAGCATATTTAACTCTTCCCATACCACCTCCTTCTCTTTCTCTATCTAAATCTAATAATGTAATATTGGGTATTTTTAATTGATTTAAAAGTTTCCAAAAATGATTTACATGTCGACCGCCTAAAGGAACTACAGATATACCAACTGTGTCTAAGTGATCCATATATAAACTAAGGAATTTTGGTATTAAAATTTCCTCACTATCGCCTTCTCCTAATACAACTAATGATGAAAAATACAATTCTGGATAAGCTTTAATCGCTTCTTTAACATATTTATAGGATTCATCCTGTTTGTCAGGTAAAGTAATTTCCTTTGCAATAGTTGTCCCATTTTCAACTCTTAAATGACGTATTTCTGTAGGATCAATACGTTTAATAATAGATGGGCTATGAGAAGTTAACATTACTTGAGAATTATTTCTACTACGTATATTATTTAATTTTTTTATAACCTTACCTAAAAGATGTGGACTCACATGATTTTCTGGCTCTTCAACTAATATAAGCGTTAATGCCGGTGGATCAATATTTAATATTCGTTCATCTTCAGCAACTCTAGTCTTTATTTCCATTATTGCTTCTTTTTCTAATTCTAATAGAGAGTCTATTAACGTTAAATAAAATAGAGATTTTAATCCATCACCTAGTTCATCTACCTTAAATGCTTTTTCTGTATGTGTCGGAGTAAATTCTACTTCTAACTTTTTTAATATATTTTCCAAATCACTACTACCAAACTTTATATTAGCTATATTGTATCTATGATCATTATGATAATTTTTCCATTGAGTAGAAATTATATCTTTTACTCTTGATACTCCAGATTGATTTGCTACTTCCTCATCTAGTTCGCGGATTTTAGCATTTATATTTTCTTTATCAGAGTCTTTCCAATTTATTTGGGTTAGAATTCTCCATAATATCGTCCCAGTAGCATTTTTCAATTGTTCAGATGGATTTCTAACTGCTGGAATATAAATAACTTGTATCTTATCTCTATCATGAGCTGAAATTGGTTTAAGTCCGTCTTCCCCTCTATTCACAACATAATGGAACTTATAATCGATTATTCCTTCGGGAGAACTTCCTTTTTCATAACTCGCATCTAAACGTATAACAATATATGGATTTCCACCGGGTTGTTCTACTCTAAAGCTTTCAAAATATTGAGCAATTCCATAATCATCCTCTTCTGCCCCTTCACCATCCTCATCAAAAAATTCAAAGTGAGCTTCTATGTAAAATTTATTTTCCATAATTTCTTCTGAAGTTTTATCTAAAGGAATATGAAAATCAGATTTAGTTATTTTAGAGTTTCCAAACATCTTTTGCAGCGCACTCAATACAGTAGTTTTTCCTGAACTGTTATGACCTATAAAGGCTGTTAAATCTGAAATATGAATTATTGTGTCAGTTGGTCCAAAACTGCGGTAATTATTTAATACTAGTTTAGTTAATTTCATACAAATCCCTTTCTCTTTACATTTTATTGATTTCAATTAAGGCATGGCTCCTATTTCAATTGTAAAATACAGAAGTTGCAGGAATTGATCTATTCCCATTTTTCCCCTTATTCCACTTCGACTTCTAAATCCCATGTATCAGCAGCAAACCCTGCATAGATGTAGAATTTTTTACAAGTCATATATACTTTCCGTACTAAAATTCGCTTCTAATTAATAACCGTTTGGTAGTTGCTTAGCGCTACGCATACCTAGATTTTTCTACAGAAATTAATTGTATTTAAAAGTTCCTGGTAGTAGGTAAAATTACGTTGTAAATGAACATAATTCTATGTGCTAATACTTCTTTCCAAACCTTCACCTTAATAGTCTCATCACCTATAAATAATAAGCGCGGCGTGCTACCCATGACATCATTATCTTTAACATCTGCAAGGTCAAAATTAGGCCGAGCAGAAATTAATTTTTCAAATAGCTTTTCTGTTCTTTAAATTATTGCTTGCTCGTTCGTTCCAATAGCTATACTTAACTAAATCTTTGTTCAATTCAAAATTGCTTTTACTATAGTTTTTTCTTTGTTGAAAAAGATTCGTTCGGCAGCTCTGAATTATATCCACTCAATGTTAAATTTCCGATTACATAAAGATATTTGGCATGACGCTCACAATGAAATTATCTAAAGTAGATATAATTTCAGTAATTACCTATTTTTTTAATTTAGTTAATCTAATTTGTCTAAATTCAAAGTAACCTTCTATGTACCTTCCCCCAATGCCTCTTAACCTGTTTCTTAATCAGGCTCTTCACTGGCAGCTGACACATTTTCTTATGTGCTTTATATGCATAGGTAACAAAATTTCCTCGCTTTTTATATTCAAATCCAAGATGCGTATATAAATCATACAAAGACCTTTTTGATCCTGACCGTCCTGTAGCATATTCGATACGTTTTACTGTTTTGGCTTTGCGATATGCTCTGGTGTAATAATTGAAAAGGCTTTTTTCCTTAATTGAATCATCTGTCCATCGGTCACAAACCCTAAGTAATCTAATTTAGATGGCTGTAATTGCTCATCTAGTATATTGTTACCATTCCATAATCGTATTTCTGTTTTTTCAGGTTGCACATCTAAACCATCACTTTTATATTTATCAATGATTCCAATTAATTTATTTAGGATTGTTGCGAATTCACCTTTATTTTGATTTTCAATAGGAATAATTACAATCAAGTCATCACAATACCGTCTATACATTGAATTAGCGGACTTTTTCTTGCACCACTCGCTTATTTCTTTATCAAAATCAATTAAATGCACATTAGAGCAAACTGCGCTCATACTTGATCCTTGTGGAATGCCATAAGAATCTGAGTTAGGGTTTGGTTTTAAATAATCCTTTTTAAATTCCCTAAATTCATTTGAAGTCATAATTCGATTAATTTCATATGTCTTGATTTTTTTATTTAATGTTCTTCCATACTTCGCTTCTAAAAACTTATCAATTTCTTCTCTATTTACATAAGTAAATTATGTAAGGTTCTTAAACACTTGATACCAATCTCGTTTTAAGATTTCTACACCAAAACCCTTCTTATATTCTGCTTCAATGTTTTATATGAAATATTATCAAAATACTTAGTAAAATCACTAGAGATGACAACTGCATTTTCTAATTTAAATAGATGATTGAATACCTCAAACGCAAAATCAATATTATTTTTACCTAGTTTATTATTACGATATGCTATTACACTATCATCAATATGATTGTCAGCTGCATATCTTTTATAAGCATTGTTTAATAAGTCTCCGTAATATTTATAAATGTAGCCATCCTTATGAGCAGCATAAAAAATTTTACGTTTTTAGGTTTCCCTCGTTCTTTTCTTTTAGTTACTTGCCCCGATCATCAATTTCTTTAACCGTCACAAACCGTTTAAAATTCATTTCAAAATGTATAAATGGTAAAAAAGCATATGAAGCAACCCAATCCTCATTCAAAAGATTAGCTTTCATATGCCCTATATGTATTCGTTCATCAAAATGCAAATATCCTTTAGTCTTGTACTTCTTCCATTCAATAATAGAAGAGCTAGAGAGGTTATGTAATTGATGTAGTCTATTACCCTGGTTCATAACCGGAAAACCTCCTAGCCTAATTTGGGGTCATCTATCAAAGACAGATGCTCTGCTGACCACACGCTCCGTATAAAACGGCTTTGTTACTCTTAAAACACTACACTATAATTACCTTATGGAGATATTTACAATGTTGCTAAGTTTGTCTAGCTATTCAGAAGTCCAGCTTGTGCTGTTCTTAATAGAAATCACTAGGTTGCTTGTTGAGGTTCTAAATATTTATAACCTTGACAAGCGTGAAACTTAACACTCCTGCATCTATTTACACAGGACTTTTTAATTATACCATTATATAACATAAAAATAAAATTTAGTAACCAAATAAGGACTATAGATCCTTCTCAATCAACAGTCTCCTAAAATTAGAAAAACAGACTTTTTCAAATTCATCGACTTCTTTACTTAAAGAAGTATAAAAATTAGGAATGTCTTTTGGATAAATAGGTTTTCGATTAATTCGAGCAAACGGTCCATCCGTTTCAAAAAGCATTTGTCTAAGTGGAATATGAGCAATTATATTTAATCCATTTTTAGTCATTAACATTTTCGGATTTATAGAAAAATAGTACCCCTTTTCAACAGCTTGCTTCAAAACACTAATCTTCCCCGTATACCAATGAAAAATAGCATGTTTAACTTCATTTTCAAGCAAAATATCCAGCACTTCTCTCTCTGCACCTTTACTATGGATAGTATATATTCGACCTTTATTAAAACTCGGACTAGTGACGTAACGAAAAGCCTCTATTTGAATACTTTTTTCTCTATCGCTTATTCCAGAAAAAAAATCTAGTCCTACCTCACCAACATATCTCGTAGTAGCAATATATTTTTCAAAAAGCTTTTTATTTAACACGTACTCATTTGAAACTTGTGGATGATACCCTAAACAAAGTCTAATATATTTAAAGTTTGAAAATGTAGACAGATGCTTCTCATATAACTCAGGCAAATTGGTTACAAACATTGTGTAAATTTTATTCTTTTCATACTCTAAGGCCAAATCATACGGATTAGGATAAAAATCAATATGCACGTGCGTATCGATGTAAGTCATACTTTTCCATATACCTTTCAAATTCTTTAGCAAACGTATTTAGCATGCCATTCGTTTTAACTAAATAATCTGCCTCATCATAATACCTTGGCTTAATATTTAACTCACCAAATATCTCATTGTTTCTTATGAGTTCCACATATTTTTGAAAGTATTGCATATTAGAAATAAATTCATAATAATATAAATCCGGTTCAAAATTCTTAGCGTCATAATCAAAGTAATACGAACAATCAAATTGTTCATTGTCATAAGCAGCCATTGAAATTTTTCTCAAAATACAAGGAATACATACTCCACATTGTCCTTCATGTACTTTAAGAACATCTGATCTCCCCGCTCCGCAAGTGAACGAATCTTGAATTACATTTTTAAATTCTAAATCCATTTCATTTATTGACTCACCTTTAGTTTTATATATAAACGGATGATTTACTTGTATATTGATATTTAACTCCGATAATAGATTATTATATTCGAATATCGTTTTAGGATGAGTCGTCTTTGTTGTAAATCTACCATAAAGGTTTGGATTTAATGTTAATACTCCATTTTCATAAAGGTTAACCTGATCAGATTGATTATAATATGCCTTAGCTACCGCTAAAGAAAAATAGAGTAATGAACGGGTTGCTTGTGTATAGTGTTGTTTCTTATCAACTGGTTTTTCTATCAAAATTATATCCGGCGTAGGATTCAATTTTTCCTTGTAAAAATTAGCTAAGAGCCTTTGTTTAGTTGCTTCTTCACGTTTATTTAAAAATCCAATATAATCACTAGAAATTTCATTTTTGAAATTATAATACGCCCCAGTTAAAGAATCTAATCCTCCTGAAAATAAACTAACAATTCGTTTATTAGGACTGTCTAATGACAATTTAAGCTGTGTTTCTTTTTTTTCCATTAAATCTTCATTAAACAGTCTAAAAGAAATTTGATAGTCTTCATCAGAAACCCATTTTAATAAATGTTTAATTTTGTCAGTTAAATCCCGCCAAACTTCCACTTGAAAAACTGGAATTTCAATAACTAGCTTTGTTTTCCTAGCTGTTACAGATACATCAGCACAATAAATTGCCCCCATTACGGTAATTAAATCAACAATAGTTTTATCATTGCTATTAGAATATTCGATTTCAAAATCCGGCATCAATTGAAGGTGTAAGTTTTCATTTACTAAACTCTTCATTAGAACTCACCAAATGACACATTTCCAGCAGCTTCAACAACTGATTTTAGTACTTGTTTGAATTCCAGTTCTTTTGCTATATATTGTTCGATTTTACGTTGCGTTTCATTATCTATAATTTGATTTGAGACATTATTAACCATTAAGCCGATGTCTTCGTAATTTAGTTCATCATAAACTTCTTTCAATGTATCATGTAACTCACCTATCAGTATTTGCTTAATTACATTAAATAATAATTTTTTAATAAAACTGTTTAAATCCAAATCCTCATTTTTTAAACAGTCTGTCATTGTAATTTTAAAGCTTCTTTCCAAAAGAGCTTTATTTACAAATAAATTATCCTCACTATCTATTAAATCTAATATATGGTTTACAAAGTGTTCAATGGTAATTGGGTCATTTTTTATTTCTTCCTTTGAAACCCCATTAAATCCCCCAGTACTTAATACATCAAATTGATTAAAAATAATACCTATGCATTTATTCAATGTAGGCTCTTCTAAAAATTCAGAATTAATTCTTTTCAAAGTAAGAATTTTCTTTGTTACATCAGGAGTTTTATCGTTAATTTTCTCGACAGGTACATCATGAAGCATCTCCTTGATTGCTTTATTAAGCTTTCTTTTTGAAGTTCCCATAAACACTCACCTTTTCTATATGATAAAAAACGATATTTTTCTAAACATAATTGAACCAAATATTTTTACTTAACTTCAACCTCTACACCCCACGCATCAGCATCAAATCCGGCATCAATAAATAATTTCTTACATGTCGTGTAGATACTTTTCGCACTGAAATTTGCTTCTACAAAATGTCCATTCGGTAGTTGCTTGGCGCTTCGCATTTCCGTATTCTTTTCTACTGAAATTAGCAGCGATCTTGTTTGCAACAATTCCTGATAGTAATTTGGCTTGTATTTATAAATAAACATAACAGTATGTTCTAGCACCTCCCGCCAAACCTTAACCTTAATCGTTTCATCACCAATAAATAATAAACGTGGCGAGCTTCCGGTTACATCATTGCCTTTGACGCTATCCAATCCAAAATAAGGCCATGCTAAAATGAAGCTTTCATATAATTTTTCCGCTCGATTATTAATTGCTTGTTCATCCCAAGCACTGTAATTAACAAGGTCTTTATTTAACTCAAAATTGCTCTTGCCGTAATATTTTTTCTTCGTTTCAAATGGTTCGTTGGATAGCTCTGAATTGTAACCAGTTAGAGTTAAATTTCCGATAACATGTAAATACTTTTCATGAACATCTTCGAAATTAGCACCTAATTCTTTTTTCCAAGCCTCAGTTAATGTCTGTGGCATGATATGTTCGAGAGTCGCCTTAGATAAATCTACTTTTTCCTTATGACCATAAGTTTCTTCAAGTACACTTAAAATAAACTTACATTTTTCTCGCTTATCTCCACCTCCATATAGCGGCGAATGTTTTAGTTCATGAAGTACTTCTGTATCCTTTGGGTAACCTCTCACTTGTAAAAATGCTTTTAATTCTTGAATAGAATCCGCTTCACTATATGGTTTTAACTGATTGTATAAAGAACCAAACATTTTATTTAATGGTTTTGATTCGATATTGCAAACATATCGTCTAACAATAAAATTATTAATAATCGATAAAATTTCAATGAATTGTTCCAAATTGTATTTCTTTACATCAAAATCACGATAAACATACAATAAAAATGGAAATGCAGTACGTGCTTCAAACTGTTGAATTCGCTTTAAATAATATTGGATTTTTTCATTAGATTCTTTTTCTGGATGTAGTAATTTATCATAATATGTTGCAAATACAGCCAACTCTTTCAAATAATCAATGACATTTGCTTTATCTGCTTGCTGCTTTAATTTCACATAAACATCTTTCTTTTTAACATTTAAATTTACGCCCATTAAAAAATGTCTGATGAACTCCGTTAAGGAATCTCCTAAATTTGTTTGCATCGGCAACCAATAGCCTTTATACATTTCTTCTTGCTCTGATGTTTCAATACGCATAAATAAGTAGTTTCTTATTAAATCTGCTTCTGTTAAAGGTTGTCCTTTTGCATTTAAGCTTTCAAATACTAAATAAGGGTTATCATCTGGAGACAATACAATACTAACTAATGAAAGATTATGTAAAACCCCATTCTTCAACTGCTCTACATCAATCGTTGAATCATCGAGTTTATTTTTGAAATAGTTATAACCTTTAACAAGCCCACTATTCTGATCTACAGCTGTAACTTCATTTTTTATAATTCTTTTAAATACGTCTTTATCGACTTGTGTTGGTAGTAATTTAAAGTATTCTTCGCCCTTTTTAAAGCGATTCACAAGCATCGTTTCATTAATTTCAGCAGCTAATTCGGATAAGCCCTCTTCCTCTGCTTTGTCACGAATAACACTTAATAGGACAAGTAATGTCGTTAATCGTTGTTGGCCATCAATAACTACAAATTGTTGGACGCCCGTAGGATTTGCATTTACGGGTATAGATACGATTGATCCGATAAAGTGATTTTCATATTGCTGCTCCTCATCAACTAACTCCATTAAATCTTCCCATAAAGTTAACCATTGCTTTTGATCCCAGCTATATGTACGTTGAAACATTGGTATTATATATTGTTTCGAACCTTCAATTATTTCTTGTAAATTTGTTTCATTTGCTTTCACTTAAATCACTCCAAATTTATAGTGTGGGCTAAAATAACCCTGCCTAAAACGAACCTTTTTCAATAATTATATTTTACCATATTTTTCACTTAATTATACAGAAAACAGAAGATGAATAATTACACCTTCTGTTTTGAAATTCTTATATTAAACTTAAAATATACTCGGCCGTAGAACTCAATAAATTTTTAAAGTCCCCATTTTTATATTCATATACATTATCATTTTTATCTACAACAATTAATATCCCATCAATCCCCAAATCTTGAATGACAATAAATGAATCTAATACACCCTTTGCTAAATCACGTTCTTTTAATGTTGTTTCCACAACATTTGAATATCCCTCTACTCCTAAACCGAATATTTCATCTGAACCAATATCAACACTACCAAATGCAGATAAAATTTCTCGATATGTTTTAGGAAAAGTCATTCCTAATTTTTGTTCAGTATCACTAATTTCTTGATCACTTACACCGTTATAAATATCTGCATGACTTTGTTTAATTTCTTCAATAAATGTCATTATTCATTCCCTCTTTCTGCAAGAAGTTGTTCCGCTCTATCTTTCCAATGCTGCTCACGTTCTTTTTTAAATTCATTACGATCAATTTCAGACTCTACTTTTTTGTCATGCAGGATACCATCTTGAACCGGACCTCTATGCTCTTGCGTAGTTAATTCAGCTAGTGATGCATCACTTTTTTGATCGATATGATGCAGTTCTAACGGCTCACCTTCCACTAATGGCGGTCTGTCTTTCTGCATCCTTTCAAGATTAGTTAACCCTTTGTTATCGACAGCATCTTAATCAATATCTGGCTTTACTAAACAAGGATGGTCATTTCCTTTCTTCTAAATTAGCATTTTTGTAAATCTCTTTTTCTTCATTAGAAACATCATTTAAGCTATCTTCTAAAGAACGATATTCTTTAAGTGGAGACTCTAAAGATTCTGTATATAGAGGTTTATCTAAATCGTCTAGCAACTCTTTACCAGCTGTAGTAACCCATTTTTCTTGAACAGGTACCTCAATAAATTTAATTACCTCATTCATCGAATTTTCCCTCCCCTTATAGCTTGAATCCAGCTTTTATAAACATCAAAATGTTTAGAACCTTCATTTGCTGTAGATTTTAGTACGCATTGTGCAACAGCAAGCTTCATTTCTGAATTCAACCCTATTGTATTTTTAGTAATATGCTCAATTAATTTAGTATTAATTGACTCGACTTCTATATTGGCTTCAAGTAATTGTTTTATCTGATTTCTCTCAATTAACAGCTCGCTAACTACTTCGTAAGCCCGAATTAAAAAAATAAGCGCACCTGATGGCACGCACGACAAATGGCCAGCTTTCTGATGTTTTTTTCAGAAAGCTGGCTTTTTATATAGCACACGCAGCTTGAATTGATTTCACCCAAGACATGTAATCTTGTAGTAATTCTGGTTGTTGATGTATGGGTAAGTTGGGTAAATCCATAAACAGCTTCACGAGATACTTATAGAAATCTATGCCATTTGCTTTTGCTGTTTCAGCTAAACTCAAACAGATTGCGTTGGCTTTGGCACCCGCTTCACTAACAGAGAAAAGCCAATTTTTTCGTCCAATCACGGTTGGACGAATCGCATTTTTTGCTGGGTTATTATCGATTTCAATTTGCCCATTATACAAAAATGCTTTCAATTCTTTTCTTCTGTTCAACGTATACTCAGTTGCTATAGCTAATGCATTTTTCCCAAAGAACGGTGACTTTTCGAGCCAGCCAAAAAACTTCCGAAGTATCCTTCTTGCATAGCGCCACCTCATTTTTTGCCGTTGCTTCGGTGATAGTCCTCTGAACTTTTGTTCTAATGCATAAAGCTTATTACAGTAGACCAAGCCAATACGCCCGTTCTTACTTTCAACTTTCCCCCAATAACGTCGAACGTGTGCCCAACAGTTGGCAAATGTAATATTAGGTAACTTATCATAGGCGGAATAACCGTCGCAAACAACGGTGCCTTTAAAGCCAGTCAAATAATTCTCTAGTACCGTTCGACTTCTCGTTAATGCATGTTCAAATAGAATAATCACCGGTCCTTCCGGGGGAAGTAGTAGTAATTGCTGTTTTATAAGAGTTGGATCCATCCCGAGCGATGGCATAGATAGGTGGTTGTTTTTCTAGCCAATTTACGACAGTAGATGTATCACGCCCTTTTAATAAAGCAATCGGTTGATTTGTACGTAAATCACAAATAATCGTGCCGTAAGAATCTCCTTTTCGAAAGGCAAAGTCATCAATCGCAAGGAAAGGGAGAAGTTTGTTCGGGCATAGGCGTTTGATAAATCAAACGGGGTAGTGTGTCATGACTAACTGATAAACTTAGCTTCTTACTCAGCTTGGCAGCTTGGACACAATTCGATCGAAAAGCGAGTTCGCGTAGGCATTCGTTTACCCGCACAGTATTACGCTGATAGGCTGGCGCAGCGTTGATTGTTTTCGTAAAAATGGTCGTGCTGCACGTAGCAGTCGGGCAAAACCATTTATTCAAACGAATATGCAAATAGACTTCTTTCCCCGAAATCGGTAAATCGCGAATTTTCCTTTTTGTGCTACTATGTCTACGCGTACTGACTTCTTGACATTTAGTACAACAAGCAGATTGGGATCTTGAATGGAAATAGAAATGCATATGAGTAGCTGTCGTATCTTGCCCAATTAATTCAAACCGCGAGTCGATGGGAAGCAGATGCTCGAATATATTCATGGGGTACACGTCCTTTTTAGATCCTATACCCGGATAGTGATGTATGTACTCATTCACTGACTATGCGTAAGAACCACTATTGGGTTGCGATATACAATTACGGGCTTACATTTTTTAAAGTTATTTTTCATTAGAAGCTTAATTTACATTTTGACTCCCAAATTGAATGCCACAGCACAAAATCGGCTAAAACGCAAAAAGACCAAAACCCTTATATACCAAGGGTTTCGGTCTTTTTTGAAATCATTTGATTCCTCTGTATGGAGACGGCGGGAGTCGAACCCGCGTCCAGAAGCTCCAATACGCCGGCTTCTACGCGTGTAGTTTGTCTATTTGCGGTTCGCGTGGCATTATGCCGACAGACAGGCGTCCTGCACGCTAGCTTGGGAATCTCTTGTCGGTGACTCAAGCGGCACCACCAGACCGTATCCCACTGAAAGTTGAGCCCTACGTAGTCCACATGGGCGATGGACAGGCAGAGCGCCTACGAGCTTACGCTGCGAAAGCTAAGTTTTGTTGTTTGCCAGTTATTATATAACTTCCGTTGATGACGGAGCCGAGACCTCCGACGCGCGACCAGAGCTTGAACCACCCCTGTCGAATCCGTAACGCCCCCGAATAATTATTCGGTTTGTAAACCGTGTACGGACAGCTTTGCAATTGGTTGCAGGCTGTAAAATGAGCAACGTATGAGTAGTTGCCCGCTGGCATTGTAGTCCTATTATAAGACAAAGATAGTCAAACAGCAAGCGATAGCGTTGATTTTTTGCTGCCTAATTTTACATCTAGATGCAGCGTTTTCTTTCCGGCTAAAACTTTCATCAAACTCCCCCGCCATTCTCACTGTTTCCCCTCCACTTTCAAAAACCAGCCCTCACACGCTCCCCAAACAAATCCCTTAAAAAACACCAATGCCAGCACGACTGGTTCCGCGCAATCCCTTAGCGCTGACGGTCCTTGAAGACGCGTTCCATTTCGCGCTTTGCTTCTTTTTTACGGAGGTCGTCGCGTTTGTCGTGGTCTTTTTTCCCTTTGCCTAGACCGATTAGCAGTTTGGCGTAGCCGTCTTTAATGTACATTTTTAGTGGTACGATTGTGTAGCCGTCGCGTTTGACTGCGCCTACTAGCTGGTTAATTTGTCTTTTGTGCAATAGTAGCTTGCGGTTGCGTAGTGGGTCGTGGTTGAAGCGGTTGCCTTGGTCGAATGGGCTGATATGCATGTTGTATACCCATGCTTCGCCGCCCCTTACGCGGATATGTGAATCCTTTAGCTGGACTTTGCCTGCACGGATTGATTTGATTTCTGTGCCTGTTAGGACAAGACCTGCTTCGTATGTTTCTTCAATAAAATAATCATGTCCTGCTTTTTTGTTTTGGGCTAGGACTTTGCCTGTTCCTTTTGCCATTTGTTACACCTCACAGCGAGCTACTCGAATAAGCAGCTCCTTCTCATCTCAAGTTGTGCTAGCCGGCATTGTGAGCGCGGCTAGCGGTCCCCTTTATTATCTTTTCTTTTTCTTTTTGCCTTTTTTGGCGATGCCCTCGTAGAATTTTGGTTTGTCCTTTGTTTTGCCGTCTTTACGGCGACCGCGCGGGTCACGCTCATCTGTTTTCCCTTTTCTGCGACTTGGACGTTCGTCGCTACGCTTTCTGTTGTCGCGTCGTTCTGAGCGTTCGCCACGTTTCTTTTCGCTGCGCCCTGCATGGATAACCTTTGGTACAACTTTGCGTGAGCGTCCACCATAGGATGTCACCATGCCAACAACTTCAAAGTCGATGGAGGATTCTTCGATGACTACGTTTGCCACACGCACTGTTATTTCATCACCAATATGGAAGCCACGCCCTGTGCGCTCACCGATTAATACCATATGGCGGTCATCGAAACGGTAATAATCATCGGTCATATTGCTAATATGGACAAGTCCCTCTACCGTATTTGGTAGCTCCACAAACATGCCGAAGTTTGTTAACGATGATACCATACCAACAAATTCCTCACCAATTTTATCAGACATAAATTGTGCCTTTTTCAGCGAGTCGGTGTCGCGCTCTGCCTCAACAGCACGGCGCTCACGCTCTGACGTATGGTCAGCAATTTCATCCATTGCCTGCTGCCATTTCAATATCGTTTCCTTCGATGTATCGCCATTAATTAAGTATGTGCGAATTAAGCGATGCACAATTAAATCTGGGTAGCGGCGAATCGGCGATGTGAAGTGCGTATAATAATCTGTCGATAAGCCGAAATGCCCTAGCGATTCTGGATAATATTTTGCCTGCTGTAACGAGCGCAATAGCATCGTTGAAATAACAGGCTCCTCAGGCATACCTTCAATTGAGCGAATAATTTCCTGTAATGCCTTCGGATGTACTGAATTACCTGTTCCTTTAACAACTAACCCAAAATTCGTTACAAACTCGAAGAAGCGCTGTAATTTTTCAGGCTTAGGGTCCTCATGTATACGATAAAGGAAAGGTAACTCCATCCAGTGGAAATGCTCTGCAATCGTTTCGTTTGCCGCAAGCATAAATTCCTCGATTAAGCGCTCCGCCACTGTGCGCTCACGTAACACAATATCAGTTGGCCAGCCTTCCTCGTCCACTAGCACCTTTGACTCCTTGAAATCAAAGTCGATAGCTCCGCGCCCCATGCGTTTTCTGCGTAAAATCGATGCAAGCTCCGCCATTTGCTGGAACATCGGCACAAGCTGCTCATAGCGTGTCACTACTTCTGGATGCTCATCTGGCTCCTCTAATATTTTATAAACGTCAGAATAAGTCATACGCTCGGTCGTGTTAATTACACTCTGGAAAATTTCATGTTGCACAACTTGACCGCTACCATCAATAATCATTTCACAAGATAGCGTTAAGCGGTCTACTTGTGGGTTAAGCGAGCAAATGCCATTTGATAGACGGTGCGGAATCATCGGGATAACACGGTCTGTTAAATAAACAGAGGTCGCACGGTCATATGCCTCTTGGTCTAAAAGTGAGCCCTCTGTTACATAATGACTGACATCGGCAATGTGTACGCCTAGCTTGTATGTGCCGTCCGCATTTTTCGTTACCGTTACGGCATCATCTAAATCCTTCGCATCCGCTCCATCAATCGTTACAATTGTTTCATTGCGCAGGTCGCGACGTCCAATTAAATCCTGCTCCGCCACTTCGTCAGGTACTTGTCCTGCTGCATCTACTACTTCGCGTGGAAATTCAGGTGGAATATCATATTTATAAAGAATTGATAAAATATCGACACCTGGGTCGTTTTTATGGCCTAATATTTTCGTAATCATGCCTGAAGCTGATTTGATTTCATCTGGCCATGATGTTACTTCCACCACGACTTTATGTCCATCTACTGCGCCGAGTGTATCCTCTTTTGCAACATAAATGTCCATATTTAATTTTTTATCGTCAGGTATGACGAAGCCAAAGCCACGGTTCGCTTGGTATGTGCCGACAAAAGTCGTTTTGCTACGCTCAACAATTTTAGTTACCGTTCCTTCACGGCGGTCTCCCGCTGATTCATTTAACACACGAACTAATACGGTATCGCCATTTAACGCGCCATTAATTTCATATGGCGGGATAAAAATATCATCCATGCCTTCTTCCTCTGGCGTTACAAAGCCGAAACCTTTTGCATGTCCGATAAAGCGACCGCGTAATAAATTCATGCGCTCAGGTAAACCGTAGCGATTGGAGCGCGAGCGCACTATATAGCCCTGTGCTTCCATTTTGACTAAAGTTTTTACAAGCTCTTTAAATTCATCTGCTTCAATCATTTCAAAGGTGTCTTCAATTTCTGAAACAGTCATTGGCTTGTACTCAGGCTTTTTCATCAGCTCTAGCAAGCGCTGTTGTAAATCATTATTTTGCGTCATCATTGTCCCTCCCTACTAACAAACATCTCTATTTCCATTATTCAACATGCCAATCAAGTGATTGTAAAAAGGCGTACACATCCTCATGCAGTTGCTCCTTTTCTTTATCTAGCGTAATGACATGTCCTGAATTGTCATACCATTTAATCGATTTCTTTAAGGATTCCACACCTTCGTAAATCATATTCGCGGAATCTGGATTAATTACGTCATCTTTTGTTGCTTGCACGACGAAAATCGGTGCATAAATCATATCAATTTCGCGGTACACATCGTCAACGAGCCCTTGCAAATCCTTTAAAGACGGCATGCCCTGATGACGAATTGCTTGCAATTCTATTTCGATTTGCTCGTCAGCTTTTCCTTCATATTTTTTATATTGTTTTGCATAGTCTAGCACACCATCAAACATAATATCTAATGTGCGCATCGTCATCGGTGAACACATTGTCACGATACCTTTTACTGGGAAGTTCATCGCCAGCTTTAATGAAAAAACACCTCCAAGGGATAGTCCCGCAACCGCTATTTCTTCATAGCCCTGTTCCTTTAAAAATTGATAGCCGTCCTGCACATCCTGCCACCACTGCTTTGGATTCGAAACGAGTAGCTCCTCTGGTGGCACACCATGCCCTCTATAATGTGGCGCATGAGAAGTGTAGCCTCTTTTTTCTAAAAAGCGCCCAAGCATGCGTACATCAGCGGAAGTACCAGTAAAGCCATGTAATAGCAATACAGCTCGCTTCCCTGCTTGAAAGAAAAATGGTTTTGGCTGTGTTAATTTCATTTGTCTTACCTCCATACTTTTCAACAATTACCCGTCTATTTTACATTATAAAGTAAAACAACCAATGATGGCGAAAAATCGAGTTTTTCTTTTATTGTTTACAGTTTTTTTGATTCTATTGGCGATTTCTCATATTTTATTGACGCTTGCCCTATTCAATCGGCTTTTCAATTGCTCAAATGAAATAAAAAAACTGCCTCATAAGCTTTCACACTTATAGGGCAGTTTTGTCTTATACTAATTAAATTTTTGTAATCGCTAATGCTAAAAGAAAGAAAATTACAGCTAAAACGATTGTTGTGCGATGTAAAATTAAATCCATCCCACGCGCTTTTTGTTTGCCGAAAAGTTGCTCTGCTCCACCAGAGATGGCCCCTGATAAACCTGCACTTTTACCTGATTGTAATAATACAGCAGCAATTAAAGCAATCGAAACGATAATAAGTAAAGTTAATAATAACGTATGCATACGTCCACCTCCTGCATCCCAAACATTGCAACAAACTACATTATACCAAATGCTTCACTGTATGACAATGTGAAATATTTTAACAGGCGTGTTGATTTCCGTTGCGGGGGACGCTTTCCTCGGGGGGCGGCTTCAACTAATTTATTTCGGCATTCGCCGAAATAAATGGATTTTCAGCTCGGGGCCAACACGATGTTGGTCATGGAGGCGTTGCCACAGGACGTGGCGACCTTAGCCTCCCTACACTTTTGTCCCGATGGAGTCGCCCCCTCCACTCCAATCAACGAGCGTATGCCTATGAAAAAAGCATTTCCCCTATAAAATACGCTAATTAATATACATTATTTACATAATCAACACACCTGATATTTTAACCTACTTGCATCTATGTTTTTTATCTACTAGGATAATGATAAGATTGGAGGTCCTAATCGTGCAAAAAATTTTAATTATAGAGGATGAGCCGCAAATTGCACGAGTTCTGCAACTGGAGCTTGAATTTGAAGGCTACGTAACGAAAGCCGCTTATACAGGAACTGAAGGATTAATTGCGTATCGCGAGGAGCATTGGGATTTAGTGCTACTTGATGTCATGCT
Source organism: Metasolibacillus fluoroglycofenilyticus (assembly GCF_003049645.1). Lineage (GTDB taxonomy): Bacteria > Bacillota > Bacilli > Bacillales_A > Planococcaceae > Metasolibacillus > Metasolibacillus fluoroglycofenilyticus. The sequence continues at coordinate 265,189 of NZ_PYWK01000002.1, forward strand.
ACCAGAGATGAATGGCTTCGAAGTGTTACAACGCATTCGTAAAAAGGACATTACACCTGTAATTTTATTAACAGCAAAAGGGCTTGTACAAGATAAAGTGACGGGTCTTGATTTAGGTGCGAATGATTATGTGACAAAGCCCTTTGATTTCGAGGAACTACTCGCTCGTATTCGGGCAGCGTTAAGGGTATCTCCTATGGCACAAATGCAGCAGGATGAGCTATGCTTTGCGGATTTGTCGCTGAATGAACAAACGCGAGAAGTGGTACGTGCAGGACAAGCGATTCATTTAACACCGCGCGAATACGATTTATTAGTACATTTTTTGAAGCATCCCCAGCACGTACAAAGTAGAGAGCAAATTTTAAATGCCGTATGGGGCTATGAATATTATGGTGATACAAATGTTGTTGATGTCTATGTTCGATATTTGCGGCAAAAAATCGATGCAACTGGTACATCGCTTATACATACTGTACGCGGTATAGGCTATGTATTGAAGGTAGTAAATGATGAAGCTTAAAACGAAAATTAATTTATTTTCGACATTGCTGACGCTACTTATTATGGCAACGAGCTTTACTAGTATTTTTCTTGTTTACAAGCAGTTCGCCTTTCAAACGGAATATACACAGCTACAAAATCGTGCTGATGAATTAATGAGTACGATTAGTAAAGTGGATACAAGCATAGATATTAGCTCCTTTCTACGTGCTTATATCCCATCTAATGGTGCTTTGCGCATTGTCGATGAAAATGACAAGCAGCTTATTTATATGCAGGCAACGACAACAGTGGAGCGCATCCCTTTCACATTAGAAAAGGGCGCTGATTATACCATTTCCTCTTGGAAAGATACGCCTGTTATTTCGATGAACTACCCTCTACTTTGGCCAACCGGAGAGATTGTTACACTAGAATTGGTTGAACCATTATACGGTATTGCGCAAAATATCGCGTTGTTAAAATGGATTTTAATTGCGATGGCACTTATCGCCATTGTACCTATTTATTTAGCAAGCTCTGTCTTAGCGGGAGTGATTGCCAAGCCTATTCAGCAGCTAACGACAACGATGCAACAAAATATTAAGACAAATCGCTATGAGCAGCTACCTTTAAAGGAAAATAAAAAAGATGAGATTGCTGAAATGACGACTACCTATAATGCCTTGATGCATCGTTTAGAGGACAACTATATGAAGCAGCAACAATTTGTTGGCAATGCCTCACATGAGCTGAAAACACCGCTAACTGTTATCGAAAGCTACGCAAAGCTGTTACAACGTCGTGGCTTTCAAAATGAGCAAGTTGCTTATGAGGCTTTAACTGCGATTACAAAGGAAACTGCGAATATGCAGGATATGATTACACAAATGCTACAGCTTGCCTCTGTCAATGAAACTATCGAGATTAATTTAGCTACTACACATATAGAGCCACTGTTACAGGAAATCACAGCGACGATGCAGCAGGCTTATGCACGTGAAGTTCGCATACAGGGACAGAACTTTATATTGACAACAGATGCAGTAAAATTAAAACAGCTTCTCTTTATTTTCGTTGATAATGCCCGAAAATATAGTGAGCAGCCAATAATCATTACGATGAAGCCTACAAAGCAAATAATTATTCAAGATGAGGGTCAAGGCATCCCCAAAAAAGATTTGCCACATTTATTCGAACGCTTTTATCGTGTTGATAAAGCACGTAGTCGCAAAACTGGTGGTACGGGGCTCGGCTTAGCAATTGCCAAAGAGCTTGCAGATTTACTCAATCTTGATATAGAAGTTAACAGTACAGTTGGTGTTGGTACAACTATTACAATTTCAGCTAAGGAAGTGATAATACGTGAATAAGAAAATGATTATAATACTGATTGCTACATGTATCATTAGTTACGTATTATTTACTCGGTTAAATAGTGTTAACCAAAAGCAACCGTTAAGTGAGGCGGATGTGCAGGCTCATATCGACAAGCTTTATGCGGGTGAAGTGAAATCAATTGTCATGCAGGAGGATATTGCAGTTGTTTCCTTTGCAACACAAGAGGGCATCTATCAGGTGAATATTAACTTAGAAAATAGTCGTCCTTCCAATTTAGCAATAGTACATCAATTTGTAGGACAAACTGATGATAAAGAGGTTGCCCAAGAGAATTTAGCAGAGGAAGAAAGCGCGTCAAAACCTTCGGAGCAGCAAACGGCAAAGCCTGAGCAAAATAATAATCAGAATAAAAACTACCTAATTTCCGAGCAGCAGGCTATCCAAATTGCCTTAAAGGAACAGGCTGGTGTCGTAGATAATGTTGATTTTAAAAAGACCGATGATGGGGGCATATATGAAATCGATATTGAGCATGGTGATTATGAAACGACATTTATTATTCATGCAATTACAGGAAAAATTCTATCTGTAGAGTTTGATGATTAAATTCTCATGAAATTCTAATCTTTCTCTAATAGTCATCTCATTTTCACTTTTTATAATTAAGCTATAACTAATTTGAGGAGTGAACTTGAAATGAAAAAATATTGGATTATCCCGACTGTATTTGCGGGAATATTTGTTGGCTATCTTTTCGCTCAAAAGGATTTAACAGGCTCAGCAGAAAAATCAAATGCTATTACAGCACAGGAAGCTAAAAATATCGCCTTAAAGCAATTTGATGGTCAAATTATTGATTTTGATTATGACAATGACGATAATATCCCACATTATGAAATCGAAATCAAAACAGCGACGGAAAAGCTAGAACTTGAAGTAAACGCGAAAACAGGCTCATTAACTGTTGTTGAGCGTGAAACATTAAATACAATAAAACAACAAACTAGTAAAGCTTCTGCAAATATAATGACAAAGCAGCAGGCAATGGATATTGCGCTAAAGCAAGCTTCTGGTAACGTCACAAAAGCGAAGCTAGACGATGGTGTTTATGAAATTATCGTTCGTGATGGTAGCATCGCAAACGAATTTAATATTGATGCACAAACAGGTGCAATTTTAAATCATACGAAATGGGATAATAAAAACATTTCTTATAAAAATGACAATGATGATTATTCGTATGCTAAGCCAGGCAACTTGATTTCATCAGAGCAAGCTATTGCGATTGCACAAAAGCAAGCATCCGGTCGCGTAATAAAAACTAAGCTCGATAAAGATGATGGTCTGTACGTATATGAAATCGAAATTAGAGATGGTCATATTGAGCATGAGTTCGAAATTGATGCTCAAACTGGGAAAATTTTAGAATATAGCATTGATGATTAACATTTCATATTAAAGGAGCTGTCGGGAGGGTTTTACCTTCCTGATAGCTCCTTTTTAAAAATTCGTTCTTCTATAGAATTTGAAGTTCTTTTGTTAGTTTCTGAATTGCATCCATTCATAGCGAGGTACCATCCATGTACGGAAATGATGTGTTGTATCTTCATTGTAGAAATAATACACATGTTCTATATATCAATTACGCCTCGGCGTAATTGTGTCGGGATTTTGAATTGTACTTGGACGATTGACTCCTTTCAAAATCCCTGACATCCGCCGGAGGCTTTAACTTCTTTCAGCGAGTGTTTGGCACCCGTTGAAATCGGTCTTATACTTGCATTCATCTCGCCGGAAGGCTTCTGCTGAAAGACGTTAAAACCTTCCTTTGCGCCGCTCTGATTTTTGTCAAAATATTTATATAATCAACCTTTTCATCCTCAGTCAATTCATCAAAACACTTTATATGTCTTTTAGAGGCTACTATAATTAATCCTTTTATTGGATACGCGACATCTTGATGAGCATGAAAATATGCTGTTTCAATTACAGTTCCTCCATCTGGCTTAACGTCCCCGCTTGTTAATGCGCAGCTTAAACATTCGACTTCAACTATTTTTCCATTTGATAAAGTAATCTTCTTCATCGGCATTTCCCTTCCTACTGCAATTGAGCTGAATTTTTCTATAAATACAAAACAGGGCAGTCGGGAAATGCAGGTGTTCCCTGCTTTCTCGACCGCCCTTTTCATTTTATTTTAAATTATAGAATGTATCTAAGCCTAAATATTGTGCAGTTGCATCTAGTTGGTCTTCGATGCGTAGTAATTGGTTGTATTTTGCTACGCGGTCTGTACGAGATGGTGCACCTGTTTTAATTTGACCAGCGTTAGTTGCAACAGCGATGTCTGCAATTGTTGCATCCTCTGATTCACCAGAACGGTGAGAGATAACTGCTGTGTAGCCTGCGCGTTTTGCCATTTCGATTGCGTCGAATGTTTCTGTTAACGTACCGATTTGGTTTACTTTAATTAAAATAGAGTTGCCTACGCCTTCCTCGATACCGCGAGAAAGCTTTTCTGTGTTCGTTACGAATAAATCGTCCCCTACTAGCTGTACACGGTTGCCGATGCGCTCTGTTAATAATTTATGACCAGCCCAGTCGTTTTCGTCTAAGCCGTCCTCGATTGAGATGATTGGGTATTTTGCTGTTAATTCCTCGTACCAGTCAACCATTTCTTCCGATGTTTTAACGACGCCTTCTCCATCCAAGTGATATTTGCCGTCTTCTTTATTGAATAGCTCTGAAGAGGCAACGTCCATTGCTAGGCGCACTTCTTCACCCGGCTTGTAGCCTGCTTTTTCAATAGCTTCTAAAATAACTGTAATTGCTTCTTCGTTTGAGCCTAAGTTTGGAGCGAAGCCTCCTTCGTCACCAACAGCCGTATTATAACCTTTTGCTTTTAATACCGCTTTTAAGCTATGGAAGATTTCAGTGCCGATGCGCAGTGCATGTGTGAAAGACTCTGCACCGACAGGCATTACCATGAATTCCTGAATATCTACGTTGTTATCTGCGTGCGCCCCACCGTTTAAAATATTCATCATCGGTACTGGTAATTGTTTCGCGTTGAAGCCGCCTAAGTATTGGTATAATGGCATATCTAAATAGTTTGCTGCTGCATGAGCAACCGCCATCGATACACCTAAAATAGCGTTAGCGCCTAGTTTCCCTTTGTTTGCTGTACCATCAAGCTCGATTAATGCTTTGTCTACTACTACTTGGTCTAATACAGAGAAATTGTCCTCTAATGCTTCCGCAATAATTGTATTGACGTTTTCAACCGCTTTTAGTACACCTTTACCTAAGTAGCGTGTTGTGTCGCCGTCGCGTAATTCAACTGCCTCATGTTCACCAGTTGATGCACCAGATGGCACGATTGCACGACCAAATGCACCTGATTCTGTAAATACTTCTACCTCAACCGTTGGATTACCGCGTGAATCTAATACTTCGCGAGCATAAACTTGTGTAATAAATGGCATGTTTCATTCTCCTTTTTGGATAAACTTATTTTGTTGTCATCATTAATGACTTCCCTGTCATTTCAACTGGTTGCTCCACTTCGAGAAGCGCTAGCATTGTTGGCGCAAGGTCTGCTAAAATGCCGTTTTGCTCAAGCACTATATCTCTCTGTGTCACAATGACTGGAACAGGATTTGTTGTATGAGCTGTCATCGGTAAATCATTCAGTGTAATTACCTCGTCTGAATTACCGTGGTCAGCCGTAATAATTGCTGCGCCACCTTTTGCAAGAATTGCATCAACAATTTTACCCAGGCATTCATCAACTGCTTCAATTGCCTTTATTGTTGGCTCTAGCAAGCCGCTATGTCCAACCATATCCGGATTTGCAAAGTTTAATAGGATAGCATCGAAGCGCTCCTCTTCTATTGCGGAAAGCAGGGCATCTGTTACTTCATATGCGCTCATCTCTGGCTTTAAGTCATATGTTGCTACTTTCGGAGAAGCAATTAAAATACGCTCCTCGCCAGGGAATTTGTCCTCACGTCCACCGCTCATGAAAAATGTTACATGTGGATATTTTTCAGTTTCAGCGATGCGAAGCTGCGTTAAGCCATTTGCTGCAATAACTTCCCCTACAGTATTCACTAAATTATCGTTTTCATAAGCAACGAGTGCATTCACCTCATCACTATAATGTGTGAATGATACGAACATCACATTTTCAGGATGCTTTTCTGATTGCTCAAATCCGTTAAATGCTGGATTTGTAAATACTGTCGAAAGCTGAATTGCACGGTCTGGTCGGAAGTTGAAAAAGATAATCGCATCATTCGTATCAACTGTCGCAGTCGGTTGCCCTTCTTTCGTAATGACAAACGGCACAACAAATTCATCAACAACTTCACGCGTATAGGAAGACGAAACACCCTCCTTTGCAGTTGCCGCTGTTTGACCAACACCGTCTACTAATGCTTTATAGGATAGTTCCACACGTTCCCAGCGCTTATCGCGGTCCATCGCATAATAGCGACCGTGGATTGTTGCAAATGAACCGATGCCGATTTCAGCCATTTGCTTTTCTGTTTCCTCAATATATTCTAACGCAGTCGTTGGACCAACATCACGTCCGTCTAAAAAGCCGTGCACGTATACATCCTCGGCTCCATTTGCCTTCGCTAAATTGAGCAATGCAAAAAGATGCTCATAATGGCTGTGTACACCCCCATCGGATAAAAGTCCCATTAAGTGTAGCTTTGAGCCATGCTTTTTCACATGTTCTACCGCTTGCAAAAGTGCCTCATTGCGGAAAAAATCACCTTCACGGATAGACTTATTAATACGTGTTAAGCTTTGATAAACGATTCGACCTGCACCGATGTTTAAATGTCCAACCTCTGAATTACCCATTTGACCATCTGGCAGGCCTACCGCCTCACCACTTGCTGTTAATGTCGTATGCGGATAGACGTTCCAGTAACGGTCAAAGTTTGGTTTGTTTGCCTGCGCCACTGCGTTTCCTTTTACTTCGTCACGTAGCGCAAAGCCGTCTAAAATAATTAATGCTACTGGCTTTTTAGGCATTTGCCCCCGCCTCCAATAATTTTAAATATGATTCGGGCTGTAAGCTTGCGCCTCCAACTAATGCACCATCGATATGTTCCTTAGAAAGTAGCTCGACAATATTATCTGGTTTTACAGAGCCACCGTATTGAATGCGAATTGCCTCCGCTACGTTGTTTCCATATAGCTCCTCTACAACTGCGCGAATAGCACCACATGTCTCATTGGCATCATCAGCAGTTGCTGTTTTCCCAGTACCAATTGCCCAAATTGGCTCATAGGCAATAACCATATGTGCCACTTCTTCGCCTGTAAAGCCATGCAATGCCGCACGAATTTGTGCTGACACTTTCGCTGTCGTTTGCCCCGCTTCACGCTCCTCTAGCGTTTCACCACAGCAAATAATTGGTACAATGCTATGCTCTAGAGCTGCACGCGCCTTTTTATTAACTGCTTCGTCTGTTTCATTAAACATTTCACGGCGCTCTGAGTGACCTAAAATTACATAGTCCACACCTACACTCGCTAGCTGTGCTGGGCTTATTTCCCCTGTAAATGCACCTTCATTTTCAAAGTGCATATTTTGTGCGCCAATTGCTAGCTCTGACTCAGCCTGAATTTGCACAAGTATTGGCAAATAAAGAGCCGGTGCACAAACGACTGCGTCCACTTTATCACTTGATGGAATTTTATCTTGTAGTGCTTCTACAAATTCAACTGCTTCATCAAATGTTTTATACATTTTCCAGTTTCCTGCAATAATTGGTTTACGCATCTTTTTGCCTCCAATAAATAAGTTATTTTATTTATCATTTAACGCGACGATACCTGGAAGTTCCTTACCTTCCATCAACTCTAAGCTTGCACCGCCACCTGTTGAAATATGATTCATCTGGCTTGCTACTTCGAATTTTTCAACAGCTGCTGCCGAATCGCCGCCACCAATTACAGTGTAGCCCTCTGTTGCAGCCATTGCGTTTGCAACTGTTTTTGTACCGTTTGCGAATTTTTCCATTTCGAATACGCCCATTGGCCCATTCCAAATAATTAGTTTTGAATTTGCAATAACATCTGCGTAGCTTGCCGCTGTTTTTGGTCCAATATCAAGTCCCATCCAGCCTGCTGGAATTGCATCAATATCTACTACCTGAGTAGCTGCATCCTTTGAAAATGCATCTGCTACAACAGCATCAATCGGCATATGTAATTGCACGCCTTTTTCCTTCGCCTTATCAATAAAGCTTTTCGCTAGCTCGATTTTATCTTCTTCTAGTAAAGAGTTTCCGATATCATGCCCTAGAGCTTTAATAAATGTAAACGATAGACCGCCACCAATAATTAAGTGGTCTACTTTTTCTAATAAATTTTCGATTACACCGATTTTATCCTTTACCTTCGCACCGCCGATAATTGCTGTAAATGGACGCTCTGGATTCGATAAAGCCTTCCCTAAGACATCCAGTTCCTTTTCCATTAGAAAACCTGATACTGCAGGGATATATTTAGCAATCCCTTCTGTCGTTGCGTGTGCACGGTGCGCTGCACCAAATGCGTCATTTACATAAACATCAGCTAGTTTAGCAAAGCTTTGTGCCAACTCTGGGTCGTTCTTCTCCTCGCCTTTATGGAAGCGAACATTTTCTAATAATACGATATCGCCCTCTTGCATTTTAGCAATCGCCGCTTCTACCGTTTCACCGATTGATTCGTCTAATTTTGTTACAGGACGCTCAATTAATTGTGCTAGGCGTGTTCCTACTGCTGTTAGACGCATTTCCTCATTTATTTCACCTTTAGGGCGACCTAAATGCGATGCTAAAATTACTTTTGCACCTTGCTCAACTAAATATTGAATTGTCGGCAATGCCGCGCGAATACGCGTATCATCTGTAATGCGACTATCTTCCATAGGCACGTTAAAATCAACACGTACAAAGACACGCTTCCCTTTTATATTAATATCCTTCATCGTCTTTTTACTCAACATAAAAAAGCTCCCTTCAACTTTTAGCGCACTTAGTTTTATAGTAGCAAAAGTTACATTCAATGTCTTGCCATTTACGAACTAAATATGAACGAAAAATGAAAATTCGGCTAGCGTCCAAAAAGCCGTGCAGTTGCCGGCATTTTGAACGCTGGCAGGTAGTGTTTTGGTAAAATGTTTGCTCATTAAAATAAAGAGGGCTTTCTTTTAATACAGTGCCGAAACAATTGTACCTGTCACTAAGCTATTAGTACAAAAAAACACCTGCAGTAGTCACAATCAATTACGCCGAGGCGTAATTGCGTCCAGATTTTTTTCGAGCAAGCTCGAAAAAAATCTGTGACATCCGCGGGAGGCTTTATCATGATTCAGCAGGTGTTTGAACACCCACTGAATAAAAGGCAAGATAAGCATTCCTCTCGCCACCTATGGAAATGGGAGTTTTCTGCTGAATCATGATAAATTGTTATTATCCTCGTCGCAAAAGGGCCGTCTCAAAATGATTTTTCAGACGACCCCTTTCTTCTTGTTGACTCAGGCTATATTATTTTTTGAAACCTTTGCTTGCTACATATAGTGCAAGATCTAATAAACGTGCAGAGTAACCACTTTCGTTATCATACCATGAAATAACTTTTACTAGTTTATTTTCTAGCACCATTGTAGATAGTCCGTCGATTGTTGAAGAGCTTACGTTGCCATTGTAATCAGTTGATACTAATGGTAGCTCATTGTAATCTAAAATACCTTTTAATTCGCCTTCTGCTGCTTCTTTTAATGCTGCATTTACTTCTTCAACTGTTACGTCTTTTTTTAATGTTGCAACTAAGTCTACACAAGATACGTTTGGTGTTGGTACACGCATTGAGAAGCCATCTAATTTACCTTTTAACTGAGGTAATACTTTTGATACTGCTACTGCTGCACCCGTTGTAGTTGGAATCATTGATAACGCACCAGCACGCGCACGACGTAAGTCAGGGTGTGGTAAGTCAAGAATGCGTTGGTCATTTGTATAAGAGTGGATTGTTGTCATTAATCCGCGCTCGATACCAAATTTTTCGTCTAATACTTTTGCCAATGGTGCAAGACAGTTTGTTGTACAAGAAGCATTCGATAATACATCATCTGTTTCTGGATTGTAATCTTCGTGGTTTACACCCATTACATATGTTGGTACATCACCTTTTGCCGGAGCTGAAAGAATCGCTTTTTTCGCACCTGCTTGTAAATGATAGCTTAACTTTTCTTTATTGTTAAAAATACCTGTACATTCAAGTACAATGTCTACACCTAATTCGCCCCAAGGTAATTGTGTTGGGTCTTTTTCTGCATATACTTTAATTTCTGTACCGTTAACAGTGAAAGAATTTTCCCCTGCTTTCACATCAGCATCATAGATACCGTGTACTGAGTCATACTTTAATAAGTGTGCAAGCTGACCAGCATCTGTTAAGTCGTTGATTGCAACTACTTCCACTTCACTGTTATTCATTGCTTCACGAAACACTTTGCGTCCAATACGTCCGAATCCATTAATTGCTAATTTTACTGCCATGTGAAATTCCTCCAAAAATTTATTTATAAGAGCTTATTTGCCCATTATAGATTTTCTAAAATTGCATTTGCTGCACTTTCATCGGTAATGAAAATTGTATTTTTTACTGCATTTTTAAAATATGCCTGTACCGATTTTGCCTTACTTGCTCCCGCTGCAATTGCGATAATTAAATCACTTTGCTGCACTTGTTCTAGCTGAATTCCGATTGTGCGAATATGGTGCACAATTTGCCCTTGTTCGTCGAAATAATAGCCAAATGCTTCACCAATCGCGCCTTTGTTCAGCAATAATTGTTTGTCTTGTTCTGTACTTTGCCTGCGGTCAGCCATTTCCATTGCATCACCTATGCCATGAATTACGATATTAATATTGTCGTAAAGTTCAATCATTTCCTTAACAATTGGTTCATCTTTCATAGCACTGTATGCTTGTTCGCTTAAATGCTCTGGTAAAAATAGCGTGCGATACGTTGCGTGACACCGCTCAGCAAATTGTGAAACGAGCGTGTTCGCTTGCATTGTCATTTCATCACCAATCCCACCTCGTGCAGCAATAAATTGTGCACTTTGCAAAGCTTTAGAAGGTTGTAGATATGGCCCAATCGAGCCAACTGAGCTACCTCCTGTCACCGCTATTTTGCAGTTCGGCTGTGCTTTTTGCATAACAAGTGTTGCAGCCTCTTTTCCTATTAAAGAATAAGTGCTCACATCTTGCTCAATATCACTTGGGACGATAATAACTTTGCTAATTTGAAGCGCAGTCTGAAGCTGTTGCTCTTTTTTGGAAATACCCATTAACTCGTTAAACAATGTTTTTAATTGCTCTAAAACGGTATACCCAAGTTCTGTGCAAACCATGCCTTTGACCTGAATTTGAATTAATTGCTGGTCATTTAAAATTTGCGTCTCTTTACGAACATCGCGTTCTGTAAGCTGTAAAATATCAGCTAAAGCTCTTCTTCCGATAGGGCTTTGTAATGCAATTGCCTGCAATAATCGAAAGCGCTTCGTCAGCAAATCATCCATTTCCGGCACCAATTTGCGCTGCATTTCATATAAAGAATTACCGTTCAACAACATCACCTTCCATAAAGTGAAGCCTCAATCAATTGTTGCTTAATATAAGTAGGTATATCTTCGGGTCATTTTTTGTCCCGCCAATAAAAAATCGTCCCACTTAGAGTAAAAAAAATTACCTTTCGACTATATTATATACACATCTATATTTTTTAGCAAATTATTTTGTCTAAAGATTTCGAATCAATTATAATAAGACTACTTGAAGCACCGTTACTCGTGCAGTGCTTCAAACAGTGTTACATAATCAAGCTGACCGTATTGAAGAATCTGCTCATCACAAGTAACAACTGGAATCATCAGCATATACTTCTCATGTAGTGCCTCGTTTTCTTCAATGTTAATAACAGTGAGCTCAAATGCACAATCCTCTTGTACAAGCTTTAGTGTCAGCAAGCCTTCCTCACATAACTGACAATCAGGTCTTAAGTAAAAATTAACTGTTTTCATTTGCATCCCTCTTTCAATTCACTATGTATAAAATAACACAAGTTAGGCAACCTATAAAATGTACGACATTTCGATAGGAGGAAAAATTAATGACAGGTGATTTTCAACAGCAACAGCAGGAACAAGCAATGGGACCACTTTCGACAAATCATGGCGGACATGAATTATTTGATGTGCATGAAGTTTTAAGCGCAATGATTGGTGGTTTAAATCAATGCGTTTTGCTGCGTGACCATGTGCAAGACCCAGAGCTACTTTCTATTATGGACAAGCAATATGCTTTTATGCTCGATGAATATAATATTACTGTCGAAGCATACAAAACGGGGCACGACCCACAGCATCCTACACGCACATACAATATGCAAACAGGAAATGATTTCAAATATGGTATCACACCAGGTGAACCAAAAAAACCAATGCAAGCTGCTAACGAGCTAGATGATGCTATCATCGCTGGCTGCTTATTAAGCGTTCATAAAGTTGGTGCTACAGGCAAAACAAAGGCTGCACTCGAAACGTGTAACCCTGTGTTACGCCGTGTCCTACAGGATTCTGTACCAAACTGTATTGAAATGGCCTATGAAATATCTATTTATCAAAACAAAAAAGGCAATTATCAAGTGCCTCAATTGTCAGGCCCTGATATGCAAGCGATGCTTAATATGTATGGTCAAGGTCAAATGGCAAAAAACATGCCAAACTAAAAGAGCGTCCCACAAGCAGTGCTTTCGCCTGCTTGTGGGACGTTTTTTGAGGATGCTTTTTAAAAGATATGCTTATGGAAATAAAGAAGACTATCTTTAATAGTGAGAGTAACAGTGTTTCTTCTAAGTGAAGATGGGCGAATTAGGATTTTTCGATAAAAAAGCAATGGCTCTTACATATACCATGAAAATTTGCTTTTCACCTTCACTCGAAAAAATCTGTGACATCTGCTGGAGGCCTTATCATGATTCAGCAGGTATTTGAACACCTACTGAATCAGGATTCATCTTGCGCCTGTGGAGGTGGGAGTTTCCTGCTGAATCGTGATAAAATCTTCTTGCGTTTCTCCCTGTGTGAACCCTTTGAAGAAACATTAACAAAAGCGTCCAAAACGCCGGCAATCGCACGGCTTTTTTGGACGCCTCTATTATTTCACTTGGTTGCGCTCAATAATTTCATCAATTAAGCCGTATGCTTTTGCTTGCTCAGCCGTCATGAAGTTATCGCGGTCTGTATCGCGAGAAATTGTTGCATAATCTTGACCTGTTTTCTCAGCCATAATTGTGTTTAATTTTTCACGTAAGTGTAAAATACGTTTTGCGGCAATTTCAATTTCAGTTGCTTGCCCTTGTGCACCGCCAAGTGGTTGGTGAATCATTACTTCTGCGTTTGGTAATGCCATACGTTTCCCTGGCTCACCAGCAGCTAATAAAAACGCCCCCATCGACGCAGCCATACCGATACAAATTGTTTGTACTTTCGGTTTAATGAAGTTCATTGTATCGTAAATAGCCATACCTGCTGTAATTGAACCACCAGGAGAGTTAATGTATAAAGAAATATCTTTATCTGGGTCTTCTGCCTCTAAAAATAATAACTGCGCTACAATTGAGTTTGCTACATTATCATCAATTGCACTGCCTAATAAAATAATACGGTCTTTTAGTAAGCGTGAATAAATATCGTAAGCTCGCTCACCACGGTTTGTTTGTTCAATAACTGTAGGAATTAAATTCATTGAAAAATCCTCCTTTATAAAAGGTAAATTCATATGCTCATTGTTGAAAAGCTAAGCTCCTTCAACTGTATTCTTATCATACACGCAATAGTCAAGAAAGGTCAAATATAAACTCCGAAAATTTATCTTGAAATATTCAGCTGTCGTTTGTATAATTGAAAAGTCGTTAATTTTTGCATATACGACGATTTTATCACCATTCAGAGCTTTGCACAATTTTTGCACTTGTCCTCGTGGTGTAATGGATAACACTGAAGATTCCGGTTCTTCCGCTGGGGGTTCGATTCCCTCCGAGGGCACCATTTTACTGTTTCAATATAATATTTTGTATAGCAAGACCTGATTTATGAGCCAATTAGTTTAGCAGCCTAATTGACTCATAAGAGGGAGTTGATGGATAAAGGCGATATCACACTGTACCGATTGAGCCTTATCCACCTCTCTTTAAACTACTTATGACAGACTTATTTAATTCATGACAACTATCATTTGAATATAAATTAGCGAGCAATAGAGGTTTATCGGTTTTATGAATAAAGAAAAGGGACGGGGCTGTCCGAAAAGTGCACATCTTTTCGGACAGCCTCATTCTTTCTCGCTAAAAAACGGTCAGTTGGCAAATGCAATCTGACCGCAACAATATTTCCTTATTTTTTTAAAAAGATTTCATAAAGATTTGCATTTGGGTAATAGAGCGACCCAAATTCCTCATAACCATTCTTTTTATAAAATGCAGGTCCTTGAAAATCAAAAGTTTCAAGACGAATGACCTCGCAACCAAAATCATATAAATCCGCTTCAATTGCTTTTAAAAGCACTGTCCCGATTCCTTTATGACGATAATTTTCATCAACCCACAATGTATCAATATAGCCAATTTTATAGTAGGAAGAATAACCAAATACACCACCGATTATTTTGCCATCGTCCTCCACTACATGCTTAAAAGAAATGAACTCTTTTTCTTGTAATAGCGGCTTTTTTCGTAAATTATATTTCGTTAATTCCTCCTCAACAAATTGAACTTCTTCATTTGATGCTTCTCTACATTTATACATATTTTTTCTCCTACTTACAGTTGCTTAGTCTTCTTGCTCAATAAATTCCGTCAGTGCGGCAACTGCTTTTTCTGCGTCTTCACCAGTAGCTATTAGGGTTACTTGTGTGCCTCTCGCAATTGCCAAACTCATAATTCCCATAATCGATTTGGCATTTACTTTTTTATTGTCCTTTTGTAAAAAGACATCAGATTTATAGCGATTTGCTTGCTGTACAAAAAGCGCTGCCTGCCTAGCCTGCAATCCTGATTTTAATTTGACTTCTACTTGATTTTCAGTCATTCCCTTTTCTCCCTTTCCATTACCGCTCATCTATTATTGTAACCTTATCTTATCGAATTGATAGGAAAAGAACAATGTATACGCATCGTATTTTGTATTCGTTTTCAAAATTTTTCTACTATTAGCTTAAATTTTTTCTCCGCGTCTAATTGCCTCTGCAATTTCATCGATTTTACGTAAACGATGGTTGACACCTGACTTACTTACAACACCCGTCGATACCATTTCGCCTAGCTCCTTCAATGTCACATCTTGATACTCTACACGCAGACGTGCAATTTCACGCAGCTTTTCAGGCAGTTGATCAAGCCCAATGGCATTATCAATATAACGTATATTTTCAACTTGGCGCAATGCAGCACCAATCGTTTTATTCAAATTCGCTGTTTCACAATTCACAATGCGATTTACACTGTTGCGCATATCCCTTAAAATTCGTACATCTTCAAATTTCAACATTGCTTGATGTGCGCCTACTAGGCTTAAGAAATCAGAAATTTTTTCTGCTTCTTTTAAATAAGTTACAAAGCCTTTTTTTCGCTCAATCGTTTTGGCATTTAGCTGGAACGTATTCATTAGCTCCGCCAATGCTTCGCCATGCTCTTTATATAGCGAATAAATTTCCAAATGGTAGGAGGATGTTTCAGGATTATTAACAGAACCCCCTGCTAAAAAAGCGCCACGCAAATACGCTCTCTTATGATTATTTTTTTGAACAAGTGATTCAGCAATTGTATGGTTAAATTGAAATTCATCCGAAATAATTTGCAAATCTGTTAACAATTCACGAGCACCTTCACGCACCCGGCAAATATACACATTATTTTTCTTTAAGCGCATTTTTTTACGAACAAGTAGCTCTACATTATATGGATAAAGCTTTTTAACAATCGTATAAAGTCTTCTGGCAATTGCAGCATTTTCTGTCTGGACATCTAAGCTAAGTTGGCGATTTGTAAATGATAATGAGCCATTCATTCGAATGAGTGCAGAAACTTCCGCCTTTAAGTTCATATCATCCGCCTCTATTTGTGTCAGCTCTTTTTTTGTTTCTGATGCAAACGACATCGATGTCTCCCCCTTTCTTTACAAGGAATAAAGTCCCGCTATTAGCATTTCTTTTTTCGCTGCTTTTGTTCGCTACATTCTTCTAGCCACTGTGCTACATTCAGTGCATGGTGACGTACAGTATTGTTTTTAATGAGCGCAATTTCCTTTTGAATTACTTCAATTCCCATTTTTTCGATACGTTCAATATCTACAGCAACCGGCTTAGCATTTTCAGTTTGATAGCTATCAATAACAGGTTGCGGCATTATAAAATCATTGACTAGCACCTTTTGAATAAATGGTGTTTTCATATGCGCATGAATGGCTTCAATATGGTCTGCTACACTATAGTTTAGCGTTTCACCTTTTTGTGTCATTAAATTGCAAATGTATATTTTCTCAGCTTTGGAACGAATAACAGCAGTCCCTAATTCTTCAACTAATAAATTGGGAATAATGCTCGTATATAGGCTACCTGGGCCAATTAAAATATAGTCTGCGCTATGTATCGCACGAATAGCTGCCGGTAAAGGAGCTACATCGCCCGGGGATAAAAAAACTCGCTTGATTGCTGATTGAGCTTGCGGTATACGCGACTCTCCCTCAATATAGGTTCCGTCAACTAGCTCCGCATGCAGCGTGACTTTTTTATTAGAGGCAGGTAATACTTTGCCATGTACATTCAGCACTTTGCTTATTTCAGCAATGGCGTGGCTAAAATCACCTGTAATATCCGTTAGTGCTGTAAGCATTAAATTTCCTAATGAATGACCACCTAAATCGTCCGAGTTCGAAAAGCGATATTGAAACATCTTCTCAACTAACGGCTCTACATCGGAGAGCGCAGCAATTACATTGCGTATATCGCCTGGCGGTGGAATATCGTAGTCATCACGAAGGCGTCCTGAAGACCCACCATCATCTGCCACAGTTACGATAGCTGTAATATCAAAGGGCTTCTTTTTTAAGCCACGTATTACAGTGGAAAGCCCTGTTCCGCCACCGATGACTACGACTTTTTTATTGAGTTTTTCCATCCCATCAAGCCTTTCTACGTTTAATATCTCGGTGCGTCACAATTGTATGCTCCTTTTGACTAAGCAGCTTTCCAAAATATTCTGCTAATGTTACAGAGCGATGCTGACCACCTGTACAGCCAAATGCAATGACTAGCTGCGATTTACCTTCTTTTTTGTAGAGCGGAACCATGAATTGCAATAAATCCGTTAGCTTTACGATAAGTTGCTGTGTTTCTTCTGTCGCCAAAACATAGGAGGAAACCTCCGTTTGCAAACCTGTTTTTTGGCGGAGTTCTTCAACATAATAAGGATTTTTCAAAAATCGCACATCGAATACTAAGTCAGCATCAATCGGCATGCCATGTTTAAAGCCAAAGGACATGACATTTACTGAAAAAATTGGCTTATTAGAATGCGCAAATTTACTCGTAATAATCTCACGTAGCTCCCTTGGCTTTAGCGTCGATGTATTAATAACTGTTTTTGCCTGACTTTTAATTTCCTCAAGTAATTGACGCTCTAATTTAATCCCATCTAAAAGTAGACCTGCTGGCGCCAAAGGATGTGAGCGTCGCGTTTCTTTATAGCGTCTTACGAGTGCCTCATCATCGGCATCTAAGAATAAAATATTGCCCTGAATATCTTCCTGATTGGCTAGCTCATTCAGAACAGCCGATACTGATTCAAAAAACTGATACCCACGCAAATCCATTACAACAGCTATACGTGAAATTTTCCTCTCTGAATCACGCATTAATGCTAAAAATGTCGTCAAAAGTTCTGGTGGGATATTATCGACGCAATAAAAACCTAAATCTTCAAAGCTTTGCACCGCTACCGTCTTTCCAGCCCCAGACATCCCTGAAATAATTACTAGCTCCTGTGCATATGTTTGATTACTCATATCGACAGTTCTCCCTTCGCTTATTTACTCTTGTGAATTTTGTATTGTTTCACTTAATAGCTCAAATTGCTCTGTATACTCAAATGTCCCATATTGCATCCCTTTATTTGATGCAACAAACAACAAATTTGTTCGGTCTCCTTCAGCCATTGGTAAATGGTGCAATTGGTCAATATCGAACCAGCCAAGTATGCCTTCCCTCGTTTCCTCATAAGGTATACCTTCTATACCATGTGCGACAAAAGTGTAAAGCATCCACTCATTAACGATTTCTTGCTCCCGTTTAATCACCATCGTATAAACACCTTTTAAATGGACATTTTGCGGTGTTGCATTCGTTTCTTCTTGGAATTCACGAATAGCCGCTTCATAAATCGACTCACCACTTTCCATCTTGCCACCCGGCGCGACATACCAGCCGCGTCTTGGCTTTTGCAGTAACAATACCTTCCCATCTTGTATTGCTAGTAAATTGGCAATTCTTTGCATACATTTCACCCCAAATCAATTGCAATTATTTTATCATTCACCTTTTACTTCATTATACATTATCAATTACACCTTAGCGTAATTGTATCCAGATTTTTTCAAGCTATTTGGTGGAAGTTAACCTAAAACCGTCACGTCCTGTGACGACGGTTAACTGACCTGCATCATGCAGGCCTCCCTTCATAATCTGTGATATTTGCTGGAGATTTTTGCTGAAAGAAGTTTAACAGGGCGCTTAGCTAACAATACGCCTAATAATTTTTTGTGAGTAGTAAAGATTAAAGCACAAAAAGAGGTTGCTTCTGCAAATAAGCAGAAACAACCTAAACAAAAATTTCAAAAAGGGAGATTCACTAATAACCTTAGTATACCCTTTTATTGTTGCAAGAAAGTTACAGCATTATTAAAGTTCAATTAAAGATTATGTTTTTCCTTTAATTCTTCAACAAAATGCTGCGCTGATTGTGCAGCGATACTACCGTCTCCTGTCGCTGTTACGATTTGACGTAGCATTTTATCACGCACATCTCCAGCCGCAAAAATACCTGGCACAGCTGTTTCCATTTTTTCATTCGTTACAACATAGCCTGCTTCATTTAAAATATTTAAGTGTGTAAATGGTGCAGTTAACGGAACCATACCGATATAAACGAATACACCATCTATTTTTACATCCGTTTCAGTGCCATCTACCGTAGATGTTAATGTAACGCTACCTACTTTACCATTATCCTCATTAATTTCTTTTACGGTTGCATTCCAAATAAAATCTACCTTATCATTAGCAAATGCACGATCCTGTAGAATTTTTTGTGCGCGTAACTTATCACGGCGATGTACAATCGTTACTTTTTCTGCAAAGCGCGTTAAATAAACACCTTCTTCAACGGCAGAGTCTCCCCCACCAACAACGATTAAGTTCTTTTGTTTGAAGAATGCTCCGTCACATACTGCACAGTAGCTCACGCCACGTCCACCAAGCTCTTGCTCCCCCGGTAC
This sequence comes from Metasolibacillus fluoroglycofenilyticus, assembly GCF_003049645.1. Classification (GTDB taxonomy): domain Bacteria; phylum Bacillota; class Bacilli; order Bacillales_A; family Planococcaceae; genus Metasolibacillus; species Metasolibacillus fluoroglycofenilyticus. Next base: position 284,639 of record NZ_PYWK01000002.1, read on the forward strand.
ACCCATTTTTTTATATTCTGCACCCGTTGCAATAATAATAGAACGAGTTTTATATTCCTTCTTACCAGAAACAATCGTTTTATATTGTTCCCCGTCAGTAATTTCTGTAACATCCCCATAAGCATACTCTGCACCAAACTTTTTGGCATGCTCAAACATTTTTGTTGATAATTCTGGCCCTAAAATATGATCAAAACCTGGATAGTTTTCAACTTCCTCTGTGTTGGCCATTTGACCACCTGGAATACCGCGCTCAATCATTAACGTAGATAAGTTAGCACGAGATGCGTAAACCGCTGCTGTCATGCCCGCTGGCCCAGCACCAATAATGACTACATCATAAATTTTTTCCTCTGTCATCAAAAAATCCTCCTCAAAACTTGACTACTAGACTGCATTCATCGTATACAATTCAAAAGCTATATTCAAATAAAATGCCTATTCAAACTCAGTCGGTACAAATGCTAACAATTCATTAACATATTTCGTTAATGTCGCAACACTAATATTATAATTTTCGGCACAATTTTTTTTGGTAATATTGTCCCCCATTGCAGATTGCAGCATATAGTCTACTGCTGCGGCAATGGCGGCAGGATTTTTAAAGGAGTAGCTGGAGCGCAGTGCGAGCTCTCCAATTGAAAACCAAAGTTGCAATGCTGAAGTTGCAGTAAAATTCAGCTTGCCGTATACCTCTATTAATTTTTCAGCTACTTCTAAAAAGCGAATAAAGCTTTTTTCAGATTCTGTTGTCATTTGAAAATCATGTCCAAGCGAGTATGCTAAAGTCAGCTTTTCTACTTCATTGTACTTTTCAATATCAATCCATTTTGGGTGCGCAATAATTTCTTGCTTATGTGGCGAATGCTTTAATATAAAAAGCCCAAAAAGGCGGTCTGCTGGATATTTACTATTAATTTTCTCAATAATTAACTCGCGGTTTTTTTCTAATGATTGCTCCTCATCCGCTAATGAGCTCATATGCCATGGCTCAAGCCCTTCCTTTGCAGGATCTAAAACGAGCAAGGATTGCCAAGCAGCTTTCGCTATTTCCTCTTGCTGTGAAAAATAAGCGGATTGTGCTAGCCAATAATAAAAGCCGGGGTCGCCCTCATAGCCTCTTTTATGCATAGAGCGAAGCCATTTATAGGCTGTCTCATACTCACCAATTAAAGCTAAAGTAGCGCCTAGCTTATAACGATTTTCCCAATCATAGGGCTGAATTTTTTTGAGCAATGCTGTTAGCTTTTCAAGCTCAGCTTCAGCTCTTTCATAATAGGCAAAAACAGCCAAATTACATAGAGCGTGTAGATTGCCATGATTTTCACGTAGCACTTGGTTTAATAACGCGTGTGCTTGCTCTGCTTCCCCTACATAAAAATAGGCGAGTGAGAGGTTATTATAAGCCGGCCATGCGTCAGGAAATTTTTCTATGAGCTGCTCTAGCACTTCAATCGCTTTTGGAAATGCACCTTGCTCCATAAAACGTCGAGCTTTTTCCTGCCCAATTAATTTTTCTGCCTCTTGTTCATCGACATCTTCCGTGAGATTTTGCTCAAACTCCACAAAATCCAAAATTTCATATGCATCAAGCGCATACATACCTTCTGGCTCCTGCTCTAGGTATTGCTCTGCATATTTTTTAGCATCATGTATCAAGCCTAAACAGCCTGAAACATCTGCTAATAAAAAAAGGATTTCCGCATTGCTTGGTTCCAAGCTATGTGCTGTATGAATCAATTCGTAAGCATGCTCGTAATTTTGAGCCTCTATTTCTAATAAACCATATTGAGTTAAAACGCGTATATCGTCTGGGCTCAATTCCTCTGCACGCTTTAAATATTTATATGCTTTTTCAATTTGGTCCCTTTCCAGTGCCTTTATTGCTTTTTCATAATAATAATCACCTGTTGGCACAAAGGAGACGATATTTTCTTTTTTTTGTTCTTTATTTTCCAACAATATTTCCTCCGAAACAAGAAAAATAAGGAACGTAAATTACGTTCCTCATATAATATCTATTATTATAGCACAAACAATTTAATAGTCATTGATTTATCCATATCTGCACATAATTTTTGTTTTAGAAGGAAAATTTACAGCATAAGCTTATTGCTTCTTTTGATGCCTTTCCTCTAGCACCTTTAACACCTCATATATATCTACCTTCTGCTCCTGTAATAAAACGAGTAAGTGGTAAATTAAATCAGCAGCTTCCCACTTTACCTCTGCAGCATCGCGGTTTTTAGCAGCAATAACCACTTCCATCGCCTCTTCGCCAATTTTTTTGCCGATTTTATCAATGCCCTTGTCAAATAAATAGGTTGTATAGGCTCCCTCTGGCAATTCACTCTCTCGCTCTTTAATAAGCTCGCTTAGCTTGGACAGCATACTAACTGAGCCGACCTCTTCGTTTTTCACAATCGCTTCTGTAAAGCAAGAGTTTGTACCAGTGTGACATGCTGGACCTGCTGGTAGTACCTCTACAACTAAAGCATCGCGGTCACAATCTGCCATAATGGAAACGACCTTTTGCGTATTGCCACTTGTCGCCCCTTTATGCCATAGTTCATTGCGCGAGCGTGAAAAGAACCATGTTTCATTTGTTTCAATCGTTTTCGCTAAAGATTCCTCGTTCATGTAAGCAACCGTTAGCACTTCCTTTGTTTTTGCATGCTGAATGACAGCTGTTACTAAGCCTTTTTCATTAAATTTTACATCAATCATCGTACACAAACTCCTTTATTGTGCAAATACGCTTTAATGGCAGCTACACTCGTTTCTTTATAGTGGAAAATGGAGGCTGCTAATGCTGCATCCGCATCAGCCTTCTGTAATACTTCCACAAAATGCTCAGCATTGCCAGCACCGCCACTCGCTATAATAGGCACTGTTACAGCATCTCGAATTGCTTTCGTTAACGCTAAATCAAAGCCTGATTTTTCACCATCACGGTCCATGCTTGTCAATAAAATTTCTCCAGCTCCTAAGCGTACTGCCTCCTGTGCCCATTCAACTGCCTGCCACGAGGTTTTATTGCGCCCACCGTGCGTATAAACCATCCATGTATCATCTTCATCACAAAAACGCGCATCAATTGCCACAACGATGCATTGTGAACCAAAATAAGCTGCACCTTCCTGGATAAGCGCTGGTCGCTCCAATGCTGAAGTATTAATAGACACTTTATCTGCACCTGCTCGCAAAATGCGCTTCATATCATCCAATGTACGAATGCCTCCACCAACTGTAAAAGGAATCGCTAGCTTCGCCGCTGTTTGCCGCACGACATCCTCCATTGTAGCCCGCCCCTCATAGGAGGCTGAAATATCTAAAAAGACAAGCTCATCTGCCCCTTGCTCATCATAAAATGTCGCAAGCTCTACAGGGTCACCTGCATCGCGTAATGACTCAAATTGTACACCTTTCACAACACGCCCATCCTTTACATCTAAGCATGGAATAATTCGTTTTGTTAACATTTTTTTACCCCTTCCAACCATTGCTGCAATAAAAATAAGCCGAACTGTCCTGATTTTTCTGGATGAAATTGCATGCCGGTAAAGTTATTTTTCACTACAATACCCGGTACTTGCACATCGTAGTAATTAGCAAATGCCACAAGCTCCTTCTGCTTCATATCACTTACATAAAAAGAATGCACAAAATAAACGAAGCGTTCTTGCTGTAATGCAGTCAACCAGCTTGGCTTATAAACAAACTGTAAGTCATTCCAGCCCATATGTGGAATGCGCGGTATATTTGTAAACTTTGTAATGCGTCCTGAAAAAACACCGAGCCCTTTTGTCGCTGTTACTTCATCGCTTTCCTCAAATAACAATTGCATGCCTAGGCAAATGCCAAGCAAAGGCTTTGTAGTCGCTTGAATAAAGGAAGTCAGCCCAGCCTGCTGTAGTTTTTTCATCGCATCAGGAAATGCTCCAACCCCCGGTAGAATAAGCGCATCCATCAATTGCAATTGCTCTTTATTAGCGGTAATCATAACCTCTACCTCAAGCCGTTTTAACGCTTGCTCAACGCTAAATAAATTACCCATCCCATAATCGATTATGCCGATTTTCACGTTAGTAGCCCCTTCGTTGACGGCACACCCTTCACGCGCGAGTCAATTTGAATCGCATCGTCTAGCGCTCTTGCCAATGCCTTGAAAATCGCCTCTATAATATGGTGCGTATTATGCCCATAAGGTACGATGACATGGACATTCATGCGCGCCTCTAATGCAAATTTCCATAAAAACTCATGCACAAGCTCCGTATCAAATGTTCCTACTTTTTCGGTTAGTATCGGTGCTACTCGATACTCTAAGTGTGGACGGTTAGAGCAATCAACAATCACTTGTGCAAGCGCATCATCCATCGGTACAAAGGCATTGCCGTAGCGCTTAATCCCTTTTTTATCACCTAACGCCTCGCGTACTACCTGCCCTAAAACAATGCCGATATCCTCTGTTGTATGATGTGCATCGATATACGTATCACCGTCTGCTGTGATTGTGCCATCAAATAAGCCATGCTTTATAAATAAATCAAGCATATGGTCCATAAAAGGTACGCCTGTTGCGATTTTAGCTTGTCCTTCTCCATCTAAGTTTAATTCCACTGCAATTTTCGTTTCATTTGTGTTGCGTTCTATTTTTGCGTACCGCATGCTATACCTCTCCTTTTTTCCAGCCGCGCGCTTCTACCGCTCTGGCATGTCCCTCTAAGCCTTCTAATCTCGCAAGACGTGCAATTTTAGGCGCATTTTGTGCCCATGTCTTTTCACTATAATAAACAACGCTTGTGCGCTTAATAAAATCATCTACATTCAACCCACTTGCAAAACGTGCGGTGCTGTTTGTTGGTAGCACATGGTTTGTCCCTGCAAAATAATCACCAACAGGCTCTGAGCTATAACGCCCGATAAAAATCGCACCCGCATGCGTCACTTTTTGTGCATCTTCCTCTGCATTAGCTGTCATAATTTCTAAATGCTCTGGTGCTAAAGAATTGACAGCAGCAATCGCCATGTCCATCGTCTCTGCTATATAAATATGACCAAAGCGCTCAATTGCCTGACGCGCAATGCTTTCTCTTGGCAATATTGTCAACTGACGTTCGATTTCCACCGCAACCCTTTCTGCGAGCGATTCACATGTCGTAATTAAAATCGCGCATGCCAATACATCATGCTCCGCCTGTGATAATAAGTCGGCTGCTACCTCATCCGCATAGGCTGTTTCATCTGCTAATATCGCAATTTCGCTCGGTCCTGCAATCATATCAATTGCCACTTCACCAAACACCTCGCGCTTAGCTAGTGCCACATAAATATTACCGGGACCTGTAATTTTATCTACTGAGGCAATCGTCTCTGTTCCGTAAGCTAATGCAGCGATTGCTTGTGCACCACCTATTTTATACATTTCCGAAATACCTAAAATCGATGCGGCAACAAGCACTGCATCTGGTAATTTACCATCTTTACTAGCTGGGGAAGTAAGAACGATGCGCTTCACGCCTGCCACCTGTGCAGGAATAACATTCATTAATACCGATGAAGGATATGCTGCTGAGCCCCCTGGCACGTAAAGCCCTACTGCCTCCAATGGAATAATACGCTGTGCTAAATAAGAGTCATTCTCTAAAGGGAGCTTATAGCCTGTGCGGCGCTGCTCTTTATGGTAAAGACGGATATTATCCGCCGCCTCGACTAAATCTGCTAAAAGTGTTTTATCGAAATTTGCTACAGCCTCGTCGATTTCCTGCTGTGAAACGCGAAAATCATTTAGCATTACGCCGTCCCACTTTTCACTATATGCACGAACAGCAGCATCACCTTGTGTCTTCACATTTGCTAACACTTCACGCACTACTGCTAGCTGTTGCTCATTGCCCCCCTCTAATGGGCGCTTTAACGAAATATCATCTGTTAATGTTGTAATTTGCATGATTCAGCCCTTCTTCCTATCCAACACATTTTCTTAAGCGACTTACTAAATCTTGAATGCGTGCACTTTTCAGTCGATAGCTTACAGGATTGGCAATTAGACGTGATGAGATGTCCGCGATACGCTCATATTCAACAAGTCCATTTTCCTTTAGTGTACGACCTGTTGAAACGATATCGACAATTCTATCAGCTAGCCCTATCATCGGTGCAAGTTCAATGGAGCCATTTAATTCAATAATCTCAACTTGCTCGCCAATTTCTTTATAATACTTTGTCGCGATGCGCGGATATTTTGTAGCGATGCGTGGCGCCACTTCATTCATCCCTGTATTGGGCAAACCGGCAGCCGCGATATAGCATGTACTAATTTTCAAATCTAAAAGTTCATGGATTGTGCGCTGCTGTTCAAGTAAAACATCCTTTCCCGCAATGCCTATATCTGCTACACCGTGCTCTACATAAACAGGTACGTCCATTGGCTTCGCTAAAATAAATCGAATATTTTCCTCAGGAATTTCAATCATTAGCTTTCTCGTATCTTCCATATCTTTAGGTAATCGAAAGTTGGCACTTTCTAATATTTTACATGCCTCAGTAAAAATGCGACCCTTCGGCATAGCAATTGTTAACACCGTCATTATTCTTCCTCCTGTACGTATACAACCTCGCTAAATTGCGCTTTATATGCAGTTACATTTGTTAAGCTACTAATCGCCTGTAGCGTCACACGGCGACTAACTGCCCGCAATTTTGTCGCATGCTGCAATGCCTCTTTATATAAATGCGGCTCGAATAATAGCAATGTTGTTGCTACTGTAGGTTCATTCGTTTGCACAACTTCTAACAATCGGTCGACACGGAAGCCAAAGCCTGTCGCTCCTACCTCTGACCCAAATTGGGCTAACAATCCATCATAGCGTCCGCCATTTCCAAGGGGGAAGCCACTGCCTACTGCAAATACTTCAAACAACATTCCCGTATAATAATTCATCGAGCTCGTCAACGTAAAATCAAATGTAATATAGTCCATTACATTTGCTTGCTTTAACAATCGTTCTAGCTCGTATATATATGTCAGCGTGTTTTCATCGACAACATATTTTTCTATATTAAAAATACTTTTAGCATTCGCTGCTTCTTCAATAAATTGCAGTAAAATCTCGCTATTTTCTCTTTGTAAGTCAAATGATTTTACCGTTTCTTCAAAGCCTACATAATTGCGCTCTACTAATAATTGACGCAAACTATTCGCTTGCTCACCGCTCATTGTATATTGCTGCAAAATTGCCTGTAATACATGTGCGTGTCCGATTGTCACCGTAAAGGACTCAACACCCAATTGTTGAAGCAATTGAATCGCGAGTATTATCACTTCTACATCCGCAAAAACAGAAGAATCCCCTATAAACTCAATTCCCATTTGCTCAAATTCAGCAGGGCGTCCTCCCTCTATTTGCTGTGCACGAAACACACTAGCAAAATAAGCAAGGCGCTGCGGAATTTTTTCCTTCAGCAGTTTTGCTGTTGCAATACGTGCGATTGGCGTTGTCATATCAGGACGCAATACGAGCATATTGCCCTGATTATCTACTAGCTTAAAAAGAGAAGCATCCTCAATAGCTGAAGCTTTTCCTACTGTATCGTAATACTCCACTGATGGCGTTTTTATAAAATCATAGCCATGCGCGTATAAAAAATGTCGTCCTTTTGCACGAATTGCCTCTAACTTCTCATATGTTTGCGGAAATGTATCACGCATTCCAAGTGGTTTTTCAAATAATTTAATCGTAGACATAGTCATACACCTCAATACACTTTAGTTCACTAGTGTGATAGTATAATAAAGCGTAAATATTGTCAAGTCTTGAGTTACTTTAGCTTTATTGAAAATTATTTTATTTTTAATTATGCTGTGATTTCGGTCAGTTTTATTGATGTATTTGCGAATTACCTGAATTTATTTTGTTCGCACATTGAAAGGAGATTTTCAATCCTTCTCTTTCGTTTAGGACAAACACCGCTAAATTGAATGTTTCTATCATTTTCAAAGAAAACCCTCGCTATTTTAATGAGCAAACACTTTGCCAAAACACCAATAAAGGCGTCCCAACAGCCGGCAACTGCACGGCTGTTGGGACGCCTTGTCCCTATCATTATTTTTTTCGTGCAGCCATTTCCTCCGCGCTGAAAATAATGCGCATCGGATTGCCACCAACCATGCTTCCCGCTGGCACATCTTTGTGTACGAGCGTTGCCGCCGATACAATCGCACCATCGCCAATTTCTACTCCCGGCAAAATCGTTGTATTTGCACCGACCATTACATTGTTTCCTATTTTCACATCACCTAAGCGATACTCATCTATTAAGTATTCGTGTGCTAAAATCGTTGTATTAAAGCCTATTATCGAATTTACGCCAATTGAAATACGCTCTGGAAACATTGTATCAGGCATCACCATTAAGGCTAATGATGCTTTTTCTCCAATGTCCATATGAAGAAAAGTACGATAAAGCCAATTTTTCATCGCCATGGACGGTGTAATGCGCCCGATTTGAATAAAAATAAAGCATTTCATTACCTTCCAAAAGGATACCGTTTTATAAACATGCCAAAGCGAATTCGCACCATCTACTTTATAGCGCTCTGTTCTTCTCATAAACTTTGCCCTTTCACAATCGTTAATAAATCCGTCATATGCTGAAGCATATATGTCGGTGAAAATTGCTGTAAATATTCCTCTCCTTTAAAAGCCCAAGCTACACCAGCCGTTTTTACACCCGCATTATGTCCAGCCTCAATATCGTGCGAATTATCACCAATCATAATAACATCCTCTTTTGCCAATTGCATTTTCTTCAATGCTAATAAAATCGGCTCTGGATGTGGCTTAACATGCTGAACATGGTCAAATCCAATAATATGCTCAAATAAATGCCTCACACCTAGCACATTTAAGCCTTGCTCTATCATTTCACTGCGCTTTGTTGAAACGATGGCTAACCTTATCTCTTGTGCATATAGCTCCTCCAAAGTAGAAACTACCCCATCATATTGTGTGACAAGCTGGTCATGATGTTGGATATTCCACTGTCGATAACTATCAATCATTTCATCCACAGCATCTGGAGCAATTTCAACAAATGTTTCTCGCAATGAAGGGCCGAGAAATTTTATGCAATCTTTTGGCGAATATTGCCCGGGAAATTTGTCTTCCAATACATGCATAAATGATTGAATAATTAATTCATTTGTGTTTAATAAAGTACCATCAAAATCAAATAACAATGCCTTTACCATCATTCATCACTCCTTATTTATCTAAATAACGTACAACTGGCTTCACTGTCATTCGACGATAAATAATGAGTGCTAAGCCTACTACGATACCAATAATCGACACAAGCTGTGCTGAGCGCAAGTCGCCAATTAAATATAAGCTGTCTGTACGCATTGATTCGATAAAGAAGCGCCCTATCGAATACCATATAATGTAAAAGAAAAACATTTCCCCACGACGCCAATTGAATTTACGTGCAATGATTAAAATAATAAAGCCTACTATATTCCATAGTGACTCATATAAAAATGTTGGGTGGACGTAGGAGCCGAGTCTTTCAATATACATTTGCTCAATTAGCCAATCAGGTAAAAATAGCTTTTCTAAAAAGCTGCGCGATACCTCTCCACCATGTGCCTCTTGATTAATGAAATTGCCCCAGCGTCCAATAATTTGTCCTACTAAAATGCTTGGTGCTGCAATATCTGCAATTCGCAAGAAGCTTATATTACGCCTTTTCGTAAATATATAAGCTGTAATAAACGCACCAATTAAAGCACCATGAATGGCAATCCCACCATTCCATATTTGAATCGCTTTTATTGGATTGGTCTTATAAACATCCCATTCCATCCCTACATAATAAATACGTGCACTAATAATAGCGATTGGCACTGCCCAAATAAGCATGTCCGCAATAAACTCTTGATGAATACCAAGTCGAACTGCCTCTCGCTGTGCTAAAAAATAGGCTAGAACAATGCCCAGTGCAATTAAAATTCCATACCATCGAACATCAATTGGTCCAATTGAAAATGCAATTGGATTAATCTTCATTATAAAAAATTCCATCTTTTTACTCCTTCTCTATTTAAAATCGTCCATTTCCCCATTAGACGCAATAACTGCATCTAAACGACGCGAAAATTCCTCCGCTGCGTTAACACCCATTTTTTTCAATCGGTAATTCATTGCAGCTACTTCAATAATAACGGATACATTGCGTCCAGGCTGTACAGGAATCGTTAGCTTCGTTAGCTCTGTATCAATAATTTTCATTTTCTCTTCATCGAGCCCTAAACGGTCATATACTTTTTCAGGGTCCCAGTTTTCCAACTCTACTACAAGCGTAATTCGTTTATACGGTCTAATCGCACTCGCACCAAAAAGCGTCATTATATTAATAATGCCAATTCCTCGAATTTCTAATAAATGCTCTAATAGTGGTGGCGGGCTTCCGATAATCATATTTTCAGATTCTTGACGAATTTCTACAGAATCATCTGCGACTAAGCGATGCCCCTTTTTCACAAGCTCTAACGCTGTTTCACTTTTCCCTACACCGCTCTTCCCAAGAATAAGTACACCAATTCCATAAATATCAACAAGCACGCCGTGAATCGCCGTTGTCGGTGCTAGTTCACTTTCTAAGTAATTCGTTAGCCGACTTGAAAAATGAGTTGTCGTTTGTTTTGAAGTTAACACAGGTACATGATTTTCATTCGATGCCTCAATTAATTCTTGTGGCACTTCCAAATTTCTTGAAATAATAATAGCCGGAGTATTGCGGGCACATAATAAGCGCATCCGCTCTTTTTTCACGCTTTCTGGCAGCATTTCAAAAAAAGAGAGCTCTGTTTTTCCAAGCAACTGCACTCGATTCGCTGGATAATGTGTAAAATAACCAGCCATCTCTAGCCCCGGTCTTGATATATCACTCGTCGTAATAAAACGCCCAATCCCTTCATGACCACTAACAATTTGCAAATTAAATTTTTCGATAACATCCTTTGTCGTAACTTGAACCATTGGCACAACCTCTCGATTCTTTTTAGTCTCCCTTTATTGTAACATGTTCCATTCATTTTACGGAAAATGTATCCTCATCCATTCGAATAAAAAAGAGTGTTTTACAATTTTTATGGCAAATCATTTTTTCAGCTCGCTTTTTTATGATGATAGAAGCACAAACAAGGCTGCCCGAAAAGGTAATATCTTTTCGAACAGCCCTAGCTCTACTATTTGTTAACAAGCCTTCCGGCACATTAGAAATTGCTCCTGCGTTTACTCGTCGCAGTGAATGATTTGCTCCTGCGGTTACTTGTCGTAAAAGAGCCATTTCTATTCATTATTTTTGCTCTGCAAGCCATGCGGCAGCTTTTTCAGCTTCTTCCCCTTTAAGTAAGCCTGCAGGCATACCACTTTTTGTACCATTTAAAATAATATCTAAAATTTCTTCCTCTGAATAGCGACCACCAACATCATTTAATGCAGGAGTATTACGCATGCCTTGCAATTGACCACCGTGGCAGTTCGCACAGCTTTTCATCACAATTTTTTCGCCCTCTGGTTGTGGTGTCGCGTTACTTTCCTTCTCATCCCCACCACATGCAGCTAACAGTAAAGCTGAACTGAAAGCAACTGTTAATACTATTTTTTTCATACTGTTCTCCTCCAACAAATTACTCTACTTCAGTATAGCAAACTTAGGCTCGTTTGAAACCTTCGCCAAGTACCTCATAAGCATCTGAGACAACAACGAAGGCTGTTGGGTCAACCATCTTGACAACTTGTTTCAATTTAGTGAATTCAGTCTGATAAACAACGACCATTAGAAACGTTTTTTCTTCCCCCGTATAACCGCCGAAAGCTGGAAGCTTTGTTACGCCACGATTCACTTCTCTGTATATCGCGTCACGCATTTCTTCCTCTCTCGTTGTAATAATATAGGCCATTTTCGATTGACTAAAGCCAAGCTGAATGATATCAATCGTTTTCGTTGTTACATACAAACCAATTATTGCATACAAGCCCTTTTCTAAATCAAACACAAGTGCAGCACTAACAGCAATAACACCATCTATAAGTAACACACTTGTCCCTAAAGTAAGACCTGTGAATTTCGTAATAATTTGTGCTAATAAATCCGTACCACCTGTTGACGCCTTTCCTTTAAAAACAAGACCGAGCCCCGAGCCAACTACAATTCCACCAAAAATTGCACCAAGTAGCGGATTTAATGTCCACGGACCCCAGTCACTTGTGAAGATAACAAGGGCAGGTAAAGTAATCGTTCCAATAAATGACTTAACACCAAATTTCTTTCCTAAAATTAAAACTCCCGCAATAAATAAAGGGATATTAAATGCGTATTGAACAAGCCCTGCATTCCAACCAAATAAACCATTTAAAATTGTACTAATACCACTTACCCCACCTGAAGCAACTTGGTTTGGTAATAAAAAGACATTAAAGCCAATGGCAATTATTGCAGCTCCTACAATGACAAATAGATATTCGCTAATTGTATCTTTCACTGTCAACTGTTCACTATTGTTCACAAGACTTCCTCTTTCTTCATTCAATTTTCATCATTTCTACAAAAGTTGTTAACTAATAACCTCTCGTGCCCACTGCTCCGCTTCATCATAAATTTGGAATACCACATCCTGATTCAAGCCTAATTGCAGTGACAATTCATCTAACCTATCCCAATCTAATTTATAAAGCGCTTCACTAAATTGTAAATAAGGCGTCATTTCTGTTTCCACGCCGTTAATTGTTTCAACAATTTCCTCCGATAATGGCATCTTTCTTAATATCAGATACATTGGACGTTTTAACAAGGCATCAATTAACGACAATAGCCCAATTAAAAAGTATTCCGAGAAGTTCTTTTTATAATTTAACTTCGCAACCTTTTCACATGCTTTTGCACGGAATAACGATGCGGCAACTAATTCATTAAAAGCATCTGTTTTTTCATAATTATTTAATTCGCGCATTGCCAATAAATAAACAAGCTTCCGCAACTCTGTTATGCCCAATAGTACAATTGCTTGTTTAATTGAACGCACCTTAGATTTCGGGCGATTTTTTGAGCTATTAATCAGTTGCAATAGCTTATAAGAAATTGAAATTTCCCTTTCAATATTTGTAGCCAAAATATTTATATCTGGTTCCTCATCTTTTAAAATCGAAATGATTTGAAAATAATTTATAATATTTGCTGGTATATCAATTGCCTTCATTATTTGTGGTTTTTCAAAGAAGTAGCCTTGAAATAACACATAGCCAGAATGCATTGCAATCTCATATTGCTCACGCGTTTCAACTTTCTCAGCCAAAAGCTTGATATGCGGAAACTTTGATTTTACTTTATACTCAATTTCCATACGCTTTGTTAAAGGGGTAATTAAAAAGTCAACCTTTATATAATCTACATAATTGAACAGCTCATTATAAACGGTTACTCCATCTTTTAAAATAAAGTCATCAAGTGCTATTTTAAACCCCTTCCCCTTCAACTCTTTTACACGTTGAATAAGTTTCGGTGTTATAATAACATCCTCCAAAATTTCAATAACGACTTCTTTCGGATTAATATAATCTATCAAGGGACTAAATAATAGCTTCTCCGTAAAATTAATAAATGCTAGTGCACCATCTGTTACTTTATCTATACCAATTGTTAAAAAGGAATTAATAATAACATCGATTGTCGCAGCATCTGCATCTATTCCGTCTAGAGGAAATGCATTTATATTTTTACTTCGATACAATAATTCGTAAGACACTATTTGTTCCTTTTCATTAAAAATCGGTTGCCTTCCAATAAAAACTTCCACGTTAAACTCCTCACTTTATATTTCTTCATAATTTTTTTCATCATAGCTAAAGCTATCCTAATAACTAGAGGGTGACTACGGAAATATGTATACAGTTCCAGGCATATTTGATTCGCTCTTTTAATTTAATCTTTTTAAATTTTTAAAAAGATTATTTCGTATCCATTACATCATGATGTAATTAAAAATCCGTTCAATTTAACTAAAATACGCGCTAATGTACAAATAATAGCAAATTAACAGTTATTTTTCAGCAAAATTTTTCAAGATATTTCAATGCTATTTCTATTTAACGATAAAGAATTTCTTACTTATAGCATACCTATACTTCGCCTATTGTTCAATTGCTAATTGCCTATATATTTCGAGAGAGGTAATATAATACTATAGCACATTTAAGGGGGAGCTTTTTATTTATGAACATCATTGAATATGAACAACGACAGTCTATTGCCTATGTAAAACTAAATCGACCTGATGTCTTAAATGCTTTTAATTTCGAAATGTTATCAGAGCTTCAAGCAATTATAGAATCCATTCGTATACATCCCGATATTCGACTTGTTATTATTACAGGTGCAGGTGATAAAGCCTTTTCAGTTGGTGCTGATTTAAAGGAGCGTCAAACATTGCCTGAACCATTGGTAAAGCGAAATCTAAATAAATTTGCCGAGGTGTTCAATGCGATTGAAGGATTGCCGCAGCCAACTATTTGCGCGTTAAATGGATATGCCTTTGGCGGTGGTCTTGAATTAGCCCTCTCCTGCGATTTCCGCATTGCGACAAAAAATGCGGTAGTTGGACTAACAGAAACAAAGCTAGGGATTATCCCAGGTGCGGGTGGAACACAGCGATTACCGCGCTTAATCGGGGAAGCAAAAGCATTAGAATACATTTTAACAGCAAAAAAAATATCAAGTGAGGAAGCGCTAGCTTGCGGATTATTTACGCAAGTAGCAGAGCAAGAAGATTTAATGCAGGTAGTTGAAAATTTTGCAAATACCATTTTGCAAAATGCACCTATCGCCTTGCAGCAAGCAAAATTTGCTGTAAAGCAAGGGATGAAGGTCGATTTACAAACAGGTTTGCAAATTGAGCGTAAAGCATACGAAATTACATTACCGACAGAAGACCGCCTTGAGGCCCTGAATGCCTTCGTCGAAAAAAGAGCACCACAATTCAAAGGTAAATAATATTAATTGCTAAAATAAAATAAGACTGTTCGAAATATAGGTATTAGCCTATATTCCGAACAGCCTTTTATTGTGCAAAAACTGTTGACCACTCCGCGCGCTTTTCAAGCATTTCACGCGCTAATTGTTGCGCGCCTTCTAAACTATGGTTTGCAGCCCAGCCACATTGAACCTCATTGCAAGCAGGCACTTCTGTCGCGCTTACGACATCCTGTAGCGTTTTCTCTAAAATGTCCAAAATCTCATCATAATTATCATGATTAATTACCGATAAATAGAAGCCTGTTTGGCAACCCATTGGACTAAGGTCAACAACATGTTCGCTATGATTGCGAATATTTTCAGCCATTAAATGCTCAATTGAATGAAGTGCATCCATTTTCATATATGCTTTATTTGGCTGTTTGAAGCGAATATCATACTTATGTACAACATCTCCGTTTTGTCCTTCCTTTAGCCCAGCTAAACGCACATATGGTGCCACTACCTTTGTGTGATCCAAATTAAAGCTTTCTACATTCATTTTTGTCATGTTCATTACCTCACTTATTTTTTTTACGATGTGCATTAATTGCACTAATAATTGCTGGTAATACAGAAATGAAAATAATTAATAATAATACCGTTGAGAAGTTTTCTTTAATAATTGGGATATTGCCGAAGAAATAACCGAGCAATGTACAGATGAATACCCAAGCAAGTGCTCCTACAACATTATAGACGATAAAATACTTGTAATTCATACGGCTAGCCCCCGCCACAAACGGAATAAACGTCCGAATAAATGGCATGAAGCGCGCAATGACAATTGTTTTACCACCATGCTTATTGAAAAATCGCTGTGCTGCTTCCATTCGCTCTTTATTAATCACCTTGCCTAAAAAACTATTAGGAGGAATAGAAAGACCTACAGTCTTCCCAATATGATAGTTAACCGTATCCCCTATAATAGCAGCCGCGATAAAAACTGTCATTAATAACGGTAAGTTAAATGCCCCTAATGCGGCAAGTGTACCCGCTGCAAATAGCAGGGAATCTCCAGGTAAAAACGGCATAATAACTACGCCTGTTTCAACGAACACAATCGAAAATAAAATCCCATAAGACCATGCGCCAAATTGTTGGATTATTTCTACTAAGTGCTCATCAATATGCAAAATAAAATCAATTAAGCCTTGAATAATTGCCATCCTTGTGCTCTCTTTCTAATTAATTTTTACTTTCTCATTTTAGCATACTATCATTTACTATGCGGTTGATAACATTAATTAGAACGAAAAATTTTTTAACATGTTGCGTAAAAAAGGGGTATTTTGATGGATAAATTAAAAGGATATCGAAAGGGGCGTTCAGCTAGCCGGCAACTGCACGGTTAGCTGAACGCCACCCTCATTAAATATACTTCTCAAACCAGCCAACAATTTGCTCTAGACGCTGGATACGTAGGTTTGGTGTACCTGTGCGCGATAGGTTATGGTCGCAGTCAGGGAATCGAACGAAGCCTACTTCTTTGCCCATAGATTTTAACGTAATGTAAAACTGCTCTGCTTGCTCGATTGGACAGCGGAAATCCTTTTCGCTATGCAAAATGAGTAGAGGTGTTTCAACGTTTTTCGCATATTTTAATGGCGAATGATGCCATAATTTTTCTACGTCTAACATGTCGCTGCCAATTTGCCAGTCTGTGAAATAGTAACCGATATCCGATACGCCGAAGAAGCTAATCCAGTTTGAAATTGAGCGCTGCGTCACTGCTGCTTTAAAGCGGTTTGTATGCCCGACAGCCCAGTTTGTCATAAAACCACCGTAGCTACCGCCTGTTAGACCAAGACGTGTTTCGTCAATCCAATTATATGTTTCTAGCGCATAGTCTGTCGCTTTCATAATATCCTCAAAATCTCCACCGCCATAATCATTGCGAACAGCATCTACAAATACTTGACTATAGCCATGGCTTCCGCGCGGGTTAATATATAGTACACCATAGCCCTCTGCAGCAAGAAGCTGCATTTCATGGAAAAACGTATTTGCATATAATGTGTGAGGGCCACCATGAACTTCTACAATAAGTGGATATTTTTCCCCTTCTACATAGCTAGCCGGCTTCATAATCCAGCCGTGCACATCCCAGTCCTTCGCCCCTTTAAAAACAATAGACTCTGGTGTTGATAAAGTGACTTCTCGTAGGAATACATCATTGAAATGCGTTAACTGCTTACGCTCCCCTGTCGTAATATTATGTTTAAATAGCTCACCAGGGAATGTAGGATTTGAAACAGCAAGTATTGCCTCATTACCGCTTTTTGCTAGCGCATAGCCATAAACATGCTCATTTTCCGGTGTCGCAGGATAAAGCTCCCCTTCCAATGTTGCATAGTATAGGCGAATATCGCCCATTGTGGATACTTGGAAATAAAGTGCATTGGCTTCTGTCCAAACAACTGCTGGTGCTGCTGCCCCTTGCTGGAAATCAGCAACAGCATAATCGCCAACAGGTGCATCTAAGCCCTCTGTTAAAGTAATCGTGCTTGCTGTTTCTGTATCATACACATAAACTTTCGCATGCGTCGCATTTTTAAATGATGCATCGCTACCAACATAAGCAATATAGCGGTTATCAAACGAATAAGTAGCTCCGCCATAATAGCCATCCTGCTCTACTAAAATCGTTTCTTCCTTCGTCACAACATCTACTATGTATAGTGGCTGACGGAATTCAAAATCTTGATTTTCTGAGCGATTGACACCAATGACAAGCTTTTTACCATCATGAGAAATGTTGTTTAATGTATGGTCATGATTCCCCTCTGTAAACTGTGTAATCGTACCATCAAGCGTTACTTCAGCAACATGAGTACTCATTCCTTGCTTACGTAAGCCATTACCACCTACACCATCCATTTTATGCTTCATTCTATCAACGACATATGCCTCTGGAAGCTTTTTCTCTTCCTTTTCTACGGCATCGGTAAACGCTGTGCCGTTCTTTAAGCTTGCTGTTACCCACAGCTTTTCACCACATGGGCTCCAAATAAATGAGCTAACACCGTATGGGAAATTCGCTACTTTTTTAGCTTCACCACCGCTACGATTTAAAATGTAAAGCTGATTTTTCTCTTCGCGATTTGACAAAAAAGCAACTTGCTTACCATTTGGCGACCATTTCGGGCTGCTGACACGCTCCTTGCCAAATGTCCATTGCGCTACTTCTTCGTTAGCAAGCTCCACATGGAATAGATGTGCATAATATTTATTATCCCCTTTATCAATTAATGTGCGTACAAATACAGCCTCCTGCTCATTCGGTGCTAGTACTGGGGCTGTTACAGATTGCAATGTGAATAAATGCTCTTTCGTTAAAAATGCTGTCATTCCATAATCCCTACTTCCTTATTGTTATTTCGAACTTCGTAATAATAAGTTTACCACGCCACAAATATGTGTCAATATTCTAATAACTTTTTAGGCATGAAATCAGCCGTGTTGCTAGTGGTGCTCATTTTTTTATTTACTTAGGTTAGTGGTAGGTAAAGCACCGCTAATCCATGTGTTTCCTCACCTTTCAAAGCCCATCCTGCATTTTCTCTAGTAAACCCTAAAAAAACATGATTAAAAGCGTTCAAAAGACCAGCTACTGCATGGTCTTTTGAACGCCCCTCTATTTCGTTGCCTGCTCCTTTAATGAGCGACGTAAAATTTTACCTGTTGTATTTTTAGGAAGCTCATCGATAATTTCAATGACTTTTGGTACTTTATATTTCACAATATGCTCTGCACAATATTGCTGTAATTCCTCGGCACTCATGCTCTTATCCTTTAACACGACATATGCATATACCGCTTCTCCAAAATCTAAATCTGGTAAACCGATAACTGCAGCCTCCACAACATTCGGGTGTGCATAAAGCACTTCCTCCACTTCACGCGGATAAACATTATAGCCCCCAACGATAATCATATCTTTTTTGCGATCAACGATATAGAAGTAATCTTCCTCGTCCTTGCGCGCTAAATCGCCTGTGTAAAGCCAGCCATCTTGGATTGTCACAGCCGTTTCTTCAGGCATTTTATAATAGCCTTTCATCACATTTGGTCCACGCACAATGAGTTCGCCAACCTCGCCGACAGGTACTTCATTGCCCTCTGGGTCAACAACTTTATTTTCAACATTGACAATCGACTGACCGATTGAGCCTGGTTTGCGCTCTTTATCTAGTGGATTAAAGCATGTTACTGGCGATGCCTCCGATAATCCGTAGCCTTCTGAAATACGTACATTAAACTTTTGCTCAAAATTATGCAATAGCGATACAGGTAATGATGCACCGCCTGAAATAGCTAAACGCAATGTTTTAAATGCAGCTACATCGCCTTCAGCAAACTGATAAAGGAAATTATACATTGTCGGTACTCCTGCGAAGACCGTTGCCTCTTGCGCCTTAGCCAGCTCAAAAATTTCAGCTGGGCTAAAACGTGGCGCTAGTAAAATTGTAGCTCCTTGTACTAAAGGAGCATTGACGACAACTGTTAATGCAAAAACATGGAATACTGGCAATGTTGCAATCACACGATCCGTAGCAGATATTTTCAAATAAGCGCCAACATCACGCGCATTAGAATATAAATTACCATGCGTTAAAATAGCCCCTTTAGGATAACCAGTTGTACCTGATGTATATAAAATAACTGCATTATCATCCGTTTCCAATGCTACTGGCTCAGCTATTCCTTCTGCCGCTTGCAATAAAGCTGTAAACAGAACTGTTTTTGCTTTTGCACCTTCGCTTAATGCAGCGACCTTCTCCCCTGTGTCTGCTGCTGTTTCGCAAATAATATATTTCTCCACTTTCGTAAATACTTGTACCCCTTTATCTACAAGCGGTAGCAACATGTCCAGCGCAACAACTACTTTAACATCACCATTTTGGATAATATATGAAATCTCATCTGGCGTATATATTGGATTAATCGGAATTACTGTTGCACCGATACGCATCGCACTATAAAGAGAAATTAAAAAATGAGGTGTGTTGCCAAGCAACAATGCCACATGGTCTCCCTTTTCTACCCCCATATCTTGCAAAGCTTTTGCAAAGCGGCTTACCGTCTGCTCAAACTCGTGATAGCTTGTATTTTTCCCCATAAAATGATAAGCCGTTTTTTCTGGCTGTTCGAGAGCTTGCTGTCTTACCTTTTCAACTAAATTCAATACACCCATCCCCCTTATATCAATTCCGTCAAAAGCGCCTATTGATTCAGCGGAAGCTCAGACATCTACTAAACCAATATAAAATGAATTATCATTCATTTTATATTATTGTAAAATAAAAATCTGAATATGACAATAGCTTTCAAGTGATTGTGCAAAAATTCTGTCGTTCATGTCATTTTATGCTCGTTTTTACAAGCGTACATGCGCGATATAACGCCATCTAATCAAATAAAAATAAACGACCTGAATAAGGACAATAAAGCCAAACGCCAAAACAATTTCTTTCCCTAATGAGACATGCATAACATTTTTTAAAATAGCTTGTAACACAAAGAAAGCAAATACACTATGCACAAGTGCTAGTCCCCAAGGAAGGAAAAATTGTGGAAATAAATAACGCGTAATTAAGTTTTTTTGTTCACTATCTGTTAGACCCATGCGCTTTAATACGTCAAATTGCTTCTTTTCACGCTCCAAGCTTGTATATAGCTTGAAATAAATAAAGCTCCCAGCAGCTAATAAAAATACCGCTACAACGAGCAGACCAACTAACATAAACAAGGAGTAGGCAGCTAATATATAAGAATAATTTAACCCTGCATTTTCAAAATAAAATGGTAGTGTATAATTCTCTTTTAAATATTCCTCTGCAACAGCATGATATAAATCCAAGCCGATATTTGCCGCTTCTACCCAATTAGCGATATCGAATGCTAGAAGATGATAGCTTGATTCAACAACATCTGCACGCTCAAACGGTTGTGTGATTTTTTCAAAATCTGCATCACTAACAATAATGGCATTGCGGCTAATAATCGCGTCAGGGAAAATAAGCTCTGGATAAACACTGTTGATAACAAGGTCAACCTCGCTTTCTTTTAGTGTTGTACGTACAGTCATATCTCCAAGCTCTTTTATCGAATCGTCTGAGTAAGCAATAAACATCGCTTCACCCGGCTCAAGCCGCACCATTGAATAGCCATATGAAAATAGCAAATGGTTAATATTTGTTACACTGAACACTTCAACAGGATTGGAAGTATGGGTAGATGTTTGTCTTTTCACAACAAAGCGCGTTAAATTATACGATAGCCCTGCTTCTTCTAGCTCGTAAATTAATGATGAAATATGCGCCACTTCATACTCATTGTCTACATTCCCTTTATAAATAATGCCTAAAGGGTTTAGCTTATCGTATTGAGACGTGTAGGATGATAAAGCAGACAATACACCTACACATAAAAAGGCTAATGTTGAAACAAGTGTTACAACAAAAAACATTTTTCGATTGCTATACATAATATGTCCTTGCTCAGCAAGTGATAGCATACGTGTTTTTCGCCAATAGACCTTTTTGCGCCTCTTTACTCGCTCGATAAAGGCTTGTATCGTATCAGTAAACAAAAAATACGTACCGATTGTCACGATAATTGGGATGATTAATAAAAAAATTGGCAATGTAAAAAATGTTGTAATGATTGCTAATGTATAACCAAGACCAATTAGAAAAACACCTAAAGATGCACCTATTTTTGAGTATGAATTGGAGACATCGATATATTGATGTCCTTTTAATAAATCAATCAGCTTTGTTTCCCGCGTCATTAACACACTGATAAAGGAAATAACAACAAAGGCACTTAAAAATACAGTAAGCGTTAAAACGAATGGCTCCCATGAAAAATACAAAGGTAGCTCATCTAAATATAAAATCTCGCGCACAATCATAAAGAAAAATTTTGAAAATGCGTAGCCGAATGCGATGCCAAAAACACAGGAAATAACACCAATTAACATCGTTTCTAAAAAGACGAGCTTGCTTAATTGCCTTTTTTCCATCCCAAGATGCAGTAAAACGGCAAATTCCTTTGAGCGTGCCTCCAAAAAAGCCTTCATCGAGTAAAAAATAAAAAACCAGGAAAATAGCATTAAAATCACTTCTGCCACAACCATTCCTAACAAGGAAACATTGCCTAAAAAGCCATGCTCACTCGCTGGATGAAACATTAACATTGAGTAAATAAAAAAAACAAAAACAGAGAAAAAGCTTGCCATAAAAAAAGCGGCATAGATGCGAAAATTGCGAAACACATTACGGTAAGCGAATTGTTGAAAGGTCACCCACTTGCCCTCCTAATAAACTTAAAACATTTAAAATACGCTGGAAAAATGTTTGGCGGCGATCATCTCGATAAATTTCGTTAAAAAACTCACCATCTTTAATAAACAACACACGATCACAATAGCTAGCAGCAATCGGGTCATGTGTTACCATCACAATTGTCGCCTGTCGCTCCTCATTAATTTTGCTTAATAGCTCAAGCACTTCTCGCGATGCATGCGAATCAAGATTTCCTGTTGGCTCATCGGCTAATATGATAGAGGGCTGATGGATTAATGCCCTAGCAATAGCTGTACGCTGTGCTTGTCCCCCTGAAATTTCATTCGGGCGCTTTTCCAAAATTGATTCTATGCCTAATTTCTCAGCTAAAACAGCAAGTCGCTTTTCCATTACTTGCAGTGGCTGATTATCCAGCGTTAATGGCAAGACGATATTTTCCTCTACTGTTAGCATCGGTAATAAGTTAAAGTCTTGGAAAACAAAGCCGAGCTGACGACGCCTAAAATAGGCAAGCTCTGTTTTATTTAAGCTTTGTGGCTTTATTTTTTCCAAAGTAATTTCACCGGATGTCGGATAATCGATTGTTGAAATAATATTTAACAACGTCGTTTTGCCGCTACCAGATGGTCCCATAATCGCTAAAAACTCACCTTTTTCCACTTCAAAGCTTAGCTGATTGAGCGCGCGATGTGTTACTTTTCCTTCATATACTTTTGTTACTTCATTAATTTGTAATATCGCCACGATTATCCCCCGTTTCGCTCGCTTGAAAATGTTATATTGACGGTTGTACCAACACCGACCGTTGATGTAATAATAAGCTGGTGCCCCAGCTTTTCGCATATTTCATTTGCTAAATAAAGTCCCATTCCAGTAGATTCACCTGTTTTTCGTCCGTTTTCTCCTGTGAAGAAAGCCTTTGTTATGCGCGATAAATCTGATTTAGGTATACCGATTCCTTCATCCTTAATCTTCAAAGTAATGCTTCCTTCCCGTTGCTGTGCATAAATTAGTATTTTTTTATTCGGTTCAAATGTATATTTCACAGCATTAGTAATAAATTGCCCAAGGGCAAATTGTAACGATTTCGAATCACTTGCAACGACTAACTCATCATCTATATGAACTTCTGGAAAAACACGATTTGTAATAAATAAGCGCTTATGCTCATTTACTACAGTCGTAACAATGGACTTTAATGGCACTTGCTCCACTTGCATATCATCCTCAAAGCTATCGATACGGGCACTCATTAACACCATATCTAGACCACGCTTTAGACGCTCCACTTCCTCCTGCACACTTTTTTTATCTAACGAGGTTTCCTCCTGTAACAACAGCTCTAAAACAGCAATCGGCGTTTTCATTTGATGGATCCATTGATTCATAAATTTATATTGACGCGTTTGCTTTGCATACAAAGATTGCACCTCGTTTTGATAAACATAATAAAGCTGTTGCATGTACTTTTCCGTCTGCATATATTCCGTTGTTTTAGCGTTTTTTTGAAGTGCCTCCTCCATCGTAGTGGGCAATTGTGTAATTTTACTTAAATAGCGACGGCGTAGCATATAGCGCACTGCTAAAAAGGATGTAATCAATATTGCGCTAATAATAATGCTATAAAGTGCTGTTTCAAAATTGCGAAAGCCATCTAGAAAGTACAGCAGTAAAACAAATAGCACGAGCAGTAATTGAAAAATAATGTAGGAAATGTGTTCTTGTAAAAAAAGCTTTAACCCCATTACATTTCCTCCGCACTAAGCACGAAACGATACCCCGCGCCACGTACCGTTTCGATTATTGATTTCACATGATAATCCGCCAGCTTCTTACGTACGCGCGTCATATTGACATTCAGCGTATTTTCATCAACAAATGCTTGGTCATCCCATAGTTGCTCAAGCAGCGCATCACGCGAAACCACTTTCGGCGCTTGTCCGAGAAGTAAATCTAAAATGATACATTCCTTTTTTTGCAAAGGAATAACACTATCCTTGACATGCAGCTCCATGCTTTCTAAATACAGTGTAAGCACACCTTGCTTTACTGTGCGCTCCTCCTGCCTCACCGCATACTCTCCATATGTACGACGTAAATGACTACGAATTTTTGCCAACACAATTTCATAATTGAATGGCTTCGTAATAAAATCATCTCCGCCATTTTCAAGCGCAAAGATTTGATCCATTTCTCCCGAACGCGCTGAAATAAATAAAATCGGACATGTCGTATGTTGCCTTAGCTGACGACACCAATAATAACCATCGTAAGCAGGCAAATTTATATCAAGTAGCACCATATGCGGTGCAAATGTTAAAAACTCATCAATTAACGCATCAAAATCTTGTACTGTCGCTACTTCATATTGGTATTTGCGTAGCGTTTCTGCAAGCAAAGAAGCGATTTTTTTATCGTCTTCTACAATAAAAATCCGATGCTTTTCCATGAAAAAAAACCTCCTTTTTCCAGGTGCCAGGCACTCACACAATTCTCACACAATTTACGTAGACGCACCCGCAACCGAGAAGTTTCGTGAACTCCCTCCCTTAAGCTTACATGATTTCATATCAAAATTGAAAGCACAATGAAAGGAAGATGTTTATTGCTTCTCTTTCACTGAGGTGAAATGCTGCCAATCCCTTTGTTTCTCTCGTTTTTAAGGAAATCCTCTCAGTCTTAATACTTAATAGGCAAGCTTTCTGCAAAAACAACGAAGGCGTCCATACACACCGGCAACTGCACGGCTTTTTGGATGCCCTCTCACTCATTAATAGATTAACTGTAAAAAGTCTTCGATTGTAATGCCGCCGAAATATTTTGCAATATCAATTTCCTTTAATGCCTCATTGATTGCTGCACGGTCATATTTACAGCCTGTTAAAAGCTGCTCTACTTCCGCTACATCACCAACACCGAAGAAGTCCCCATAAATTTTTATTTCTTCAATAATGCCGCGATTTACCTCTAAGCGGATATCGATGCCGCCAGATGGGAAACGATGTGTTTTTTGAATATTGAAGCGTGGTGATTTGCCGTAATTCCACTCCCATTTTTGATAGCGCTCCGCCGATAGTTCATGGATTTTTTTCCAATCCTCATCAGTTAACTCATAATAGCGAATATTTTCCTCACCATCGAAGATTGATTTTAAAATTTCCATACGGAACTGCTCTACAGAAATTTTTTCTGTTAAAAACTCTGAGATATTGGCAACACGTGAGCGCACAGATTTAATACCTTTTGACTCAATTTTGTCCTTCTTTACTTTTAGTGCAGATACAACTTGATCAATATCTGTATCAAACATCAATGTACCATGGCTGAACATGCGACCACGTGTAGTATATTGCGCATTGCCTGATACTTTACGACCTTCCGCTAAAATATCATTGCGCCCTGACAACTCTGCATTGACACCTAATTTTGCAAGTGCATCGACTACAGGCTGCGTGAATTTTTTATAGTTGTGGAAGCTATCGCCATCATCCTTCGTTAAGAAGCTAAAATTCAAATTGCCTAAATCATGATAAACAGCACCACCGCCTGATAAACGACGCACAACAATAATATTATTATCCTCTACATAATCTGTATTAATTTCTTCAATTGTATTTTGGTTTTTGCCAATAATAATGGAAGGCTGGTTAATATAGAACAGCAGAAAATCATCTTGCTCAATATCCATATTGCGCAAGATGTACTCCTCAATCGCTAAATTAATACGCGGGTCTGTAATGCCTTTATTATCAATAAAATACATGTTGTATCTTCCCTTCATCAAATGTTCATATTTTATTTTAACTTAAATTAGGCATTTTGTGTTGACGAATGCACACTGTTATAATACAATACATATAAATAAATCAGTATTATAACAGTTAACTCAAGGGAGGGAAAATGCTTATGTTAGAAAACGTAGTGGAATTTTTCAGAAACTTACCAGAGAAAACTTGTATACAATGCGGTAAAAAGATGGAAGAGCAAAGCGAATGCTACAGCCATGCTTGTGAAAACTGCAATAAAATCTAATCACGTGAATCGCATCCCTATGATGATTCTATAAATGAACTGCTTACACATAAAAGGCAACAAGAAGGCAAATATTCATTCGCCCTCTTGCTGCCTTTTGCAATTTTATATTCATGATGGGGATAAAACCGGAAAATAATCATCTTAGACCTATTTTTTATTCAAGTAATTCTCTTTGTTTATCTTTTTACTAGGGACTGTCCCATAGCAGATAGTGACAATTTATTGTCACCACCCGCATATTTACAGCAAATAGCTTTTATAAAAGCTATGGTTGAAAAGGTGTACCCTTTCCATTATGCCTCTTGCTTCGAATAGCGACGCGTAAAAATTAATGCGAAGTAGCCAAGCGTAATTGCTAAGCTTACAACTGCAAAGCCCGCTAATACGGCAAAGTTGAAGCCTAAGAAGGCTGTGTCACCTGTGGAGATGGCTACTTTAAATGCTTGCACAGAGTACGTCATTGGGAAGAATGGGTTAAATGCGCGCAATGGCATTGGCACTAATTCTAATGGGAATGTACCCGCACTTGTTGTTAATTGGATGATTAAAATGAGGATAGCTACAAAGCGTCCCGGGTCACCCATAATTGATACAAGCATTTGAATAATCGCTAAAAATGTGAAGCTTGTTAATACTGTTGTTAACATAAACCACGGCAAACTTTCTACCTGTAGCCCTAAAATACCAACGACAATTGCAACTGTAATCGCTGATTGGATTATACCAACCACTGCTAGTACAAAAACTTTACTGAAGAACCACGTAACCGCATTTGTCGGGCGAGCTGCGGGTTCTACAAATGGGAACACAATCGAAATTAATAGAGCACCTACGAATAATCCTAATGAAATAAAGTATGGTGCGAAACCAGTTCCATAGTTAGGTACATGGTTTACTACAGTTTTCTCTACATCTACAGGCTGTGCAACCATTTCATAGTTCGCATCACTAGAGTCAATATTAGCCTCTTCGCTTGCTTCTTGTAATTTAGACGTTAATGTTGTCGCACCTTCAGCAAGTTCCTTCGTACCTTCTGCTAAAGTAGTAGAGCCATCAGCTAATTCACCAGATTTTTCAGCAAGTAGCGATGTGCCATCGTTTAATTTACCTGTACCAGAAACGACCGTATTTAAGCCTGCTGCTAATTCGTTAGCTCCAGTTTTTGCTGCATTAGCACCTTCTGTTAATTCATTTAATTTTTCAGCAATCGCTGCATTACCACCAACAATTGTATGAATTCCGCTACTTAAAGCATCGCTACTTGCTACAAGATTATTTGCACCTTCTGTAATTTGTTGTTGACCTGCAAGTAATTGATTGCTGCTTTCATTTAACTGTGAAACGCCTTGCTGCAATGAGTTGGAGCTTACTGTTAAATTGTTTAAGCCCTCAACCAATTGTGTACTACCTTCATTTAATTGTGTTAATGTCGCCTGCAAACTCTCTGCCTTTTCAGCAGGTAGTGTCGCTAAAATTTGTTGCATTTGCTCTGATAACGAGTCAATGCCTGCATTTAATTTTGTTGCACTATCGCTTAATTGATTGGCACCAGCCTGCAAATTGCCTGTGCTTTCTGTTAAAGAGCCTAATCCTTCATTAAATGACTGCTGTTTTTCTACTAATGTTTTTTGGCTGTCCGCAATTTGTGCCGCGCCATCCGTATAATTATTTATCCCTTGTGCGAGTTGCTTTGCGCCAGTCGATAATTCATCTGCACCTGCTGCGAGCTGTGAGCTACCTTGTGCGAGCTTTGCTACACCATCAGCTAAGCTTGTTGCTCCTGTTGCTGCCTTTTGCGCGCCTTGCTTTAACTCACTCGTACCATCAGCAAGCTCAATTGTGCTCGATGCTAACTGCTCTAAATAGCCTTGTAAATCATTAGCGCCATTCATAATTTCCTTAGCGCCCTCATCTAATTTAGATGCACCATCAGCCGCCTCAGCAAAGCCATCGCCTAGTTGCGTAATGGAAGTAAATAATTTTTCAGCATAGGTTTTTGCTACTTGCGAATTGACTTCAATTTTAATCTTTTCCATGGCTGTCTCACCAATTTGAGCACTTAAAAAGTTAAAGCCCTCGTTTGGAATATAGTCAATTACTAATTTTGATGGCTGTTCGTCAAGCAATGTTGTTGCGTGTTGAGAGAAGTTTTCTGGAATGCGGATAAGCATATAGTAATTACGATCCTGAAGTTGCTCCTCCGCATCCTCCGCTGTTATTTCTTCAAACTTAAATTGCTCACTTGAAACAAGCTTATCCGTCAGCTCCTCACCAAGCTGCATCGTTTCCCCTTCAAATGTTGCACCAGTATCCTCGTTTACAATCGCAACAGGTAAATTCGTTAATTGTGCATAAGGATTCCAAAATGCCCATAAAAACATCCCGCTATACAGTACTGGAATGAATAGTACTGCAATGATTGATATGAACATTTTGCGTGTCTTGAAAATTTGCAACCATTCAGATTTAAACACTGTTATCACCTTTCTTTTTACGAATTGACCGAAATCGTCATACGGTCACTTTAGAGTAATAAAAAATCAAAGTTCTGTCCGAAAAGCTGACTCATCTTTGATACAACAAAAAGTTGATTGTACTTAGCCATTTTAAAGTCAAAGGAAAAGACGTTAGATTCACTGTTTATAACCTTTTAAAACGGTCATTATTTTAATAAAGGATAAATGAATCGTCTGAAAAGCAGTGCTTTGCATGCTTTTCGGACGCCCTCTGATTTTTCGATTACCTCTGTAAGCCTCTGAAAATCGTTTGCTTAAAAATAGCCAAAATTTGGTCTTCACTCATTGGCTCATCATGTATTTGCTGCCAATCTACAACGAATGCTAAATAAGATTTAAACAATAAATACGCGACGAGTGGCGCATTGCAATCATGCACTTCACCTTTGTTAATGCCGATTTCAATGCGACTAGCAATATAAGAAACTCCCTCACTTTCAATATCTTGAAGCATTTGCTTAACTGCTGGTGTACGTAATTCCTTTTCTTCCTCAATCAATTTTGCAAAAAGGACATGGCGCTCTCTAAATTCCAGCATTTTCATTAATACACTATGACCATTTTCAGTAAATGATTTATTTGTATCAATTGTTGCATCCATCGCGATTTTCATTTCTTTAATAAGCGACAAGACAACTTCTTTTAAAATTTCTTCTTTATTAGAGAAAAATGTATAAATCGTTCCTTTTCCGACGTTTGCAATTTTAGCTACTTGCTCCATTGTCGTTCCCTTATAACCGAATAAAGAAAATGACTTAGTAGCTGCTTCTAAAATTTCCTGTCTGCGATCCAATTCATTCCCCCCTTTTTCATAAAGAATATCTTTTAAAATAAAATGACCAGAAAACCATTTCGGTCATCTGGTCATTATTATACACGCCTCAAAAAAATTTGCAAGTATTTATCTTGTTTCAGTAAAAAAAATTTCCTTCCCTATAAGACGATGAGATGAATGCTTTATTAATGGCCACCTTCATCATCTTCTCCATGGTCCTCATCGTCACCATGCTCACCATGGTTCATCGAATTATCGCTATTATCTTCTATTACTTTACTCATATCTGGACTACCAGCAATAATTTGCTGTTTCGGCATAACATGAATGCTTCGTGCTGTTGTATGTGCAAACATATAATAAACACCATCATGCTCAAAATTAAATTTCGCTTTATAAACGCCATCTTTATCTAACTTGCCATCTATCATATGTCCTTCATCTCTTAAGCCCGATTCCCATACCTCGAATTGAACAACTGCATCATCTACATTCTCTTCTCCTTGTGTGACATAAGCGATTAAGTCGATTTCCTCATTCACTGCGACAGCTTCTGGTGTTTGAATTTCTACTACAATTTCCTGGGGCATAACGCCGTTGTCTAAAGTATCTACTTCTGGCTCGTCATTACAGCCTACTAAAAACATTGGTACTGCTAATAAACTTAAAAACCACTTTTTCATTATTTATTCCTCCATTAATGGTATTTTCACATACACACATGTGCCTATGCTTAATTCACTTTCTATCGTTAACTGTCCTTTGTGCTGCTTAATAAGCTGCTCAACAATTGATAGACCTAGTCCACTGCCACCATCAGACCGACTTCTTGCCTTATTCACCCGATAAAAACGCTCTGTTATATGCGGTAAATCCTCTTTTGGAATACCAATACCGACATCCTTTATCGAAATTAGTGCATAGCGCTCAGCAATAGCTGTTGTAATTTCCACCTTTGAACCTACCGAAGAATAGCGAATTGCATTTTCTAAAATATTGATAAAAATTTGCTTTAACTTTTCCTCATCACCTAAAACAATTAATTCCTCATCAAGTGTTTCACGTAGTTCAATTTGTTTTATCTGTGCGGAAGCGTGTAAAATAGCCGTCACCTCACGCACTGTTTCTGCTAGGGCAATCGGGTAAAGCTCTAGTTCCTCTTGCTCCTGTGTCGTACGCGCTAATTGCAAAAGTTCATTCGTTAAACGCTCCATACGACTAGCCTCGCGCGTAATAAGTTGGATGGCTTCACGCTGTTCTTCCTCAGTCATATAATTTTGACCAATCGCCTCGCTATAGCCTTTAACATAGCTAATAGGCGTTCGGAGCTCATGGGAAACAGTCGCTAAAAAGGTTTTTTGCTGCTCGTCCTCCTGCTGGATAGCATATGCCATTTGATTAAAGGCCTCTGCAAGCTGACCTACCTCATCCTTTGATGCTACATTCACTCTTGTCTCATAATTACCTTCTGTCATTTTTTCCGCTGCCTGTTGCACCTCATGAAGCGGTCGCATAATACGGCGTAGCCCCTGTGCTATAAAGAAAGCTACACATAAGGAAAACAGTGCAGCCCCACCAATTAAAAAGCCAATTTCAGTATTAGCTAACTCGCTAATTTTTGTTAGTGGATAATATAAATAAATAATGCCTTCTAAGCGATTGTACTCAGTAAAAGGCAGTATGACGGAAATAATAGGGCGGTCGAAGCGCTTTTCATAGCCTACCTTCGTCACCGTCTCCCCTTGCAGTAATTGCTCGCGCTCACTCGGCCCAATGAGCGTATCATAATCTATGTCAAACGGTACACAAGCACTTAGTTCACGTGGATTGCGCACCGCAAATATTTGAAAATGAGAATACGCATTGAAGTCCTCAACGCGTGCTATCAATGCATCGTCCACTTTCCCACCACGATACATCGTTTGCAGCTTTTCTCCTACTTCTATCATCGACTGCTCCATATCAGAAACATAAAGCTCTTCATAAATGAAGTTTGATAAAATATACATAAAAGCAATTGTCGCGATAAGTAAGCTGCACATTAATACCCATATTTTTGTCGTCAGCTTTTTCATAATGGTTCTCCGAATCGATAGCCGATTCCCCAAACCGTTTGGATATACTCACTCGCCTCTTTTAATTGTTTGCCAAGCTTTAAACGCAATGTTTTAATATGCGTGTCGACTGTGCGCGTCCCCCCCGCATAATCCATATTCCAAATGCGCTCTAGCAACTGCTCGCGCGAATAAACGATATTAGGATTTTGCATAAACAAATAAAGTATTTCATATTCCTTTAATGTTAATGGCACTGCTACATCTTGAACGAAAACTTTTCTCGACACTTCATCTATTTTAATCACACCATATACGAGCAGCTTTTGTCCTGCTTGTAAATCCACTGTTTCTGAACGTCTCAGGACAGCAAAAATTCTAGCAATAACCTCACTTGCAGTAAAAGGTTTGACAATATAATCATCAGCTCCAATTGTTAAGCCATTTACTTTATCCTCATTCGCATCTTTTGCAGTTAAAAAAATAATGGGCACATTGGAAGTTTGTCGAATTGTTTTGCAGACAGTAAAGCCGTCAAGTTCTGGCATCATAATATCTAGTAAAATGAGGTCAATGGAATGTTTATTTAATTGCTCATATGCCTCGTAGCCGTTTGCCGCTGTAATAGTTTGTATGCTCTCCTTGCGCAAAACGACTTCTAACAAATTTCGCATATCCCGCTCATCATCTACAATTAATACAGTTGTCATTTAGGAATCCCCCCTTACCAGCAGTTGAAACGGCCCTTTTTCTGTTGAAATCGTTTCATCTATTTGACCTTGCTTGATAAAATATAATTTATTATCATCGTAGCCTGCAACGATAATATAATTATTAAAATAAGCAACTACAAATGGATTTGCTCCCACCTCTAATTTCCATTTAATTTCACCTGTCGGCTCTGCCACATAAAGCATATTGCTACCATGACTGACAATCGCAAGCTCGTCCTCTTTTTGTGCAAAGCCCACAGGCATAATGGGCATTGTTCGCCTATAGAGCTCAGTACCTGTCGCTAAATCAAGCGCTTTTATCGCCTCATTTGGACGTATACCTTCACCATGTCCTCCGATGAATAACGTGTTATCAATTATCGCAAAGCCATGTGATGATTTTTCAATCGGCCATTCTGCCTGCAACTCTAAATCTTCCATTGAAACAACAGATAAAACAGTATCTTTGTAATTGACAACATATAACAAGCCTTCATGCGCAATCATCGACATTGGATAGTTGCGTAAAGCAAGCTCTCCATCCGGTTCACCATATAAATTATAGCGCATTAAACTATTCGTCCGGCTATTCGTTAAAAAAATCATTTGCTCGTCTTTCGCGTAATAGGCATTCGTTGTTCCAATACCCGTTTCCATTGTCGCGAGCTTTTTTCCCGAGGATAGCTCATAAATATCAGCCTCTGTCAATTGATGACCATATAATAAAACTCGATCTTGTTGAAGTAATATTGCACCTGTATATGCTTTTTCAAACGCCCAAGTTGTGAGTAGTTCACCATGTTTATCATAAAAAGTAATTGAAGGCTCTAAAATATTCACTGCTGCAACGAACGATTGATGTGGATTAATGCTCGCATAGCGTTCACCTGTACAGCCAACTAATAACAATACAAAAGCAATCATGCATGTTAGTTGATACTTCATCTACTCATCCTCCCACTCCATCGTACTGGATAATTGTGAAATAATGATGAAAAACTTACGGTAAATTTATGAACATTATATCTTCTAACAGCTAAGTAAGTGCATTGAATTCTACTTAAGCTCATTTTAAATCAATTACACCGAGGCTAACTCTAGTTGAGAAGCTTGAACTAGTGCTGTCTAATAAGACCTTTTTATTTCGACGACGCATTGAAAGAAAGTTTTCTCTATTTTAATGAGGCAATATTTTACCGAAACACTAAATAAAGCGTCCAAAACGCCGGCTACTGCACGGCTTTTTGGACGCCTCAATTTATGAAGTGCTGTAAACATCGATAGGATATAAATAAGGTGTTTCAGGCTCTTGAATTTCTACCCATTGCTCTATTTTAATAATTGGCAAATATGCCCCGTCAAACTCCGTTATATCTAGTGTTCCAATTACCTCAACCCATGTATCCTCAGCAAGAGAAGTTGCTTCAGGGAAATCAGAAAGGAAACCTACTATATTAGCATCTGCAATGCAATGTGTAATAAAAAATCTTGATATGACCATTTGATTTTGAGCGAATTCCTCTTCTTTCAAAATAAAACCATTTAATTGAATTCTCCTTCCTATATATTCCGATACATTATTATTTATTTCGTCATAATAAATAATATAGTCTTCTGCAGCCATATTGATTTTTGATTTTTTAAAAAGCTCCTTCTTCAAAAGCTCATATTCATTTTCTTGCATTTCCTTTCTACCCTCTATTAATGCTGGGTCAGGCTCATGGTCATATATGTTTTCGACAATCGGTTTATTTGAGCTAACATAATCTCCTATATTAGCTTGCTGCTGTTTTGTCAGCATCATCACCCCTCCTTTTTTATCAGCAATTGTAGAACCTAATATTTGAGCTGGCAAAAGGAAGCCTGTAAGTATCGGTATAATAATAATTGTGTAGGAAAGAGCTTTTCTCGTAGTGAAGGACGTGTTTTCATGGTCATGTGTAGAACAGCAATGCTTGTCATGATGGTGCTTTTTTTCGGCAATTCTAGTTAACTGTACTAAAAATAAAATAAAAAATAAAACTGCCGCTACTATACTTAAATTGCCGTATTTAGGATTGATAAGTTTTTTTATTTCACCAGTCCAATGCAGGCTAAAAAGCATCGCAGAAAATGACAGTAAAATGCAGGCTTTAAAAGCTTGTCGATAGCTAATTTTCACGTTGTCCCCCCTATATATAATTTGCCAATACGAATAAACTAAAATAAACTACTGACGCGATAAAAATGAATAACCAAATAACAAATTTCACTCTAAAAACACCTAACAGCATCATTGTATTTTTTAAATCAATCATTGGGCCGAAAATTAAAAATGATAGGATTGCTGGAGTAGAAAATATTGAACTAAAGGATGCACCTATAAATGCATCTGCCTCAGAACAAAGAGAAAGGATAAATGCTAGTCCCATCATTACTAATAACGAGGAAGATAAGTCATTTCCAATTGAAACTAATGCCTTCGTAGACATATAAGTTTGTACAAAAGCAGCTAAAAATGCACCAATAATTAAATACTTGCCCATATCAAAGAACTCATCTACCGCATGTTTTAGCATGTTGTTTAATTTTTTTAAAAAAGGCTCTTTATCTGTTTTTATAGCGTTGTTGTCATGTAATATCTCTTTTTTAAATTGATTACCTTTAAATAATATACTAATAATTAGCGCAATAACCATCGCTATAGCAAAGCCTAGAATCATTCGTAACCCTGCTATTTTCATATCATTCCCGAAGGCCATGTAAGTTGAAATAATGACAATAGGATTAATAAGAGGCCCTGTCAGCATAAATCCAATAGCTGCGTGTATAGGCACTCCTTTTGTAATAAGTCTCCTCACTATTGGCACTATGCCGCATTCACAAGCAGGAAACAATGCTCCTACAACGCAGCCCATCAAGACTGACAGCCATTTACTTTTCGGAATCCATCTTTGAATATGCTCCTCTGTCAAAAATATTGAAATAAAGCCTGCAATTAATACCCCTATTAATACAAAAGGCAGGGCTTCTATTAAAATACTCAAAAAAATTGTATTTAGATTTAATAACGAAGCAGTTGTTGTGCTAAAGGACGTTAGATGGTTTACTATTGGCGAAATCAGAAACAACAATAATAAAATAAATATTCCCCAAGTAATCAATAACCCCTTTGACATAAAAGCGTTTTTTTCCATAATTACCTCCATGACTCGTGGATGTATATTGCAAAGTAAAGTAATTTATGAAAAATAGCATTTAGATATTCTTATAATTACTGTATACTTTTATCAACAAAATTTTTACCACTTGAATATTGGAGGGAGGTTCATTATGAAATTTCGTTTTTTTATTATTATAATTGTTGTACTATTTTTATCTGCCTGCATACCAAAAATAGTGACATTTGCAGGAGAAAACGAGAATTGGGAAGTCATTTTCGAGGTGACAAATGATAAAATAAAGAAGGAGCAATGCGTTGAGTTTTCAGGGTATATTCGCTATATCGGCAATGAGCCTATACCTGAGAAAATCGAATATACAATTAACCATGGATTTGAAACAACTGACACACCAACATTAGACGACAATGGTATATTTCACTTTACAAAGGGCTGCACATATGCAACAGAGGGTTCTACGGTTGAAATCACGATTCAGTGGGAAGATAAAGTAACTACAATCCATTTAAATAAATAAAGCTGTTTGAAAAAGTATTACCCCTTCAAACAGCTTTATAAAAAAACAGATATACTCCTGCTATTACTCAGGAGTTGTCCGAAAAGTCCATTTTGTTTTGACACTGCATTGAAATAAATGTTTTCATCGCTTCCCTTTTACAGAAGGATAACGCTGCTAAAGTCAATGTTCACCCATTTTTAAAAGAGGCGTTCTCTGTTTATATGAATCAACATTTTGCGAAACATCATCGCTACTGTCCCTCTTTATATTCAAACAACTTTGTAAGCATGCTCTCTGCCGCTTCTTTCCCTTGGGCAACACATTCTGGGACACTGATACCCTCATAGGAGCTTCCAGCCAATTGAACGTACGGAAATTGCTGCATTAATTCCTCTTGCATTGTATGAAGCCGCTTTTCATGTCCAACTGTATATTGCGGCATCCCTTGCTTCCAGCGTGTTACAACAGTTGTTAGAGGCTTATCTTTAATGCCTAATAAGCGACATAAATCTTGTAATACTGTCTTTTCAATTTCTGTATCAGATAGCTCTACGACCGCCTCATCCCCAACACGTCCGATATAAATGCGCAATAAATCATAACCATCTGGCGCTACATTATCCCATTTGCGGTTACTCCACGTACAAGAAGTAATAACAAAATCGCTGTTTCTAGATACGAAAAAGCTCATCGCATCCTTGTATTTTTCAATTTGCTCGCGCTTAAATGCCATCGTTACAGTAGCAATTGTCGCATAATTCATATTCGGCAAATGTTGCATTAAATTATGTGCTTTAAAGGCTTCTTTCGCAACATTAAAGGGTGAAGTCATAATAATGGAATCTGCTTGAATTGGCTCACCATTGTTTACATGTACAGTCATAGTGCCATCTAAAGCTTTATCTATCGATTCTACACGCACACCTTTTAAAATTCTGCACGTTGCTAATTGCTCCTCTAATACTTCTATTAACGTTTCCAAACCATTTTGAAATGATTCATAATAAGCTTCCTCGCCGATTACATGCGGGTACAAATGCTTGCCGTTTTTCTTTAACCCTAGTAATAAGCTACGATGCTCCTTTTCCAACTGAAAAAACTGCGGAAACATCGCCTGAATACTTAAATGGTCGATATCTCCTGCAAATGTTCCTGCTAATAATGGCTCTACTAAATTTTCAACTACTTCTTTGCCAAAGCGGCGTCTAAAAAAATCGCCAATTGGCTCATCTTCTTTTTCAGGCGATTTCGGTAATAATAAATCACCAATCGCTCGGATTTTACCTGTAAGCGAAATTAAACCGGATGTTATAAACGAAGATACCTCGGGCGCTCCCCCAAGTAAAATACCACTCGGAATAGGGTATAACTCGCCCCCAACTGCGACATAGGCTTGTCCTGTATTATGGCGAACAATTTCATCCTCAATACCTAAATCAGCAGCCAAATTACGCACGCTACCAGATTGGTCGAAAAACGATTCGGGACCTCGCTCAATTATAAAACCATCTTTACGCAATGTTTGAATTTTTCCCCCAAGGCGCAATGATGCTTCAATTACTGTAATTTCTATTGGTAAATTATTTTTTTTCGCTTCTTGCTGCAAATAAAAGGCTGCGGATAATCCAGTGATGCCTCCACCAACAACAACAATCCTCCGTTTTTTTCTATTCGTCACTATCATCACTCTCTTATTATAAGTATCGCATTTTACTATCCTTTATCTTGATTCAGAAGAAGATTTCTAATTCTATAGATGACAAAATGAATGTTCGTTAACACTCATTTTCGCAGGCGTGCAAACTCCTGCTGAATCAAGATAAGGCCTCTGGCAAATGCTTCAAATTTTACAAGGTATTAATTGGCTAATAACTTAATTTAGCTATGCTTGTCGGGAATAACCAAAAATCTTAGCAAAAATAAGCCAAGGCATAATTGATTTCTAAATAGTGACTAGTAGCCACACTAGAATTAAATTACAGACCTTTATCAAGTGCGTAAGCCTTTTTAAATGGCATCTCACCATTCAAAGTGCAAACAACTGTCTAAAAGGTAGGCAGTAACCTACTTTTCAGACAGCCACATTTTTTTATGCTAATTTTTTATTAATGGCATCTACCATTGCATCAATAAATAATGTATGTGTATTTGGCATTGTTGGTCGATAATAGCCTACGCCTAGCTCATCACACACTACTTTACATTCGAAGTCATTGTCATATAGCACCTCTAAATGCTCTGTAACAAATCCAACTGGAGCATAAATGAATGCTTTATAGCCATGCTCTTTAAATAAATCACGTGTTAAATCTTGTACGTCAGGTCCTAACCAAGGTTCTGGGGTTTTTCCTTCTGACTGCCAGCCTACTGCAATATTTTCTATTGCTGACGCCTCTTTAATTAAACGTGCTGTTTCAATTAACTGCTCTTCATACGGATCGCCAGCAAGTTTAATTTTCTCAGGCAGGGAATGGTTTGAAACGATTAAACAGCAGTTCGCTCGCTCTTCCTCAGACATTTTTGCTAGTTCACCATCGACTGCTTGTTGCCAATATTTAATAAATTTTGGCTCATCATACCAAGCTTCCACTGATTTAATTGTTAAAGTACCGCCTAGTTTTTCAGCCGCTTCCTGTGCACGTCCATTATAGGATTTAATAGAAAATGTAGAGAAGTGCGGTGCTAATACGATTGAAACAGCATCCGTAATACCTTCTTTTACCATCGCTTCTACTGCATCTTCCACGAATGGCTCGATGTGCTTTAAGCCGATAAATACTTTATATTCTACTTCGTCCTGCACTTCGTTCAAGCGTGCACATAATGCATTAGCTTGTGCCTCCGTCATTTTTGCTAATGGTGAAATACCACCAATTGCACGATAGCGCTCTGCTAAATCATCAATATCCTCTTGTGCTGGCTTACGTCCATGGCGGATATGTGTATAATAGCGTTCAATATCTTCTTCCTTATATGGCGTACCGTATGCCATTACTAATAATCCTCGTACTTGTTTCATGCGTGTCACCTCTTCAATAGATTAATTTATCCCGCATTAACGGGCAGTAAGACGCCCACTTCAAGACTTAAGTGAAATCAGCATAAGGATAAGTGGGAAATCAACTGCCCGTTAATGCCTAATTGGTTCAACTAACAATCAGTAGGGGATGAGAAAAACCCCCACTAATTGAAGTTTCACTTTATCCGCGCTTCGCAATTTGCTCGCGGCTATATTCGTGAATAAACGCAGTTAGACGCTTCAAAACTGCTGGCTCAACGTCTGGGAATACGCCATGGCCTAAGTTGAAAATATGGCCAGATGCCTCTAAACCTTGATCGATAATTTCCTTCGCTCTCGCTTCAAGTACATCCCAGCTTGCTACTAGCATTGTTGGGTCTAAATTTCCTTGTACTGGCTTTGTAATACCTTTCGCGCGCGCCTCTTGAATGGATAAGCGCCAATCCAAGCCTACTACGTCAATCGGTAAGTCATGCCATTCATTTACTAAATGACTAGCGCCTACACCAAATTGAATAAGTGGTACATTTAATTTGCGTAGCTCACTAAAAATACGCGTCATAACAGGCTTGATAAAGATTCGATAATCAGCTACATTCAATGCGCCTACCCACGAATCAAAAATTTGAATAGCCTTCGCACCCGCTTCGACTTGCGCAGTAATATCAACAATAATCATATCTGCCAACTTGTCCATTAAAGTGAACCAAGCTTGCGGCTCTGATACCATGAAAGATTTTGTTTTTGCGTAATTGCGTGAAGGGCCTCCTTCAATCATATAACTTGCTAATGTAAACGGTGCACCACCGAAACCGATTAACGGTACGCTCAATTGCTCTTGTGTCAGCATTTTAATTGTTTCTAATACGTAAGGTGTGTGCTCCTGTGCATTAAACTCCCCTAGCTTTTCAACATCTTGCACAGAACGAATGGGATTAGAAATGACTGGTCCAACACCCGCTTTAATTTTCACATCCACACCGATTCCTGGTAATGGCGTGACAATATCTTTATAAAGAATAGCAGCATCCACATCATACTGCTCTACAGGTAAACGAGTTACGTAAGCACATAGCTCTGGCTGCATTGTAATTTCTTCAAGCGAATATTTTTCTTTAATTTCTCGGTACTCTGGCTGCGAACGCCCTGCTTGTCGCATATACCATACTGGCGTGTGTTCTGTACGTTCCCCGCGCGCTGCTCTTAGCAATGTATCATTAAATGTTTTCATATTTACTTAATTTCCTTTCCCCTCAATTTTATTACTGTTGACTCAATCCATTGATACCCATTATCAATAGTAAGCTGTCCACAGTCTATTGTATAGTTTTCTTATTAAAATGTCATAAAAATGTTGTTTCTATAAGCATTGTTTTGACAAATATTGTTTCAATAGCTTTAAATGGAGGTAATCATGTAAAACGGAGGCGATTCAATATGTATATTTACTTTACTTCTGGCACAGCAGATTTTATGGAGAAAGTACGAGCGAAGCATGCCGATGAAGCCATTTTCATTATGCACGGTGAAGGCAATACTGTGCTCATTCAAGAAAGTGATAAGAAAAAATCGGTATTTGCAGTACCGCGCAAATATGAGGTGCTTGATGCAGTGGGAGAATTACACCAAAAGGGTTACTTCGTTATGAACAATATCCCTGTCTCCGATGAAGGTCGTCCTGTTTTCGAGCACCGCTTTTTAAATCGCGCTGGCGCAATCGAACAGGAACCCGGCTTTATTGCATTTAGGCTACTACGACCATTAGATTCTGATACGTACATCGTTCTCACACAATGGGCTGGCCCCGCGTCCTTTGAAGCATGGCAATCCTCGCAGGCCTTTAAAAAAGCCCATAGCGAACGCCCAGCCACTTCGCCTGCCCAAAACATCTTTAGCGGCGCAAGCTATGTAACAAAATACGCTGCTCCCCTTGACGAAGAATAAGAATAGCGGGGGCTGTCCAAAAAGCCGTGCATAGCCGGCATTTTGGACAGTAGCGATGATGTTTCACAAAAGGTAGATTCCTATAAACAGAAAATGCCTCTTTTAAAAATGGGATGAACATTGGCTTTAGCAGCGTTATCCCTCTGTAAAAGGAAAGCGATGAAAACATTGATTTCAATGCGAGGGCAAAGCAAAATGGACTTTTCGGACAACTCCTTGCTCCTTAATTCCGTGAAACTCAGCAACCCGCGCCTACTATTCATTTATTTTGCGTTTTACAAGTTTTATTGTACATTTCCGCAAATTCGCTATTTTTTCGATAATCGTAGCGTTAATTCACTTACGACAATGATAATAATTGGAATCATATAAAAATGCGGTTGAGCGATTGCACAGAGTGTTACAATAATGGACTGCACTACACTCGTTATACGCAATAGCTTTTCTACAGCTTTCAAACGCTGTGTTGGAGCAATTGGGAATAACATATCCATGCGAAACTCGCCATTCGATAGCAGCGCTACCTTTAATTGCAATGTTGTCGCAAAGGCAAGTGCTGCCACAACAATCCATGCCACGATTGCGATATCAACAAAAGCTGTAATTACTGCGGCAATCGCAGTTAGGCGCAGCCATAAATAAAAATGGTCGTCCGTCCGAATAAATGTACGGAATACTAAATAAAGCTGTGTGTTTTTACTCGAAAATGCAATCCATTTATAGGCACTATCCAGCCAAGCACGTCGACGAATTGTACCACGTAAATGAGGTACATCTGTAAAGTAGTTAGCAAAACGGTAAAAGCGCAACATCCGATTTTGCTCCAAATGCACAAAATGCTCGTACGGTACAGG
This sequence comes from Metasolibacillus fluoroglycofenilyticus, assembly GCF_003049645.1. Taxonomy (GTDB): domain Bacteria; phylum Bacillota; class Bacilli; order Bacillales_A; family Planococcaceae; genus Metasolibacillus; species Metasolibacillus fluoroglycofenilyticus. The sequence continues at coordinate 326,600 of NZ_PYWK01000002.1, forward strand.
CTGCCCTATTACTCTCTTTTGTAGCGACATTTTATAAGCAAAAAATATGACTAGATAAATTGCTGCCAAATATACGCTCGATGTGAGTGCTGTTTCAATGGCTAAGATTGATAATAACCCCCTTGCTAAACGATCCACCACAATGGCCTGTCCACGGTTAGCAAAGCGATAATTGAACTCAATCACGACATTCAAATACTTTAAAGCAATGATAAAGGCTAGACCTAGCCAAATTTGCAATGACGATAGTTCCGTCACCGTTTTTAAAAGTGGTATCGTAACAATATACACAACAGCAGGGATAATGAGCTGGGACCAAAACGTCCAATTGACAGCCTTTTTAAAATAGACGGGCATCTGTGTTTCTAGCGGCAATAAATAAACTTGGTCTGGTTCCTTTATAAGCGTTGTCGGGCGGCTAAATGCAAGTAAAATGCCAACAGTGGCAGCTACTAACCATTCGGCAGGGAAGCTAGCTGGGGCTACCTTCAGCCATTCACTATATTGATAGCCTGCTGCTCCTGCAACGAAAACGAAAACAATTGCAATATGACCCGTCACAATAAAGCGCATATATTTCTGCACTTCATTAACAAAATGCCCGAAGCGCACCTTCCATATATTATGCATGTTGTTCATTGTCTTGCTCCTTTGTCATTGCAATATATAAATCGTCTAGGCTCGCATTTGGCATGTTAAACGCCGCGCGTAAATCATTCATCGTCCCTTGTGCACGCACATGTCCCTCATGTAATAAAATAATTCGGTCACAATACTTTTCTGCCGTTGATAAAATATGAGTTGACATTAAAATGGAAGCACCCTCTCGCTTCTTCGCATCCATTTGCTCTAAAAGAGATTGAATACCGAGCGGGTCTAATCCAACAAATGGCTCATCAACAATATAAAGTGCCGGGTTAATTAAAAAGGCACACATAATCATCACCTTCTGCCGCATCCCCTTTGAAAAATGCGCAGGAAACCAATTTAAACGCTTCTCCATTCTAAATTCCTTCAATAAATAGGTAGAGCGCTCCTTTAATGTTTTTTCATCCAAGCCATAAGCCATCGCAGTAAGCTCTAAATGCTCCTTCAATGTCAGCTCATCATATAAAATTGGCGTTTCAGGAATATAGGAAAAAGCTTTTCGGTACTCATCCATATTTTGTTTTAGCGTCACACCATTCAGGCGAATTTCTCCTGCCTGCGGTAAAAGCGTGCCGATAATATGTTTGATTGTTGTACTTTTGCCCGCGCCATTGAGCCCGATTAAGCCCACTAGCTCTCCTTTTTCAATTGTAAAAGATAAATTTTTAATAACAGGCTTACGCGTATAGCCACCTGTTACGTTCGTCACTTGTAAAATTGTCATGAAATGTCACTCCTATCTCTTCAGTTTAGTTTAACAAAAATAAGCAGAACAAGCAGTTCATATATGCTAAAATATATGTACAATTTGATTATTTTATATGAAGGAGTGCAAAAACAATGAGTGAGTGCCTATTTTGTAAAATTATTGACGGGTCTATCCCAAGTATAAAAGTATATGAGGACGAGCATGTATACGCTTTTATGGACATTATGCCTTTAACAAAAGGTCATACATTATTAATTCCGAAAAAGCATTGCCGTGATTTATTTGAAATGCCTGAAGATGTTGCTAGCCACTTATACGCAGCGGCACCGAAAGTAGCAAAAGCAATTCAATCAGCCTTCAATCCTATCGGTTTAAACACAGTAAACAATAACGGAGCTGCTGCTGGACAAACTGTTTTCCATTATCACCTGCACTTCATTCCACGCTACGATGAGACGGATGGCTTACGCTTAGTTTGGACAACAACACAGCCTTCTAAAGAAGAGCTAGCAGAGGCTGCTGAAGCGATACGTGAATTCATCTAATTCGATTGAGCCGAAGTCCCCCATTTCTCTCTAAGGCGGGATGTGCAAGAAAATAATAAAAAAAGAGAGCCCGGCGGATGTCACAGAATTTAAAGGAAGGCTGCAAGCCGTAAGTTAGTTAACCGTTGGCACAGGACGCGACGATTTTACAATTAGCTCGAAAAAATCTGGACGAGAGTTAACAGAAGCGTAATTAATTTTCTTTCTTGCTTTTTTATAAAATTATTCGTACAATAAAATGTAAGTTTTCGCTAATAGCAACGAGTGCATATTAGGAAAATGCCAAATTAAATGAGCATAGCTTAGAGGAGAAGAGACAAATGAATACAAAAAATTTAGTATTAATGGCGCTGTTAGTTGGGATTGGTGCCACACTTTATGTGATTATCCCGGGTTTTAATGGTGGCATGAAGCCTGACTTTATGCTAACAATGATGTTTATCGGAATTATACTATTCCCAACATTGAAGGAAACATTTTTATTATCGCTCGCAACTGGCGTTCTATCTGGGCTATTTTCAACTTTCCCAGGTGGCTTCGTACCTAACATTATTGATAAAGCAGTAACAGGCTTTGTCTTTTTAATCATCGTACTGATTTTACGTCATAGCGTTCAAAAAGCAGCCGTATCCATTATCATAGTAGCTACTGGAACAATTATTTCTGGCACAACATTTTTAACAATGGCGCTGCTATTAACAGAAGTACCAATTGATTTTTCAGTGTTATTTGCAACAGTCGTATTACCAGCAACTGCCTTAAACGCAATTGCTTTTGCAATCATTTTCCCGATTGTCAGCAAATTACTAAAGCGTTCAAACTTCAAAACGTCCGTATCACATGCGTAAAATAAAAAAGAAGCATCCGAAAAGCGTGCAAAACACCGCTTATTGGATGCTTTATTTGTTTTAATGAAAGGAAAAGCCTCCGAATCCCAAGCCTATCATATTCTCGCTGCTTCTTACTTTCAAGAAACACGATTGAAATGTTGCAAAAGCAGTGGCTCGGCACGCTTTTCGGACGCCCCATCCCCCTATCGTTTGTATAATCAATACACGAAATGGTTTAATATAAATATAAAAGAATTAAGGAGAGATGTTTTATGAAGGCCAAGCCATTTTTAATTGGGTTAACTGCTGGAATCGTCGGTGGTGCGATTGCCACGATTTTATCCGCCCCACAATCAGGCAAAGAGCTGCGAACGAATATTACAAGCTTTTCAACGAGTACGAAGGAACGCTTAAACGACGTTAATTTTCAAACAAAAAATGTCAAGCAATCTTTTAGTAATTTATCAAATGAAGTAAAAAACAATATTCCTCAAATAATAAAAGAATTATCGCAATCATTCACAAGCTTCAAACAGCAAATTGAACCAGAAACGGCTCTATTAAAACAAGAAATCGAAGGATTACAGAAATCTATCGGCGAAATCGAGCAAAATCTATCGCAATTCACTGAAAAAGACGAGAAACAAAAACAGGTATAAAGAACCATCCGACCGAAGAAAGATATTCATTTTATTATTATTTTTAATAATTTTAGATGTTTCTCTTGATGAATGTAATTATTTTATTTTTCAAACTTTAAACTTTTTTCTTTTATTGCTATAATATTTTAAAATTGCAACGAAAGAAGAAGGTGAAGATTTTGTCTGAACAATTATATACAACGAAAGAAGCAATGCTTTATAGCCAAAGAACTGCCCAGCTATCTAAAGCTTTATGGAAGGCTGTGGAAAAGGATTGGCAACTTTGGATTAAACCATATGACTTAAATATAAACGAACACCATATTTTATGGATTTCGTTTCATTTACAAGGCGCATCTATTTCAGATGTTGCGAAATTTGGTGTAATGCACGTTTCTACAGCTTTTAATTTTTCAAAAAAATTAGAAGAGCGTGGCTTATTGAAATTTTCAAAGCGCGATGATGATAAGCGCAATACATATGTGGAGTTAACAGAAGCCGGTTCACAGTTAATCATTTCAATGAATGAACACTATCACGACACACCACACTGCATTTTAGATGGCTCTCTACCTTTGCGCGAAATATATGGTAGATTCCCAGAGTTTTTAGATGTTATGGCGGTTATTCGCAATATTTACGGCGAGGATTTTATTAAAATTTTTGAACGCTCTTTTAAAAATTTTAAAGAAAATTTTGACCAAGTACATTCATCTCCCCAGCAATAATAAATAATACGAGGCTGTCTGAAGGGTGGTGCATTTGCACGCTTATCAGACAGTTTTGCAATTTTATCCCGTATTAACAGGCTGTAAGACCCCCACTTCAAAACAACAGATAAAATCAAGATGTTTAAGTGGGGGATCCAACAGCCTGTAAAAACCCGATTGGTGAAACTACCAATCAGTGGGGGATGAAGAAAACCCCCACTGATTGAAGGTTCACTTTATCCCGCATTAACGGGCAATAAGACGCCCACTTCAAGACTTGAATGAAATCTAAGTGGGAAATCAACTGCCCGTAAATGCCCGATTCGTTCAACTAACAATCAGTGGGGGGATGAGGAAAACCCCCGCTGATGGAAGTTTCACTTTATTATTCCTATTTAGCCCTCTCTTAATCAATCGCGCCAAAGCGTAAGCATAATTGATTAAGGAGGGCTAGCTTCATCTATGCTTTAAGCTGAAAAAAATAGCAATTTACTTACTTTTTCTTTACAATAGTAATACTATATTTGCAGGATAATTAAGAAAGAAGGTGTACTATGCATTGTTGGAAAACAATTAATACTGTATCTGAATATGGCATCGTGCGATTAACATTATTAGCTGTCCTAACTTTTGTCTCTGTTTTTTGCACGTCCTATGTGATGACAAGCTTACAATTACGTGCCCCGCATACAGATAAATATTTGCTTTTCTTTTTTCTAGCTGTTCTTCTTTTATATCCAGTTCATAAAGCAATTCATTATCTAGCATTATTAAAATATCGAAAAAAAATAAAATTTCGCTGGAAAATCATTTTTCGCATCGTTCCTATCATGCGCTTACGTTTGAAGGAGCCTATTCCTAAAAATCGTTATGTACTCGCATTGCTGACGCCTTTTCTCTTGCTAAATAGCGTATTTTTAGCAGTTGCGATATTTTTTCCACTATACTCACACTATGCTTGCTTACTACTAGGCTTTCATAGTAGCATATGTTTAATTGATTTATTAAACGTCAAAAATTTGTGGCATGCACCTGCTAATTCATTGATTGAGGAAACGCCGAAAGGCTATGAAATATTAGTGCCTGCTGGCGTGTAGCAATAACTTGTCTTACTAGTTATATATTTGGTATGCTTGACGATGAATCGAAAGAGAGGAGGAATAGGCTTGCTATTAGTAGTAATCATACTATTCTCTGTATTTTACTTATTCCAAATAAACCGCATGACCTATGCTCTTTGTATACGCAAAGAAATTCCAGAAGAAAAGCAACCGAAAATCTTTCGTACGATTAATGTTCTCATAACGATTTTATTAGTTTCTTTTTATATGGAAGTATTGTTTACTGTTTAACAGTGAAGTGACGTCTCGAAAAGCCATTTTGAGACGGCTCCTTTCACTTTGTAGCAAAAATAAAACAGGCTGTAGAAAAAGACATGCAATAGCATACTTTTTCTACAGCCTTTTTTTTAACTAGTAAAGATATGCAGCACCGACAATGATAAGTAAAATGAATAATACAACAATCAGCGCGAAACCTGAACCGTAACCGCCGCCATTGTAGCCTCCACCGCCCATTGTGCTCCCTCCTTTCACCTTTCTATCATCTATCGTATGCACTCTTCAACTTAAATCTTAGGCACTTTTGGTATGCAACCATTTTGTTTTTTTTTCGTTTATGTTATAGTAACTATTGCATTTAAAAGAAAGTTAGGAGCGTAAATTTCACATGAAAAAAACATTTTTAGCAATAACGCTTGCAGCCTCCCTCGGTTTAGCGGCATGCAGTAACCCCGGAAAAGAAGTAATCGTTACTTCAAATGTAGGGGATTTAACACAAGACGAATTTTATAAAGAAGTAAAAAGCTTAGCTGGCGAACAATTATTACAGCAAATTATGGTTGAAAAAATCCTACTTAACAAATACAAAGTAACAAATGAGGAAATTGAAGCAGAATTGACTACAGTAAAAGAATCTGCTGGTGAGCAATTTGAAGCATTACTTCTACAAAATAATTTATCAGAAGAAGCTTTAAAGGAAAATATTCGCTTCAACTTATTAAGTCAAAAAGCTTTGGAAGATATGGAAGTATCGGATGAAGATATTCAAAAGTATTACGACCAAGCTAGCCAAGAATTAAAAGCTCGCCATATTTTAGTGAGTGATGAAGAAACTGCAAAAGAAGCTATTGAGCGTATTAAAGGCGGAGAAGATTTTGCAACTGTTGCTGAAGAAATGTCATCTGATGGCTCGGCAGCAAACGGTGGCGATTTAGGCTGGTTCTCAGTAGGTATGATGGTGAAAGAGTTTAATGACGCAGCATATGCACTTGAATTAAACACAATTAGTGAGCCTGTAAAATCACAATTTGGTTACCATGTAATTGAAGTAACTGAAAAACGTGATGTTGAAGATTATGGTACATTCGAAGAGAAAAAAGACGAAATTCGTGAAGAACTTCTTGCACAATATAGCATGGATGATGTAATTGCAAAATTATTAAAAGATGCTGAAGTAGAAGTGAAGGATGCTGAGTTAAAAGGCACATTCGACAAATATTCAACAAAATAAAATGAAGAGGTGTATGAAAAGTGATGTGTTAGGTCACCTTTTATACACCTTTTGTTTTTTCAACCCATTTTCGGTTATGTCTTAATGCTCTGGATAGTATGTTTTTTAGTTTTTCTTAACGAATTCCGATTTTAATTTCATCGGACCAAAGCCGTCAATCTTACAATCGATATTATGGTCGCCTTCTACTAAGCGGATGTTTTTTACACGTGTTCCGATTTTTAATGTAGAGGAGCTTCCCTTTACTTTTAAATCTTTCACTACTATGACAGTATCTCCATCAGCTAATAAATTGCCGTTTGCATCGCGAACTACTAAGCCTTCCTCTACAGCGGCTTCCTCTGCTGCTGTCCATTCATGAGCACATTCTGGGCAAATATATAGCGTTCCATCCTCATATGTATACGCCGAGTTACACTGTGGGCAATTTGGTAAATTTTCCATTAAAATTCCTCCTTTACTAATCCCCTCTATACTGGCATATTCACTCAATAAATTCAAGCTAAGCACAAATATTACTAGTGATTAACAATGAAATATTCGTGTTTTACACAAAAAATTCACTCTTTTTTTCATTTTATAGCAGGAATTTTAAGAATTTTGCCATAATATTAAGAGAACAGTATATTATATACTTAAGCTTGAAAAGAAAAAGGAGTGTGTCAACGTGAGTACAACTAATCAACGCGCATTTAATTTTAATGCTGGTCCATCTGCTTTACCATTAGAAGTATTACAAATAGCAGAGAAGCAATTAGTCAATTTCAACAACACAGGTATGTCCGTTATGGAGCTTAGCCACCGCAGTAAAGATTTTGAGCAAGTACATAATGAGGCTATTGCACGTCTTCGTCAGCTTTATGCTGTACCGGATAATTATGAGGTAATTTTTTTACAAGGTGGCGCAAGCTTGCAGTTTTCAATGATTCCAATGAACTTTTTACAGTCAGGTGAACAAGCTGATTATATTTTAACGGGAGTTTGGTCTGAAAAGGCATTAGCTGAAGCAAAGCTATTTGGAGCTCCTGTTGCAGTTGCCTCTACAAAGGATAATCACTATAAAAATATCCCATCTGTACATCAAATAAATTTTAATGATGCGGCTGCTTACGTTCATCTTACATCAAATAACACGATTTACGGTACGCAATGGAAGGACTTTCCGACAACAATTGCTCCATTAATCGCTGATATGTCGAGCGATATTTTATCGAAGCCTATCGATGTGAGTAAATTTGCTCTTATTTATGCTGGAGCACAAAAAAATCTTGGTCCTTCAGGTGTGACAGTTGTAATAATTCGCAAGGATTTACTAGAAAAGGCCCATAATAATATTCCTACAACGCTAAAATACTCAACGTTTACAGAAAATAATTCCCTATACAATACACCCCCAACATTCGGTATTTATATGCTTGGCGAAGTATTGAAATGGGTAGAAAAGCAAGGTGGCTTAGAAAAAATTGCTGCACATAACGAAGCAAAGGCAAAGCTAATTTACGATGCCATTGATGGCTCTAACGGCTTCTATATTGGACATGCTGAAAAAGAAAGTCGCTCACTAATGAACATCACGTTCCGTCTAGCAGACGAGGAGCTAGAAAAGCAATTTTTAGCTGAGGCAAAGGCAGCAGGCTTCGTCGGCTTAAACGGCCATCGCTCAGTTGGCGGCTGCCGCGCATCGACATATAACGCGGTCCCATATGAAACATGTAAAGCGTTGGCAGACTTTATGCACGCTTTTCAGGCTAAACATTAATCAAAAAAGAGGCGCCCCAAAAGCAATATATTTCCTGCTTTTGGGGCGCTTTCGATGATGTTTCATCATAGAAACCTCTAAATAAAATAAAGAAGAGTTTCTTTGAAAATAGGAGAAACACTGGACTTAGCTGTTTTCTTTTGAATTTCAAATAAGCATAAGCTAATTTTTTTAATATTAACGCTCACATTTGAAGGCGGTTTTTGAATTAAATTGTCGGCTTATAAAATGAGCGGTTATCTAGTGGAAACAGTCTCTCTGTGAATTCGCCCGGCTTTGTTTTATCCAATGCACGCTTCAGCATATTCATTTTCGCATCAATATTATCAATATAATGCAAAATTTCTGCTTCTTGAATCATTGGTTTTTTTGGGCTACCCCACTCCTCTTTCCCATGATGTGATAATACGAGATGTTGGAGCAGCATTACCTCTTCACCCTCAATTCCTAGCTCTACGGCTGCCTGTCCAATTTCGTTTACCATAATTGAAATATGGCCAAGCAAATTGCCCTCTATCGTATAAGCTGTTGCAATTGGCCCTGTTAATTCAGCTACTTTTCCAATATCGTGTAAAATAATTCCTGCATACAGTAAATCAGTATTCAAGGTTGGATATAATTCAGCAATCGCCTTTCCTAAGCGCAACATCGACACAACATGGTCAAGTAAACCTGATACATAGTCATGATGATTTTTCGTTGCCGCAGGGTGCACAAGGAGACTAGGCTGATGCTTTTTAATTAAATGACGTGTAATGCGAGAAATGCTTGGGTTTTTAATTTCAAAGAAAAATTGCGTTAGCTCCTCCATTAACTGTTCTTTTGGAATAGCTGCTGATGGCACTAAGTCGCTAACTTGTATTCCTTCCTCTGGACGTGCTACACGAATTTGTTTTATACGTAGTTGATTTTTACCTCGGTAGTCATGGATTTCTCCACCTACACGGACTATCGTTTCAGCTTTATACATATTTTCATGCTCTTCATTTGTATCCCATAGCTTCGCCTCAATATCACCGCTTTTATCTTGTAAAATAAGTGACATAAAAGGCTTCCCTACTGTCGTTACGCCCTTTGTAGCCTGCTTAATTAATAAAAATTGGTCCACGGGCTCTCCAACTTGAAGTTTAGTAATTCCTTCCACTACGAAATCACTCCTTTTCTTGACATTCATCGTTTACAGTACGATTCACTGCTCTTATTGTACCATGATTCGATTAAATAATATTAATAACTATCCACGGATGAGTAAAATAGAAGAAAACAATAGACAGAAAATGAATGTTCATTCATAATATATTTATGACAATACAAAGGGTGGGAAATTCTATGGAAAATTACCGGTTTACAGCATTTGAAAAAACAGGAGAAACATTATTTGATGAAGTATGGTCATTTGATAATGATGAGGCTGCAAAAATCGAAGGGCAAAAACAAATCGATGAAAAAGGGCTATCCGATAAAACACATCGACTTGTAAATTCGGCAGGCAAACTTATTTTATTCCACGTCTAAATTGCTAAGGGGCAAACGCTAAAACTATTTGTCATTAAAACAAACAGTTGTTTGAAAAGCAGTGTACTACGATAATAGGATATATACACTCTTTAACCGTAAAAACATGCTTTTCAGACATCTCACGTGGTCTCGAGAAGCTTATTTTATTTATTTGCGACTTTCTCAGATTTATTTGTTAAAAGCTCCCGCAGTCTTTAAAGAAAGGGCATGCCTCAAAAGCTGAGGTATGCCCTTTCTATTTACTAAATCCTACGTTATGACGCTAATGGCTCGAGTATTTCGTATATTTCTTCGTTTGTTGGTACATGCAAATACATGCGCAATTTAATAATACGTGTTAGCTCACGATGAATTAAGTTATCTGCAAATTGTTGCTGATTGTTTGCTAAATACATTTCTTTCAATGTTTTCCACATATTATGCAATGCTTCAAAATCAAGTAAAGCTTGCTCTAACTCTTCTTTATTTAACAAATATTCCTTAGCTAGTATCGTCAAACGCTCATTAAAAATATCTAGCATTTGCAAAGCATCGTCACGTATAAAAAAATCTATCACACCCTTTGTTATTTTACTTGCCAAGCTACTACCAATAATCAGCCCAATAATACCTCCAATTAGGCTAACAATTGCTGTGCTCACATTTGGAATCGTTAGGCCAACCGCGCTACCTATTATAGTTCCAGCAATGCCGCCAGCCACACTTGCGGCTGTTTTCGCAACATTTTTAAATAATTGTTGCGAGGACATTTTTCCTTTTACTGTACGGGCGATATCTTCTGCCGACATCCTCCCCGTTACAAGTGCACCTGTCACAGTATTCGCATTCAATAACATCATGCCTTTTTTTGTTGCAATAGAGCCAATCATTGCCTTTTTAGTAATAGTAGCAGCCATCTTTTTTGAAGCCATTTTCACACCGCCTGTTTTCAGAGCACCGGCTATATCTGGATTCAAGTTAAAATCAGCTGTAACGTCATGATGATTGTATAATTGCGATGCAATTACTTCCTCAGCAAATGTTTCTCCTAAAACGGCTAATCCTGTACGAATCCCATTTCCTATTGCGACTTTACGTGAAGCCCCGTTCCACTTGCTTTGTGCATAAGCTATAACAGCACTTATACTAATTGCATCATTGATGAAATTAATACGTCCCTCTTCATCCATCATTAAGCCATGAATGTTTCTTGCAACTGTCATATGTTTTATTTGTGCATAAGTAAAAGCACCTTTTCTAATCATCTGTGTTAAATTTTTTGCCCCATTTTCTCGTTGCCTAATCGCTTCAACAATTGCCTCATATTGCTCAAATGGAACTTCTAGCAATAAGCGCTCACTATTTGTTATGTACTGTAGACAAACTTCTACCGTATGTTCCGCTATAGGGCAATACACATTTACGCTCTTAGATGTATTATATTTGGATTCCATATATGTTTCCCCCGATTTTATCCATTCTATAATAATCATCTTTAGCTAAGTTGTACAGTGAATTTTATTTGAAGAACAAATTTGTCCTTTTTTAAGTAGAATAAGGGTCTATCCAAAAGCCGTGCATAGCCGGCATTTTGGACAGTAGCGATGATGTTTCGCAAAATGTTGATTCATAATAGCTAAAAAAATAAGTTGTTGAGATTTTACATCACAACAACTTATTTTAAACTTCTAGCTACTCTCCTATAAAATTAGGTTGACGCTTTTCTACAAAAGCTGTAATGCCTTCTTGATGGTCTTTTGTTTGACGCATTTTTGCCTGGGCTATTGCTTCAGCTTGTAGGATGCGCTCAAGCTCGGGTAGTTTTTCTTTGTGTAAAATTTCTTTAGTTGCAAGCATGGAGGCAATTGGTGATGCTAACACTTTACCGACAATTTGATCAACCGTTGCCGCTGCAGCGCCGTCAGGAACAACATAATCAATTAATTGCTGGTCAAATGCCTCCTTTGCTTCCATTACTTTACCTTCCCAAATAAGCTGCTTCGCCTTTGCTACACCTAGACGCTCCTTCATAAAGAAATGCCCGCCACCATCAGGTACAAGCCCAATGCTAATAAAATTCATTGCTAGCTTTGCGGAATCCTCTGCAACAATAACATCACTTGCTAGCGCTAGACTAAAGGCTAAGCCAGCTGCTGCACCATGAATTTGGGCAATCGTTAGCATTGGTAGTGTGTAATAGCCTTTTGCAAAGCGCGTAATATACGACATAATCGTTTCGAAATCAATCGCTTCATTTGCTCCAAGCATCATCTTTATATCGCCACCTGCTGAAAATGCACGTCCCTCCCCTTTAACAATTAAAACTTGGACTTCCGGCTGTTGATGTAGCTCCTCCATACAATCAGCTAATTCCTGCATCATTATAATATCCATCGCGTTCATTGCCTGTGGTCGATTCAATGTTAAAATTGCCTTGCGTTCTAATATTTCTAAATTAATTGTCGTATAGCCCATGAAAAATCCCCCTTAAATAATGAATAACCATTCACTTTTATAATTCTACTTTTCTTTTCAAATTCCTTTTTTATTCAACAAATTTTTGAACGAAAATAATTTATCAAAAATCAAACATTTAAAGTAGCGCAACTTAATTATCTTAATATTCCGCGATCTCAGCTATAGCAAGCATTCCAATAAAATGAGAGCGCTTCCAAAACACGAACATTTATAGTTATAAATTATCATTTCATTCGCCTTTCGGTGAATTAATTTCAGTTTATTATGAAATTCTTTTTATTTTTTCGGAAAAAGGCGTTGACAAAGATTTATTCTCGGCTTATGATGTTATCAAATTTAATTATGCAAAATATTTTGATGGAGACATGCTCGTCGTACTTATTCTTAAGAGAGCTGATGGTTGGTGCAAATCAGTGAAGAAGGCGAATGTAGTTCCACTCCTGAATAGATAAGTGGAAAATTATAGTAAACTTATCCGTATCATGCGCGTTACGCATCTTAAAGATTGCAATTATAATTTTCGGAATATTTTTGCAATGAATAAGGGTGGTACCGCGTAACTATGTTCATTATAGCCTTTCGCCCCTTACATTTTAATGTGAGGGACGGAAGGTTTTTTTATTTTGATTCACTCCCTTACGTGGGAGGAGAGTAAAACGCTTGTCCACTCCATGGTTTAGTGAGTACTCAAACATCAACTAAATCAAAATAAAGCCTCCGCTGAATGTCACAAATTATGAAGAAGAGTTTTTCAAGTAGGCTTGGAAAAAGTTTAGACGCAATTACGCCAATACGTAATTGATTTTTAAAATAAAGGAGAGAATAAACCATGACAACAAAAACATTAGAAAAAGCAACAAAAATAATTACGGTGTTTATCGCTGACCCATTAAGTGAGGATGGTATTTATCCGTTAATCCAAGAAGGTGAATTAGAATTAAATATTATTGTGGATACAGGTTTATCACAGGAGCAATTAATTAACAAAATTACAGATATTGATGTGTTATTAGTTCGCTCTCAAACTACTGTTACACGTGAGGTAATTCAAGCGGCTAAAAATTTAAAGCTAATTGGTCGCGCTGGTGTTGGTGTCGATAATATTGATTTAACAGCGGCTACTGAGCACGGCATTATTGTTGTAAATGCGCCAGATGGTAATACAAATTCTGCGGCTGAGCATACTATTGCTATGATGACGGCTTTAGCACGTTACATTCCACAAGCATTTAATACATTAAAAAATGGCGTATGGGACCGCAAATCATATGTTGGAGTGGAGCTAAAAAATAAAACATTAGGTGTTATTGGTATGGGGCGCATTGGAGCTGAAGTAGCGTATCGCGCAAGAGGACAACGCATGAAAGTCATCGCCTATGATCCATTTTTGACAGAGGAACGCGCAAAGGAGCTAGGCATTACGAAAGGCACTGTCGATGAAGTATGTGCTGTGGCAGACTTTATTACAGTGCATACACCTCTCTTGCCGGAAACGCGTAATCTTATTAATAAAGAGCGTTTCGCCATAATGAAAGATGGGGTACGTATCATTAACTGTGCGCGTGGCGGCATTATTAATGAGGATGATTTATACGATGCGATTGTTGCTAAAAAAGTAGCTGGTGCTGCACTCGATGTTTTCATAACAGAGCCTGCAACAGACCATAAGCTATTAACACTACCTGAAGTGATTGCTACACCGCATTTAGGTGCGTCTACTATAGAAGCACAGGAATCTGTTGCTGTCGATGTATCTAATGATATTATTAAGTTTTTCAAAACAGGCACTGTTACAAATCCTGTTAATATGCCATCAATTTCAAAAGAAAAGTTTGCACAAATCGAACCGTTTTTCGAACTTGTTGAAAAGCTCGGAAAATTCCTTATCCAAGTAACTGATGAATCTATAAAAGAATTAAACATTTCATATGCTGGCGACGTAGCAAACTTTGATGTACGCCCTTTAACAGCTAATGCTATTAAAGGACTGCTTTCAACAAATCATGGAACACATGTTAATAATGTCAATGCCCGCTATCTTGCAGAGCGTATAGGTATAAGCATTAATGAACATAAAACAACGACTGCAAAAGGCTTCACAAACTTAATTACAGTTGAAATTAAAACAGCCAATGAAACACATACTGTAGCGGGAACTTTGTTAAATGGCTTAGGCCCACGCATCGTCAAAGTAGAAGGCTTCGTCGTTGACGTTATTCCAACAGGCAATCTATTGTATATTAAAAATACAGATAAACCTGGAGCTATCGGTCGCGTAGCCACAAAATTGGCTGAAAAAGATATTAATATCGCAACAATGCAAGTGGGACGCGATATGGTCGGTGGCTCAGCAGTAATGATGCTAGCAATCGACAATATTGTAACAGCAGAAGACTTAGTCTATGTAGCACAGCTTGAAAACATTGATGAAGTGAAGGCTATTACGCTATAGTGCTTTTTATGATGGGCTACTGAGGTAAGTATCTCCATTTCTCAGTAGCCTTACCACTTTTTCAAACTTCCTCTTTTACTTTTTTGTTATTTGTAGCATATAATTGTATGTATACAATTTCCATGTAGAGAGCTGTTGATGCCTTTTGAAGCGTTAATTATTTAGGCGGGCATGATTTTTTTAGACAGTCCCATTAGCTAAAGGAGGAGTTTTTCATGAAAAAATGGGTCTATAGTTTGCTTGCTTTATTATTCATTGGTGTAGCTTTTTTTGATACAGAAATAATGGCTGCACAAGACGAGATTGCGATTCGAACAGTGGTAGAAGAAACATACTTATTGTCAGATGACTACGTTACTCCACTCGCATCGCTAGCACCGAGGGCAATTGTAATTTTACATAATGTCCATGCAGGGTGGGCACATATTGAATATAAGGGACAGCAAGGCTATGTACCTTCTGTTACGTTAAAATCTGCTCAACCAACCTTAATGCTCGCAACGGCAAAAAATCCTCCGATTGTACGAGAAACAACAGAAGGGCAAACGAAGCATTTAGGCAATGTTCCTATAGATAGTATCGTGCAAGCCTATGCAACAAATGAAGATAATTGGTATTTTGTCCAGTATGGTCATTTAACTGGTTATATCATCGCGACAGCACTTAAAGCACCTACTTCTCAAAAAATGCTCGTACAGAAGCAAGAGGGACTTGTTGTACGCAATATCGCTAGTAAATCTGGAGCGAATCTCACTAGCATCCCTACAAATACAAAAGTGGACGTATATACAAACATTCAAGGCTGGGCATATGTTGTAACAGAGAAAAATATTCAAGGCTATGTACTGGCAAACGGTTTAAAAGAAATCCCTATTCCTAAACTAGGTAAGTACAGTCAAGGGACTGTCACAAAAACAAAGCGTATTGCCTTAACTTTCGATGACGGACCCCACCCTACCGTTACAGCACAAGTATTAAAAACATTGGAAAAATATGATGCTAAAGCAACTTTTTTTGTGACAGGACATCGCGTCAATAAAAGCCCGAAAGTATTAAAGGAAATATACGAGGCTGGGCATGAGATTGGCAACCATACATGGAGTCACCCTAAGTTGACGACCGTATCTTTTGAACAGGCAAAGGCACAAATTAATGAAACAAATAAAACGGTTGAGTCAATTATCGGGCAAGAGCCTACTTTATTCAGACCACCATATGGCGCATATAATAAAGAGATTTTAGGCTCACTATCCGTTCCCTTAATTATGTGGTCTGTTGACACGCTCGATTGGCAGCACCGCACTCCATCAAAAACATTAAAGGCTGTACAAACTGGTGCATATAATGGCAGCATTATTTTAATGCATGATATTCACCAAACGACGGCTGACGCTTTAGACAGCATACTGAGCTATTTAACGAAGCAAGGCTATGAGTTTGTTACGGTATCAGAGCTAATTACACCAATTAAATGAAGACTGCATCTCTAAGCAACGATTTTGCTTCCTCAGTAGTGGAGCTTCAATCTATCAAAGAATGCCTATCGTTTTCTAAATAAAAAATGGCTGTTAGAAAGTAAGGCTAATGCGCTACTTTCTGACAGCCATTCTATTTTTATCGATTCAACTCTGCAAAGGTCAAATAGTTCTGAGCTGAAGCCGTTTGTAGTAAGTCTAAATTATCCGCAATGACTATCCCTGATAAACAGGCAATTGCAAATACACCTGTAGCAATAAGAAATGATAAATTGCGATGAACTTTTTGCATTTCACTATTCGAGGTTTGCTTATCTTTGCTGCGTACTAAAGTGAAAAAACGCGCTCGTTGACTTTCTTGTGCCAACACATAATGACATGCCAAACAAAGCTCTGCCACATGCCCTTCAATCGATAATTGATTTATTTCTACTATGCCGGCTACACGTCCACAATTTTCACAACAATTCATTTTCATAAGCATTTTCCTCTCCATTCGCTATATTCTATTATATCTAAAAAATTAGAAAATTCAATATTTTGAATGGTAAATACTTAAAAAGTGGCTATAATAATCTGTTTAAACGACTATTATTTTAATAAAGTGAATCTTCAATTCGTGGAGGCTTTTCTCCACGGATTGTTAGTTGAACCAGTCGGGCTTTTACGGGCAGTTGACCTCTCACTTATCCTTCAGCTACCTTTCACTTAAGTCTGGAAGTGAGCGGCTTACTGCCCGTTATTGCGGGATAAACAAAAAACGTCTGAAAAGCGTGCATAGCACTGCTTTTCAGACGCCTCGACCTACAATTTTTTGATAAGCTCTAAAAGTTGCGTTAATGATTCTACTTCATATGTAGGCTTCACATCTGGATGCGGCTCTTTATTTTCCCGATTAATCCAAACATTTTTCATACCAATACGCGATGAACCTAATATATCTGTCATTAAATTATCCCCAACCATGATAGACTTTTCGACAGTTGCACTAGCTTTTTCTAGCACATATTCAAAAATCGATGCATCTGGCTTTCCTTTTCCGAAATCACCTGAAATAATAATATGGTCAAAATATGATACTAGCTCTGGTGTTATTTCAAGTTTTAAATTTTGTAAGCTTGGTGCACCATTTGTTAGCAAAATGAGCTGATATTTTCCCTTTAGCTCGTCCAACACTGCGAATGTATCCTCATATAAAAAAGGACTTTTTTTACGTTCCTCTACAAAGCGCTCCCCAAGCTCTGCGCCAAACGTAGCATCCGCTATCCCAAGCTTTGCCAAACCTCCAGTCCAAGCTTGCGCACGATATGCTGGTACAAGTTCCTTCATTTTTTGAAACATTTCTGTCGGGTCATCGAATGTTCCCCATAATCCCTCAAATGGATTAATGCCAATTAGCACTGTATAATCATATGTTTCATATGACTCGTAAAGTTCCCTCGCACTTTCACGCACCGCTTGCTCCAACTGCTTAGCATCAACCGAGTGACGCTCACTTGCATAAGCGCAAGTATGGTCAAATGCTGTTTGCACAGATTTTTTGTCCCATAATAATGTATCATCCAAATCAAAAATAATCGTCTGAATTGTCATAAGGCACTCCCTAACTTATGTATTATTCTATTATCCTACCATATTTGTAGTCATTATTTCGTGTCGATACATCAAACCTTTCAGAACATTTTTTCATCGAATACACAGGTCTTTTTGAATATATCAGCTCCGCATATTTTAGGGAGGTATTCTACGTCCCCAAAACCCTCTGATATATCATTCAAAGAAAAGTTCGCTTTTAAACATATACGAAACGTCCGAAAAGCATGCTAAAGCACTGCTTTTCGGACACTCTCTTATTTGCGCTTTTTCCGTAATGCTCGCATCATTTGTTCAATTTTTGTTTGTTGTGCGTTCGTTTCTTCAGCGAGTCGCTGTATCGTATAGACGCCATTATCATAGCTAATTGCTACGATATCCCCTTCAGATAACAGCTCGCTATATTCACTGCAATGAATAATTAGCTGTTCTGTCTCCTCTGGTCGCTTTAAAAAAATTGCGTACTCTCCTTCAAAGCGATCCAATGTATAGTTATTCAAGCTCACTTACAATCTCTCCCTTTGCATTTATAAGCTGTGCTGCATCTCCACTATTCGCCCATATTTGCTTTGAAGTCCACTTTAGTGTGCCTTTGCTATCCTTTGCATCAGGCCCACTCGTAATTGATAATTTAGCGTTTTGTTGAAGCGTTATATTCGGAAAGTTAAAAACTTGGTTTCCTTCTACCGATACAAGCTTCCAGCCTTGTAAGGAAACAGGCTCATTTCCCGTATTTTGAATGACAACAACCTCATTTACTAAATCTTTACTAATTAATTCAACAGTTGCTTTAGATGTACGAATAGAGCTTGTTGCACCAATGCCTGTCCACTCTTCTGCTGTTGTATTATAGCTTGTCCCATCCGTTGTAAAAACAATCGTCCCAGCCTCAGCAGTGCCGTATAGCTTACTTTGAACAGCAAGTGCATTATCAATTACTTCAGCATGTGGATGTCCATATTTATTGTCTTGTCCGTAGCTTAGCACAACAGCCTCTGGGCGCACTGCCTGCATAAACTCTAATGAGCTACTTGTGTTTGAGCCATGATGCCCCGCCTTTAACACAGTTGCTTTAATATTTTCCTTTACTAATTGCTTTTCGATATTGATGCCTGCGTCCCCTGTTAGTAAAAATGATACTTCTCCATATGTAATTTTTAAAACGATGGATGCATCATTATTATCCGAAGCATCTTCATCGGCATAAATTGCTTCTACGCTTAATTCCTTATCAAAATCGATAACTTCCCCTTTTTCTGGCACGCTATAGGAAATGTTCTTATCGGATATTAATGTGAGCATTTCCTCTAGTGTTTGCGATGTATGTACTTTTCCTGAATCTAGAAAGTGTCCGATGGAAATGGAGTTTAAAACAGCAATTAGCCCCCCGATATGGTCTGCATCAGGATGTGTAGCTACAACATAATCTAATCTTTTTACACCTTGCTCTCGTAAATAGGCGACAACTGTTTTCCCAGCTCCTTTTATTCCTCCGTCTATCAGCATTGTTTTACCATTTGGCGATTGAATCAATATCGAATCGCCCTGTCCTACATCAATAAAATGCACCTTCATTTCATGACCAGAAATCGGCTGCTGTTCGGGTTGTTGAATGTCAAATGTACAACCAATAAGTAAAAAAACTACAGCCAGTAAACTAAAAATTAATTTTTTCATTTATACCTCTTCTTTTCTCCTATTTCGCATAAGTGATTTTAAAGTCATCACGCCCATTGCGTTTCACTGCATATAATTCTTCATCTGCTGTTTTTAAAAGCTCAGTGAAATTTCCAACCTTTGTAGCATTTATTATATAAGCACCTATACTTATGCTAATTTGCAAACGCTCGTCTTTCATTAAAATAGATTGTGTCTTAAAAAACGAATAGAGCGTCTTAATAATTTCTTCAAATTGCTGCACATTTTCGGTGCGCACACAAGCGATAAATTCATCACCACCATAACGTGCAAAAATAGCATCGTATTGTGCAAACAGCTGCGCTGCACTTGTTGCAACGAATTTTATAATTTCATCACCTATTAAATGACCATACTGATCATTTACTTGCTTAAAATAATCGATATCAAAAATAATACAGCCAACATAATGCTTATGGTAGGCAGCGTCTAAAAGATGCTTAGGAGCTTGATGCTCCATATAACCCCGATTGTAAATTTTCGTTAATGGGTCAATAAATGATGCCATTTTATATTTACGCTTCTTTTCATCTAATTGAAATTTCAATAATGCACGATTATAGGCCTCTTGCTCGTGCTTTTCTAGCAATTCAATATATTCCTCTTGGGCGCTAACAAGCTTCTCCGTTTTATTACTCTTTTTATAATAATCGATAAGGGCTCGTTGCACCACTTTTACCATATAAAGATCGCCTTGCCTAATAAAGATTTGCTTCGCTTTTTCAGCAGCTTCAATTGCTCGCTCCATACACCCTTTGGAAAATTCAAGTGCCATTTCCGCATTATACAATAATGCTTTATTGCGATCATCACGGTCCTGCCCATATACATTTTGGATTTCCAGCATTTCCTTATATAGCTCTTTGGCAGCTTCTACATCTCCAACATAAGCAAAGGCAATTATTGAATTTCCTATAATTGGCAATAAGTCAATTTTCTCATAATCAAAGTATGATAATTTCTCAAGTGCCTTCACAGCATACTCCTTTGCCTGCTCATAATCCTTTAAATCATAGTAAAGATTAGATAAATTTGAGTATGTGTGGCAAAGTTGCCGATGCTTCTCTTGCTCGCGGGCGAGCACTTCTGCCTTGAACATCGCTTCTTTCGCCATTTCTGTATGATTTAACACTGTGTATAAAATACCCGCTAGTCCGTAGTACAAGCTATAATGCTCGTTCGATGGATGGTTGCTACAAATTTGCTCTACTTGAAAGAGCGCAGCGAAAGCTTCTTCATAGTTGCCTGTATATACATAGGCAACGATCCTATTTTTCAATATATCGAGTATGTCATCAACTTCATTTAATTTGAATAATGTATTTGCAATTTCATCACTCGCTATAATTATTTCTTCATAGCGCTCTTCCACACGTAGGTGTCTAATTGTTCCCGCAAGCTCTTTTAGTGTACCTTTATTCATCAGTGCACCTCCCAGAATATCCCCCAAAAAGCAGGGGAGTTATATAATGCTATAGTCGCAGTTAATATAAATAATAAAACAGGAAATAACATATAATAAATATGCTACTCCCTGCTATTTTACCTAATTTTTACGTATAAATCATTTAAAATTTCAATTTTTTTCTTAATTGATTCTTCAAAAGTCATGATATACGCTGCCGGGTCTTTAGGATTGTGGAATTGTGTTATTTTCCCTGTTTCAGGATGTACAAATTTTGATGAAGCACCACAGCCGATTCCTAAAATTGTCTGCACTTCCTCCATAATTACGATATTGTAAATAGACTCCTCGCCCGGTTTACAATAACCGACATTTTCTAAATTACCTAAAATATTTTTTTGTCGATATAAATAATATGGGACATAACCATTTTCTTTTGTCCAGTCCGTTGCCATTTGCATCATCTGACTCACTGTATTACGGTCTGCTACACGGTACTTGTCTTTATTGCGTGTCATTTCTGATGCGCGCTTAAAGCTTAACGTATGGACTGTAAGAGATTCAGGCAACATCTTCGCTGATTCATTTAAAGAATGCTCGAATTCAGTAACACCTTCGTTCGGCAACCCGATAATTAAGTCCATATTAATATTATTCATCCCATGCTCGCGTGATAGCCAAAACTTATCAATCGTTTCTTGCACTGTATGATGACGGCCAATCGCTTTTAAAGTTTCTTGCGTATAGGACTGTGGATTGACAGAAATACGGTCGATTCCCCATTTTTTAAGCACTTCTAGTTTTTCCGGAGTAATTGTATCAGGACGCCCAGCCTCTACTGTAATTTCGCGAATCGTTTGTGGGTTTGGGAACGATTCAAACATCGTTTTATAAAGTGCGTCCATTTCATCCGCTTCAATTGAAGTAGGTGTTCCACCGCCCCAATAAATCGATGTTATACGCATATTCTTTTCCGTCAACCATTTACCCATTTCACGCAATTCAATATGCAAGCCGTCAATAAATTTATCCACGCGCCCTTGCTTGCGGTTGCTTTGAATGGCATATGCGGGAAATGTGCAATAAGCACACATCGTCGGACAAAATGGCACGCCAATATAAATTGAAATTTCCTGCCCTAGCTCATCTAAATCAGGAATAATTTGTAGCTGTCTCGCTACGATTTCCTTCATTAAAGAAATTTTAGCATCCGATAGACGATAATCCTTTTTTAGCACCGCAAAAATTTCTTCCTCATGCATGCCCGCTTTACGATACTTATGATACAGCTTTGTTGGACGAACTCCTGTTAAAATACCCCATTGCTGCGTCATACCTGTGTATTGTTCAAGCACATCTAGCATTACATGTGATAACGCACGCTTTATACGAATATTTTGCTCCTTTTCCGTTCCTTCCGTTGTATAACGAATGGCATAATCACTTGTATAGTTCTTTCCATCAACTGTAAGCTGTGCTGCTGTATGAATTGTAAAATCAGCCTCGACGCGATGCTGAAAGACAATTTCCATGTCCGCACCATCTTGTGTAAATTGTATAACAGAATCCTCATAAAAAAGATTAGCAATATGATTTAATACTCGATTCCAATCTTCTTTAAATTGTTCATTTATTTTTATCGTTTTCATTGTTTTTTCTCTACCTCATTATAAATTGGTGTATAGGGGGCCTCTGAAAAGCGTGCAAAGCATTACTTTTCAGATACTCTGTTTGTTTTATTTTAAAAGGCTTTAAACAGGGAATCTAACACTTTTTTCTATAAATAAAAATCATCTTGTCTTTTTTAAAAGTCTCATTCAACTGTTATAAGCATTAAGGCATGCTTTCTACGACGCACCGCCCAAATTAACATACAACCATTATTGTACCAAAAAACAAGGTTGCCTGAAAAGCGTGCGAACGCACTGCTTTTCAGGCAACCTCGTTTATTTTTATAGCCCATCATAAAGCGTTTGAACTGGTTTTGTTAAAATACGGTTCACTTCTTCGATTACACGACTTAAACCCATTTCGGCTTCAAGCATTGCAAGAATTTTTATATTTTGCTGAGCAAGCTGTGCTGCCTTTTGTGCATAAGCAAGCTCATCCTCTAGTAGCTCTTCCCCAGACATTTGCTTTTGCTGTAGCTTCATTTGAATATCGCGGAAATTTGTAAATAAGTTTTTCGCTTCATCATCGTTACGCACAGCTTCAACAGTTTCTTGCAATAACTTAAATTCATCTGTTTTGCGAAATGTCGCTTCTAATCTGTTAATATCCTCATAAATGTTAATCATCGTATTCCTACTTTCCTTTTAATTTGTCATAAAGACAATAATCGCTTGCACAATACCAACGATACCACCAATAATGCCACCTAGCCATGTAATCATACGCAGTTCGCGGCTAATTATGCCTAACACAAGCTCTTCAAGCTTAGCAATCGGGAATGAGTC
The DNA here is from genome assembly GCF_003049645.1 of Metasolibacillus fluoroglycofenilyticus. GTDB lineage: Bacteria > Bacillota > Bacilli > Bacillales_A > Planococcaceae > Metasolibacillus > Metasolibacillus fluoroglycofenilyticus. Next base: position 350,067 of record NZ_PYWK01000002.1, read on the forward strand.
CACTTGTTGACGCACAACTTCCGCTAAGTTTAGACGTTTTAATACATCTTCAATTTTACCTTCTGCTGCTTGGAATGCTTTATCCATCACTTTTGGTAACAGCTCGTCATTTGTCCAGTTTTGCCCCTGTGGCCAATAATCATTAATTGTTTTGTCTAGACGCGTTTCAATGGCAAGCTGCTCTTTCGCATATGCTTGAATGCTCTGTTCAATCGTATCAAAGTTTATATCTTTCATAAAGTCCATTGCAGGACGTTGTTTAATTTTTTCCCATTCTGTTGAAAAAATGCGATATAAAAGAGCGCTTGTACCTGGCGCTTGTAAAAAGCGGATTAGTTCGCGCTGTACCTTTTCAACGAGCGACATAGAATCACCCATAAACATTGAAATCATGCCACCAAAGGAACCTTTTGAATTTAAAAAGTCATCTAATAAATTTTTAATCGTTTTTGCGCCCTCAGGCGATTGGAAGTAAGCCACTCCCTTATCCAAAATTTGCTCGACAGCATCGCCAATTTTTTTATCTAGTACAGGCTCTAAATCCTCAGGCATTAACTGCTGAATTGTTTTTGTTGCCAGCACATTTTTTACGGATATAAATTGATTGGCAATGACTGCATCAACTTTTTGCTCTAATAGAGCCGGAGTATGCTGCAAATTCGCAAGCTTTAACCAGTCATTAATCGTTCTGTCCTGTGTGAATACCTCTGCTGCTACTTTTTGACGAGCAAACTCAAGTACATTATCCCGCACATCTTGCGATAAAAATTTCTTTTTAATCGTATCTGGTGTTAATAAATAATCAGCTACCGTTTTCCCTAACTGAATTGCTAGCACATCACGTCTTTTCGGAATAAGTCCCGGCGTTAACGGCAGGCGCCAGTGCATAAAATAAATCGGCTTATACGGACGAAACAGCATTTTAATCGCCATATAATTTGTCGCCGCTCCAACAATTGCTCCAACACCCGCAAGTAAAATTAATAGTCCAAATAAACTATCCATTGTATCCTCTCGTTTCTATATCAATTACGCTCATATTGTATAACAGAAATGCCATATTACAAAACAATCGCTATTGCATAAGCTTTCACTTATTTAGTACGATAAATAGGAAGGAGTGGTTTCATGATTCAACATTTTAATTTTAAGCCCTTATTTGAAAACAAGCAGCTACCCGGCTGGTTGATTAGTTTTTTTTATAAACAGCAGCGCTATCAAGCAGAGTATCATAAAGATGGTAGCATTCGCTTTATCGGCGCAAAACCAACCGAGGAGGATTTGGTGATTGTTGAGAAGATGATACATGAGCTGATGTTATTTCATGTGTACGACTAAAGGTGCCTGGCACGCAAACAATTCTGACAATTCACTACAATTTAGGGTACTAACAAAATTTGTTAGTGCCTTATTTTCATTGCTATCCCCCTTCTCATAACAGTGACGATTGTGCATATACTAGACTAGCATCGTGCTAGTAGGGGGGACGCTTTGGAAATTATTCAAGGAATTTTATCTATATATATGCAATTTTTCGACTGGAATATGTGGAAGGACGTTTTAACGGACCCTGTATCATGGGGATTAATATCTACACTCATTATTATTGAAGGTTTACTCTCAGCAGATAATGCGCTTGTCTTGGCGGTGTTAGTGAAGCATTTGCCGAACAAGCAACGGAAGCGAGCATTGATGTATGGGATGATGGGTGCTTATTTTTTTCGATTTTTATTTATAGGCATTGGCGTTTATTTAGTGGAATTTTGGTTTATCAAATTGCTAGGTGCCTTGTATTTGGGGTGGCTGTGTGTTGCTCATTTCGCTCAAATAGGGCAAGAAGACAGTGTCAAAGAGGTTAAAAAATCAGGGTTATTAGTTCGCATTTTCGGAAGCTTTTGGGCGACTGTCATTATGATAGAGTTAATGGATATCGCTTTTTCACTTGATGCCATATTTGCTGCGTTTGCAATATCCAGTGAAGTTTGGATATTAATGATTGGAGGAATGTTAGGCATTTTAATGATGAGAACAATTGCGGGTTTATTTTTAACCGTCATTGAAAAAATACCTGAATTAGAAGAAGCAGCCTTTCTCATTATTGGCATCGTTGCACTAAAAATGCTCGTTAGTATAATTGGCATACATGTTCCACACCATATGTTTTTCCTTGTTTTAATCATTGTCTTTATCATTACTTTCGTAATTCATTTTAAAAAGAAGCTTAGGGTGGCTTAATCTTTCATTTTTATCTTTCCTGAAATTAATCCATGTTTACACTGTGTCGAACAAAATAGCATTTTACTCATATAATATGGAGGAAAAATGGATTAGCAGTTTCGAGGAGGATTCGATGCAGTGGATTACTATCATTCTTGTAGGTATAGCAGTAAATTTAGATAATTTGGGGATAAGCCTAGCATATGGAATGAAACGAATAAAAATCCCTCTAGTATCAAACGCTACAATTGCGATATTGTCCATGATTATAACATATGTAGCAGTCACAGTCGGTGTAGCATTGATTGACTATATTTCAGTATATCTAGCCAATTTGTTAGGCAGCCTTTTATTATGTGTTATTGGCGTATGGACATTGTTATCACATCGATTGATTAAAACAAATCGTGTGAAATCATTTGATAAAGATAAAAATTCCATCCTTTCTTTAAAAGAAGCGATTCCCTTAGGGTTTGTGCTCTCTGCCAATTGCTTAGCTACAGGTATCGCAATTGGTGCAAATGACATTTCGACAATATGGATGGTCATTTCCATTGGTGTTTTTTCCTTTATTACAGTAGCTATTGGTAGCCATTTTGGTATTTTATTAACCAAAACATTTATCGGACAGTACTCTACAGCTATTTCAGGCTGGTTACTTATCGCGATTGGTATTTTTGAAATCTTTGCTTAATTGAGTGTGTGCCTGGCACGCAAACAATTCTGACAATTCACTACAATTTTAAAAGCGTCCTACAAGCAGTGCCATTACTGGCTTGTAGGATGCGCACCGTAATATTTCTTCGAAATTTCTACTAGCATTACTCCATCGCATCTGCCTTTTTAAAATAGGCTTCTACAATCGATATCGGATTTGTATTTGTGTAATCGCCACGCTCTCTTGACGTTAAAGGTGTATAATATTTAAACGAATTTTCCTGCTCATAAAACTCTACTACATACTGAGCATTTTCTTCTTTCTCCTTTTCTTGCGGCATGATTCGTGTACCTTCCATCTTACTAATAAACTCCTCCAACAGCTGCGGATTATCTATAATACGTTTTTCTTTCGTCGGCACATCCATAATAATTATTTTATCTACATTTTCAATCCCAGACTCTGATAAGGCATCTTCTAGTCTCGCTAATTGGTTGGCACAGCCTGTTAACAGTAAGATAAATAACAATATAAAGTGAATTTGTTTTTTCATTTTATCGCCTCCTGTTAATTCCTTATTTCAACATGAGTTTACAGAACATTCAATCGTTTTAATATTTATCAATATCGAATATTTTATTGAAATATAAAATAGTTTATACGATTAATAAATCCTAAATTGACAATATAAGTGTTTTATATTACAATAATACCCATATTTATCTCTATCAGGTAATTTAATACTATAAAAAGGAGCTATAAAAGTCAAATTATACCCTTCATAAAATATAATTTTATGAATTTCTACTTTTATATTTTAATATATGCTTGATAGAGGATAATTATTAACAAGTTATTTTTAAATGGAGGAGTTATTAATGAAAAGAATATTTACATTTCTAACAGTATTAATTTTATTATTAAGTTTATCTCCTAGTAAATCATTAGCTTATAGTTGGGCTACTTATCTCCCTAGCTCTGGACCAGCTTCCTATGTTGCTAGAACATATTCAGTAACGGGGCTATTAGCTGAAAATTGTAACGGCGTTTATGATGCACGTTTACATTTTAGCGCTGGAGCATACAGTACTAGCTCGTTTAATTTAAATAGCCACACAGTACTTGTTACATCTATTTCCAAAGGTGCTGTACGGGGTGGCATGTCTACATCTTATAATACGGAAAGTTCTGCTACAGTAGTTTATGATAGCTCGCTTTTTGGACGACGACTTGATCAAGGTATTACCCACAATGTTAGTTGGAATCGAAATATACCACTAGGTTCACTAAATCGTTCTGCAGCAGTCGGTGTATCAACGATTTCTGGTCTTGATTCGTCAACATATGCTTGTGGAACAGAAGTATAGCAAACATGGGTTGTCGGAGGCTATCAAGGCTACCAAGTAGAAAATAATTACCAGGCTTCACCTCAATATACTGAGATGGCAGAAAATTTAATTGTTAACTCTTTAAATTTAGAATCTAGTCTACAAGAGGACTTCAAAAAATCTAATTCTAGTATTAAATTAGATAATGTATTAGTAGATCAATATTTACAAACTGAGTCTAATGATGTGTTGTCTATCATCCAACAAAAAACACCTGTTATCTTTAATAGTTTAGATGAGCATCAATTCATAAAAAAACAATATAATGATAAAATATATGAAATAGCTTATCATCAAAATTCTGCAAATGAAGATTTAATTACAATAAAATATCAACAAGATGATATGTATATTGCTATTGTTTCTAGTTTAACTGAAGATGAAGTTTTTTCTTATCTTGTTAATAAATAGTTTATTATACATGAGCATCTAGTATATTCCCCCCCTAAAAACGGTAGTGAACTGCTCCCCAATTGTTAGACACGTCTAACAATTGGAGGAGCAGTTTTTATATGGCTAAATATACATCAGAAGAAAAATTACAAGCAGTCCTACGCTACTTAGAAGGCAAAGAAAGTTCACATG